>JADGQJ010000141.1 GCA_017881885.1 Chloroflexota bacterium
CTCGTCATCATCGCCCTTGTGCCGCTGTCGCTGCGCGGTGTCGCCTACCGCGCCGCCCCGGCCGCCGACCTGCTCCGCCGCAACCTGCTCATCTACGGCCTCGGCGGAATCCTGGCCCCGTTCCTCGGCATCAAGGCGATCGATCTCTTCATCACCGCCGTCCACCTGGCTTAGGAGCCCACGATGCGAAGCTTCATCCGAACCCAGCTCTGGCCCGCATTCGCGGTCCTGCTGGCGCTCACCGTTGTCACCGGCCTGATCTACCCGGCGGCCGTGACGGCCGTCGCCCAGGTGGCGTTCCCGTCGCAGGCCAACGGCTCCCAGATCGTGGTCGACGGCAAGACACTCGGCTCGAGCTTGATCGGCCAGGCGTTCGACGATCCGAAATACTTCTGGGGCCGGCCGTCGGCCGCGGGCGCGAACGGCTACGACCCGACGGTCTCGGGAGGCTCCAACCTCTCGTCCACGTCGAAGGCGCTGATCGACGCCATCACAGCGCGGGTCGATGCCGAACAGAAGGCCAACGGCGGCAAGCCCGTGCCGATCGAGCTCGTGACTGCTTCCGCGTCCGGGCTGGACCCCGACATCAGCCCCGCGGCCGCGGAATACCAGGTGGCGCGCGTTGCCAAAGCTCGCGGCATGACCGAGGATGCGGTGCGAGCGCTCGTCGCCCGCCACACCACCCAAGCGTTGTTCGGCTTCATTGGGGCGCCGGCAGTGCGCGTCCTGGAGTTGAACCTGGATCTGGACGGGCTCTTGAGGTGACCACCGAATCGGCGGATCCCGGCCGCCCCACCGGCGATCAGATGCTGGCTCGCCTCGCGGGCGAGCGGAAGCCGGATCGCAGCCGGCTGCGCATCTACATGGGCATGGCGCCGGGCGTAGGCAAGACCTACAAGATGCTCGAGGAAGCGCACCGCCGCCACGAACGTGGAACCGACGTGGTCGTGGGCTTCGTCGAAACCTACGGCCGCCGCCATACCGCCGCGCTGCTGGATGGTTTGGAGATCGTGCCACGGAGTCGCGTGGAATACCGCGGCGTGGCCGTGGAGGAGATGGACGCCGACGCGATCATCGCCCGCCATCCGGCCGTCGCCCTGGTCGACGAGCTGGCCCACACAAACGTCCCGGGCTCCGTGCGCGAGAAGCGCTGGCAGGACGTGGAGGCGATCCGCGACGCCGGCATCGAGGTCATCAGCACCTGCAACGTCCAGCACATCGAATCGGTTGCCGGGGCGGTGGAGACGATCCTGGGCGTGCCCGTCCGGGAGCGCGTCCCCGACGAGGTGGTCCGGGCCGCCGACGAGATCGAACTGGTGGACATGAGCCCGCACGCGCTCCGCCAGCGCATGCGCCACGGCAACGTCTATCCGCCGGAGCGCGCGACGATCGCCCTGGAGCGCTTCTTCACCGAACCAAACTTGATGGCGCTGCGCGACCTGTCGCTCCGGTTCCTGGCCGGGAGGGCGGATCAGGAGCTCGAGGGAGCGGTCCTGAGCCAGGGCATCGAGCTTCCGCCGGTGACCGAACGGGTCATGGCCATCGTCGACGAGTCGCCCGGCTGCAGGCGCGCGCTGCGGCGCGCGTCCTCGCTTTCCACCACTCTCCACGCCGCGTGGATCGCCGTTGCCGTCGAAACGCCGTCCGTCCAACAGTCGCGCGATCGCCGCCAGAACCTTCAGGCGAACGTCGACTACGCCGTGGACCTCGGCGCCGAGGTGATCCGGGGCGAGGCCAGCGACCTGGCCCGCGGCCTGGCGGAAGTCATCGCGGAGCAGCGCGTGAGCCACGTCGTGCTCATCCACGAGCCGCGCCGCGGCATCGGGTTGGGCCGCACCTCGCTCGCGGACCGTCTCCTGGACGCGATCCCAGGCCTCGAGGTTCATCTGATCGGCGAGACGGCGCCGGCGGGACAGCACAAGCGGTGACCGCCCGGTACCGAGCCTCGGCATGGATGCGCTGACGCTTTTCGGGGCGCTGGCGGTCGGCGCGATGCTGCTCTTCTATGCGCTGGAGGAACGCTCGGCGTGGTTCGTCGTGGCATTCGCCGTCGCCTGCGTGGCCTCATCGGCTTATGGCTTCCTGCAAGGCGCTTGGCCGTTCGGCGTCGTGGAGTTGATCTGGTCCGCGATCGCGCTGCGGCGCTGGCAGGTGCGGCGCAGCCGAACCGGGTAGCCTCGGGGCTCGACGCCGCGCGGTCGCGACGCGGCTCCTACGGCCAGTACGGCATCTCGGCCTGCCCCGGCCCGCTTTGCGTCATGCCGGGCGTGCCATCGGGATCGAGCCAGATCGTCGTCGTGAGGCTGCCCGCCGACCTATCGGAGGCCGCGGTCCACGATTCGGTGAGCGTCATCATCCAGAGCCCGACCGAGGACGGCGCGATCTCCATGCTGCAGGTGACCGGCAGCGGCTTGCGCATCGCCGAGTAGCCCGCGAATTGCTGGACCACAGCTGTAGCCGTGGCCCCGGGCACGCTCGGGAAGCACGCATACGCTGGTTCATTCGCGCGGGCTTTGGCCAGTCCGATCGCTGCGATCCGTGGCCCGTCGGCCGGGTCGAGAACCGAAACTGCCGGGCTGTAGCGGAGGCTCGCGACCAGCGCCTCGACCTGGGCGCGCATCTGTTCGGCACCGGGGTCTTTCATCTCGACGTGAATGCGATACCGGCTCATCAGCTGGCCCGGCACCGAAAGGGTCCAATCCAGCTTCGCCCCGGAATCCTCGAAGATCGCCGGCAGCCCTCCGACCGTGACGTACTTGCCGGCCGGGTCGAGCGCGCTCGGATCGTTCGGATCGATCGGACCGGGACCTGGCGGCCCGTCCTGAAGCGACAACTCGACGACGACTTCGCCCGGCCCGACGGTGAGATCGGATCCGCATTCGGTGCCGCTGATGAACGTCTCGTTCGGCCCCGGCGTGAGCGCCGTGCAGGTCGCCACGGCCGATCCCGTCCCGACGAAGTCCAGGATCGTGACGTAGTGCATGTTGAGCCCCGAAACCGACGCCTTCCACGATGCCGGGTAGTCGAACGCCAGGCCGTCTCGGTCGAAATGCGCGAGACCGCTGGGCGCGGTCCCGGGACCGCCCCCGGTCCCTGCCGAGTTGAACGCCAGCGGCACCAGGACGAGGGCTACCCAAAGTACGGCCACGCCGACGAGCCCGGCCACCGCGAGGCGGAAGTTGAACCAGATCGATCGGCGACCACGGATTGAGGTCCGCTGGACGATTCGATCCGCCAGATCCGGCGAAGGCTGCGCGGCGTCGATGGTGGCGTGCAACGCGCCTGATAGACGCTCCTCAGGATTCATGGTTCCTGCCTCATCTGTGCCCGAAGGCGTTCCAGGGCACGGTGCAATCGCGATTTGGCCGTCCCGAGAGGGATGCCGAGCGCCGCTGCGGCGTCGGGGATCTCGAGATCCGCAAAGAAGCGAAGGGCGAGGATGGCCCGATCATCGGGCGCCAGCCGATCGAACGCCGCAATCAGTTCGAGCCGATCGGCCGTATTCATTGGGGGCTCGACACCCGGCACGTTGGACGCCAGTTCGAGGTCGACCTCGCGCACTCGGGGCCGGCGCCTGGTCTGATCGAGGGCCGAACGAACCGTCAGCCGGCGAAACCAGGCGGGCCAGAGTTCGACCTCGCGCAAACTGCGGATGTCCCGCCAGGCTCGAAGAAAGGCTTCTTGCACGGCGTCCTCTGCTTCCGCAGGCGAGCGGACGATCGAGAGCGCCAGGCGATATGCGGCCGGGGTCTCGGCGTGAACCAGAGTAGCGAACGCCGCCGCGTCTCCAGATCGGGCCGCGAGAACCACGTTCCCGGTGATGGCGGTCATTCTGCTTTTCGGCTCCCCCGGCGAGACTCCTGCAGCTTCGCGGCTCGGCGCTCACCTACTATGGCGCACAGCTGAGCCGATTCGTTCCCAGAATGGTTCGGCGCAAGTAGGATCGACGTGCACATTCCGGAGGCGCACTCCCGGTTGCCGCAACGACCGGCCACCTGGGGCCCCCGAGAGTCAGCGGTGGCAGAAGGTGCCGCGGTGAGACTGAGCGCGGAGATCGTGGACCTGACCTCCGTCGAGACGGTGGAGGCGTTCGTCCAGCGAGTCCTCCCCGGGGCGTACCGCCTCGCGGCGATCATGTTGCGTGACCCGGTCGGCGCGGAGGACGTTGCCCACGACGCCCTGCTCGCCGCCTGGGACCGCCGCGACAGGTTGCGCGATCCGGCCGCTCTCGATGCCTGGCTCACAAGGTTCGTGGCCGGCCGATGTCGCGGTCTGCTTCGGAATCGGTCCCGCCACGGCATGGCCGAACTCGGGGCGGCTTCGAACTATGGGCCGGCGGACGCACCGGTCCCGGCCGAGGTCTCCGGCCGGATCGTCGCGACGCTTCGGGCTCGCGAAGAGGAGGGTGAAGGCCGGCTAAGGCTGTGGCGTCGATTATCGGAGGTCGTGCCGGGTGCGCTCCTCGTGCTCGCCGTGGCGGCCGTTGCCCTCGTGATGCTGCCGTGGAGCCGGCCCAGCCAGATCAGCCAGGGCGAACCGACGGCACCAATCCTCGACCCGAGTCCTTCGGGCGCCATTCCGGTCACTGTGATGAACCTCGGAGCGCCCGAGGTGGCCGTCGACATCAACGACTACCAGATCCAGGACAGCCTGGGTTGCGGCTCGATCAGAACGTACGAAGTCGAGAGCGCAGCGGCCCGTATCGACGTGCGGGCAACCACAGGATCGGCCGCGTCGGTCGGTGCCTCGAAACCGATCTGGCTCGTCATGTTCCCGACGGGCTGGATTTCATACGACACCGAGCCGCCGACGGAGCAGACGATTTCGATGTGCGGGACGGCACTCTTCGGCGGCGCCGATCCGAACGGTCGGGTCAGCTGGGATCTCGAGACTCCCATCGCCTCGGGTGACGCCCTCATGAATCTGGAGGTTCTGACTGCCACGCAGCTGTGGCTCAGCCAATTCCGCCACGCTGTAATGGCAACGCCGGGTGACTCGGCCGTCGTCACTTGCACCTGGTCGGTTTCCCAGGCGGTCTCTCTGAGGCAAGCAAGGGCGAGGCTGGTTCCGCTGGAGTTCCGGTTCCTGGTCGCAACCGCGGAGGACAGGACTGTCTTTCGGTACGTCAACATCGACCTTTCCGACGGTCACGCCATGGGGATCGACGAGCTCTTTACGTCGCCGGCGACGGGGCTGGCGGCGCTCTCGGCCGAGAGTCGCAAGCTCCTGCCAGCGGTGCTGGCCGGCGCCGTCAAGACCGCCCCGAAAGCCGCCAACTTCGCGGCCTGGAACCCATACGCCGACGGGCTGCACATCGAGCTCCAGTACGCCAACCCCTGGCCTTCCGGCAACGGTCCCGGCGCCGGAGTCCCGGTAACGATTCCCTGGTCGGCCGTGGATGGCCTGATCAAGGCCGACTCTCCGGTGAGAGATTGGTGGACGCCGTAGGGTCGTCAGTCCTCGATCGTCGATTCCGACCGCGGTTGAGCCCTGAGTAGGAAGGCCATCGAAGCGGCCCACAAGGGGATGGCATAGAGAAACGAGGTCGCCAGGCGGGGCACGGGCCGGGGAAGGAGCGTAAGCAGAATCAGCGACACGACCATTACCGCGACTCCCGTCAGCACGGCCGCGAGCCCACAGCTTTCGTTGATATCCAGGCTGGGGAAGTTCCGCATGGGTGGCAGCCGGCGATCGACCACCAACGAAACGAGAGTCACCACCAGCAGCGCCAACGCGACTCCGAAGGCGCCCAATACGACGACTGTGACCAAGTTGGTCGTGTCCACGAAGACGGGTTGGAAGACGACGAGGAAGATCCACCCGCAAGTCAGGTAGGTAGCCAGCAACAGTCGTTGGTGCCTTGGCTTGACGGGCATTCTTCCTCCTACTCGGCGACGATTCGGTAGCCCACTCCAGGCTCGGCCACGATGAGCTTGGCCGCGGCGCCGGTCGGATCGGCGGCGGCGAGCTTGCGGCGCAGGCGGGAGACGTAGACATGGAGGTAGTGGCCTTCCTCGGAATAGGCCGTGCCCCAGACCGCGCGGAGCAGCCGGCCGGCGGTCACGACCCGCCCCGACTGCGACAGCAGAACCTTCAGCAGCTCGAACTCGCGCGGGGTCAACTCGACCGGCCTGTCGCCGACGCTCACCTCGTGACGCGGCACGTCCATGACCACGGGCCCGAGGCGGAGCCGCCCCTCGGTGTCGGCCGCCGGTCCGGCCGCGCGCCGCAGGACCGCCCGCATCCGCGCGTGCAACTCCGAGAGACCGAACGGCTTCGTCAGGTAGTCGTCGGCCCCGGCGTCGAGAGCGGCCACGCGGTCTTCTTCGCGGCCGCGCGCCGAGACGACGATGATCGGTGTCGTGGCCTCGCGCCGGACCCGAAGGATGACGGCCTGGCCGTCCAGGTCGGGCAATCCCAGGTCCAGCAGGATCAGGTCGGGACGGCGGCAATCCCAGAGTCGCAGCGCCTCGCGCACGTCGCCCGCCTCGTCGACCTCGTGGCCGCGCGCTCGCAGGTTGCCGGCAATCGCGACCCGGGCCGCCTCGTCATCCTCGACGATCAGGACGACCGCTCCGCCATCGCTCATTCGGGGCCGCGCAAGAGACGATCGGCCTTGGTCCGGCGTCGTGGCGGGCTGGGGGCTTCGGCACGGTCCGTGCCCTCGGTCGAGTCGGCGCCGTCGGGCCCCTCGTCCGGCGGCTCAACCGGCCTCGGCGCCGG
>JADGQJ010000142.1 GCA_017881885.1 Chloroflexota bacterium
GAGGTGGAGGCTGCCTTCGGCGAGACCATGCAGGCGCCTGTGGCCACGGTCGCCCACGGCGATGCAACGTGTTCGTACACCCATGAAGCCGGCGGTCTCGACCTGAACGTCGTGATCAGCGCGAGCCGGTCCACCGCGGCTGCCATCAAGCAGATCGAAACCGCGTACGGCCCGGGCACCGACGTTGCCGGGGTCGGCGATGCAGCATTCGAGGTCGCCGGCATCCTCGAGTTCGTCAAGGGCACGACGCTCGTAACGATCGGCACCGGCGACGGGCCGGCGATCATCAGCCAAGCTAAGTTCCAGGCTCTGGCCGCCACGGCCGCGGGACGGATCTGATGTCAGTGCACCTCAGCCACCGCCAGGCCGCGATCCTGGCCGTCTCGCCGCTTCGGCGCAGCTTCTCCCTCCTCGCAGCTCTCGGGCTGTTGGCCGGGCTCTTCACCATCGGCGCGGGTTCCGTCTCGGCGGCGGTCGTTTGTGAGGACTGCCCGATTCCGTCGATTACGACCCCGCTCGGTACCGCCACGGTCGCGGTGTCGGCGTTGAACGTCGTGACCGTCGACTTCGCCGCGACCGACCCCAGCCACACATTCGTGGCCGCACTGCCTTTTGCCGTCCCGCCGGGCCCGCCGTGTCGCCTTACCGGCGGCGCAGTCTCGGTAGCGCCGGGCCCCCCGTGCTTCGTCCGCAACTCGCTAGCGACGTCGGGCGGCACGGTGAACATCGATACCGTATCGATCCCGCCGGGTCCTTCGATATTCCCATTCAGTAGCCTCGCCATCATCAGCATCCACCCACCCGGTCCCTGCCGGATGACGGTGACCCGCACGGCAACAGACACCATCGTGGTCTACACCCCTCGCACCTGACCGATGCAGTGCCTGCCCGCGACCTCGCTCGAGGCTCGCGGGCAGGCTCCTCGGGATGCACGATCGCGCCCCGGGCTCTGTAGTCCTATCGCCGGCCTGGATCGAGTGGCGGAGCGGCCTCAGAGCGGGAAGTCGACGCCGATGCCGGAGTCCTCGTGGGATCCGTAGGGGAACTCGTCGGCGTGGGTCTCGGTGATGTCGCCGCGTTGGGCGAGCAACAGAGCCCGCTCCTCCGGCCCCAGCTTCCCGGATCGGTATATCTCAACCAGCGCCTCTGCCGCGGCCTTGCGCCCGTCCCAGTAGTCCTTGAGGGCGTCGATCAGAGGCCCGACCGCGCGGGCGTCGCCGATGCGGCCGAGAGCCTCGCAGGCGGCGTTGCGCTGCCAGCTCACACCGTCCTTGAGCGCGGCCAGAAGCGGCTCGACGGCGCGGACATCGCCGATCTCGCCGAGCGCGTCGATGGCCGCCTTGCGGACATGCTGGACCTCGCTCTCGTCCGTGTACGCGGCGATCAGGGACTCGACGGCGCGGGCATCGCCGATCATGCCGAGTGTTTCGGCGGCGACCAGATGCACGCGCCAGTCCTCGTCCGTGAGGGCGACGATGAGGGGCCCCACCGCGCCCGGCTCGAGGATCCTGCCCAGAGCCTCCGAGGCGCCCTTGCTGACGTCCCTGTCCGATGACTTGAGCGCGGCGATCAGGAATTCCATGGCCGGGATGCCGATCCTCGACAGGGCCGCGACGATCGCCGCCTTGACACGCGAATCCCCACCTGAGAGGGCCTCGATGAGGGGTTCCACCGCGCGGGTGTCGGCGAGGCGGCCGAGTGCCTCGGCGGCGCGCAGGCGAACTCCCTCGTTCGAGTCCCCGAGCGCGGCGATGAGCGGCTCCACGGTCGGCGGGCCGCCGATCCGGCCGAGCCCTTCGGCGGCGAGTACCCGCACTCCCTCATTCCGGTCCTTCAGGGCGGCGATCAGGGGATCGACAGAGCGGGCGTCACCGATCTGCCGGAGCGCCGCGGCAGCGCCGATGCGCACGTGGTCGTCCGGATCCTCGAGCGTCGCGATGAGGGGTTCGACCGCATCGGCGCCGATCCGGCCGAGCGCCTCGGTGACGTTCGTGCGCACCTCCACGTCCGCGTCCTTGAGGGCGTCGACGAGAGGTCCGACCGCGTTGGGATCGCCGGTGCGACCGAGCGCCCTGGCCGCCGCCGAACGCAACTGCCCGTCCTTCTGATACCCCAGCGCCTTGATCAGCCCACCCACGTCCCGCCTGGCCTCGAGATCGTCGACATTTGGCGGGTTGGCGCCACCGAACAGAGGCATGAATTGCCCTCCTGGGGCTCAGTCTGACACGGACGGATGCCCGGCTGGAAGGGGCAGCGGTCCGACCCGCGCGGCGGCGGGCCGCGGACGTGCGGCGGGCCGCGGACGTGCGGCGGGCCGCGGACGTGGGCCGTCGCGCATGATCGAGAGCAACGCGCCGCGCCGCATCAGCCCGGCCTCGAGGTCGGGCCGCTCCACGACCGCGTCCATGTTTTCGGGGCTGAACATCTCCGCCATTGCCCGTGCTGTGAGGTAGTCGAAGGTTCGGCGATAGCTCGCGCAGTACGGGTCGCGACGGTCCGCGCCGAAGCTGGGGCTCGCCCGGACGCCTGCGCCCGAGCCTTGGGCGACGAGGGCGTTGTATGGGCAGCCGCCGCGGCAGAAGGCGAAATGAGCGCAGCCACCGCAGTCGCCGTAGCCGCTACCGACGCCGGCGATCGCCTCTTCTCGCGCCCGGAACTCCCGCCAGACGGGCGAAGCGCGAAGGTCCGCGAGACTGGGCCGCGCGGCCACGTCGCCGACTCGATACGCGTCGGTGCCGGCGAAGCGCTGGCACGGGTAGATCGCCCCGTCCGGCCCGACCGCCAGGTAGCCACCGAGGCAGTCGCCGAAGGTGCATGTCCCACCGCGTCCGGCCGAGACGCTTCGAGCCATCGAATCGAGGCTGGAGATCCGCACCGGTGAATGGTTCTCGAGATACCGGTCGAGCAGCCCGACCAGCAACTCGCCGTGTGCTTCCGACGTGATAGACCACGGGTCCGCCGAATGGTCGCCCAACGCCGGCAGGGCCGCGTGAACGGAGAAGTCGAGCCCTTCATCGACGAAGAAGTCGAAGATCTCCCGGGCCCGAGCGACCGACTGACGGGTGAACGTGCAGATAACCCCAACGTCGAGGCCGTGGGCGCGCGCCCGCTCGATGCCGGCCATCGTGCTGGCGAAGTAGCCCGACCCGCGCTGGGCGTCGTTGATCGCCTCGGGGCCGTCGAGGCTCGTGCCGAGCGACACGCCATGCTCGACGAAGAGCTTGCACAGCTCGTCCGTCAGAAGCCAGAGGTTGCTCTGGATCGCGAACCGGACGCGGCGAGGTGCCAGGCCGTCGCGCAGAAGCGGCAGCGCCATGCGGTACCAGCCAGTTCCCGGCACCAGCGGCTCGCCGCCGTGAAACGTGATTTCGAGCGTGCCGTGAGCCCCGCCGGCCTCCGCGCCGGCGTCCGCGCCGGCCTCCGCGCCGAGAGCGCGCTGCCACTCCACAACCGCCTCGAGCGTCTCGCGGCTCATCGCCGGCCCACCCGCGTGCGGCCCGAAGCAATAGGCGCAGCTCGCCGGACATGCCAGCGACGGAAGGAGCATCAAATGCTGGGACATCGACCCCTCTGGGACCTGCCCGGCGAGCGGTCTGGCCCGGCGGTCCGGCAATGATGGCACCGGGCCCGCCCGCTAGATATGCCCTGGAGTCGTACCCGAAAGGCCTATGTGTGCGGCGCGAGGCGACGTTCGAGCGTCAGGAACCCGCCGTCGTCAGCTCCGGCGGCGTGGTCCACGAGTGGAGCGTCTTCATGTAGTTGGCGCGCTCGAAGGCCGATGGATCCGCGGCCGTAGCCTGGCTCGCGCTGCCTCGAAGCTGGGCGACCGACTCGTACTCGTGGTCGGACATCCAGGCCCGAAGCTCGGCCTCGACGATGCGGACGTAGCCCACTCCGCGGCGGAGCAGCGCCGAGGTCATCATCGCGACGTCGGCGCCGACGATGAGCTCCTTGACGACGTCCGTGCCGGTTTGGACTCCCGAGCTTGCGGCGAGCGACACTTTCGGGCCGAGCTGGGGTCGGAGGATCGCGATCCAACGCAACGGGAGACGCAGGTCCGCCGGCTGGCTCAGCTCCACCCGGGCAACGACGTCGAGAGTCTCGAGGTCGAGG
The DNA here is from genome assembly GCA_017881885.1 of Chloroflexota bacterium. Taxonomy (GTDB): domain Bacteria; phylum Chloroflexota; class Limnocylindria; order Limnocylindrales; family CSP1-4; genus Fen-1039. The sequence goes on from JADGQJ010000142.1 coordinate 4,114, forward strand.
TCCGGCTGGTAGAAGCGGTTGAAGAGGACGAGCCCATCGGCGCCGCGCCCGACCGCCTGGCCGGCGAAGTTGGCGAGCGCCGAGTAATACGGGCTGAGCTTGACGGCGAGCGGAATGGTGATCGAGGCGCGGACCGCCGCGATCAGATCCAGGTCCGCGGCGTCCATCTCGGCCGCGGTCTTGCTCGGGTCGGCGGCGACACGATAGAGGTTGAGTTCGAGAGCGTCCGCGCCCGCATCCTGCATAAGTCGGGCATAGCGAACCCAGCCGCCGGCAGTCGTGGCGTTGAGACTGGCGATCACCGGCACAGATGACTGCGCCTTGATCTTGACCAGGCACTCGAGGTAGCGCTCACCGACGGTCGCGATTGACTCGACCGTGGGGAAGTACTCGAGGGCCTCGGCAAACTGCCCGGCGCCGGCCTCGAGCGAACGGTTCAGCTGGATCTCGTCGTTGAGGATCTCCTCCTCGAAGAGCGACGGCAGGACGATCGCGCCGACGCCGGCCTCGTCGAGGATCCGGGCCGTTTCGGGCTCTCCAGTCGAGGGGGAGGCGGAAGCTACGATCGGCGAGCGGAGCTCGAGGCCGAGGTAGCGGGTGCGAAGATCGACGGTCACGCCTATTCCTCCCCGTTGCCGGCGCGGGCGGCCGTTGCTTCGGCGAGCGTCGCCTCGAGCCCGAGCTCGTCGATGTGCGGAATGGTCTGGTGGATCCCCGCCAGCTGCTGGTAGTAGCGCCAGCGCTCGTCCGCGTCGGCCTGGCCCAGCGCGGCCAGCTCGGCTGCCCGTTCGGGGTTCGTCCGCTGCAGGATCGCGAAGCGGGTCTCGGTCGCCACGAAGTCCTTGATCGGGATCGAGGGGGCGGCTGAGTCGAGCTTGAACGGTTGCCCGCCTTCGGCTTCGCTGGGCTGGTATCGGTACAGCGGCCAGTAGCCGCTCTTGACGGCATCCTTCTGATGCGACATCGACTTGGACATGTCGATGCCGTGGGCGATGCACGTGCTGTAGGCGATGACGAGCGACGTTCCCGGCCACGCGTCCGCTTCGAGGAGCGCCTTGGTCGTGTGCGCGTCGTTTGCACCCATGGCAATTTGGGCGACATAGACGTTGCCGTAAGCCCGGGCGATGGCGCCGAGGTCCTTCTTTCCGGTGGCCTTCCCGGCGGCCGCGAATTTCGCAACCGCGCCGCGCGGCGTGGACTTGGAAGCCTGGCCGCCCGTGTTCGAGTAGACCTCGGTGTCGAGGACCAGGATGTTGACGTTCCGACCCGAACTCAGGACCTGGTCGAGGCCGCCGAACCCGATGTCGTAGGCCCAGCCGTCACCGCCGACGATCCAGATGCCCTTGCGGACGAGGTCTCCGGCGACTGCGAGCAAATGCTGGGCATCGACGCGGCTGGTCCCTTTCACGTGCCCAAGCTTCTCGCGCAATTTGGCCACCCGGCCCCGCTGCAGCTCGATCTCCGGCTCGGTGTCCTGCGCGCTTTCGAGCAAACCCTTGACGAGATCCTCGCCCATAGCCGGGGCGAGCTTCGTGAGCAGCTGCCGGGCGTGGTCGTGCTGGGCGTCGGCGGCGAGCCGCATGCCCAGACCGAACTCGGCGTTGTCCTCGAAGAGGGAGTTGTTCCAGGCCGGCCCGCGGCCGGCCGCGTTCGTCGTCCACGGCGTGGTCGGCAGGTTGGCACCGTAGATCGACGTGCAGCCCGTGGCGTTGGCAACGATCATCCGGTCGCCGAATAGCTGGCTGACGAGCCGCAGATACGGCGTTTCGCCGCAGCCGGAGCATGCGCCCGAGAACTCGAAGAGCGGCTCCAGGACCTGCGAGCCCTTGACGGTGTCGTGCGCCAGGAGGCTTCGGTCGAGTTGCGGGATGGACAGGAAGAAGTCCCAGCTCCGGCGCTCGACGTCGGCGTGGTCTTCGACCGGCTCCATGTTGATGGCCTTGTGGCTCGAGTCGGTCTTGCTCTTCGCCGGGCAAACGTCGACACATACGCCGCAGCCGGTGCAGTCGTCCGGGGCCACCTGAATCGTGAGCAGGTGGTCGGTCAGCTCCCTCGACTTGAAATCCTTGGTGAGGAAGCCGGCCGGAGCGCTCGTGGCGGCTGCCCGCGGGTAGACCTTCATGCGGATCGTGGCGTGAGGGCAGACCATGGCGCACTTGCCGCAATCGATGCAGATCGACGGATCCCATACCGGGATCGTCTGGGCGATGGCTCGCTTCTCGTACTTCGTGGTTCCCGTCGGGAATGTCCCGTCGGCCGGGAACGCGCTGACCGGCAGCAGATCGCCGTCGCCGGCCATCAGCACCGCGGTCACCTGCTTGACGAAGTCGGGCGCGCTGTCGGGGACGGCGAACATGAGCGAGCGATTGCTATTGGCCTTGCCGAGCGTTACGTGGCCGAGTCTTCCGATGGAAAGATCGATGGCGGCGAAGTTGCGATCGACGACCGCCTGGCCGCGCTTCGCGTACGTCTTCTCCACAAAACCCTTGATGCGCGCGATCGCCTCGGCCGGAGGCAGGACGCCGGCGAGATGGAAGAAGCAGGGCTGCATCACGGTGTTGATGCGATT
>JADGQJ010000143.1 GCA_017881885.1 Chloroflexota bacterium
CTCCCCGCAGGCGCCACGCACAGCACCGGCCCGGGCGGCGCGATCGCGGCCTCACGCTGATCCGGTGCGAGGCGATCGAGACGTTCGGCGACGGAGGAGGGGAGCACCCGCGCAGGATTGCAGGCGAGGCTTCACCGGGGCTTATCAGACGAGCGGCGAGTTGAGCCTCCCCAGGGACGTTTTCGCCTCGCCGTGCATCTGTAGGCGACATTGCAGGGCGACCGATCGGAGACTCATGCGGCTCCAATCCCGACCCAACGGCAACGCCCGCCGACTTGATAGGAGGTCACAGCGGCCTTAGACCCGCCGTCAGAACCGCGCTGCGAAGCCGTAAGCTGAGATGACGCATAAGGGGGATCGCGATGGGCGGAATCCGCGGACTCGAACGTTCAGCAATCCTGGCAGCCGCATTGCTTGTTGCCGGGTGCGGTTTCTCGGGCAGTTCGCCTCAGACGTCGGCCAGCGAGGCCGGCGCGCGTGCAACGAACACGGCAATACCCGGAGGGTCGGCGACTCCGGGCCTGGCATCACCGAACGGGGCGCTACCACCGGGCGTCGCCGTTGTTGACACTGCGAACCGTGTCCAGCGCCTCGACTGGTCGCCGGATGGGGAGCTTCTGGCAGTTCTGACGTGGGGTGGAGTGCTTGGCAACGGCCGAGCGGACATCCTCGATCTCGCCGGCAAGACGATCGGCTCTTTCGACGCCTTCGACATGGCCTGGGTGGACGACACGCACCTCATGTCGTTCGATGCCACACCGAACGACACGGCCCATGGAACGGTCGCGATCCACACCACCGACGGAACGGAGAGCGGAACCTTGCCTGACACCTTCGGAGGGATGCTCGGGAACGGCTACGGCTCGGTCGCCCTGATGGCACCGGTCATCGGAAGCAACTACTCAACCGACGTGAGCTTCCGGATTTGGTCTGGTGGGCAGCTCGGGCAATCGATCACTGGATTTGGGGAGCCGGTGGCGTGGTCGCCGGACGGAAGGCTACTGGCCCTGATCAGCCAGAGCCCGACGGGCAGCGGCGGAGTTGGTGGACCTATTCCGGGGACCCTGACGGTCCTCGATCCGCACTCCAGAAGCGTGGTCCTCGCGCATCAGTTCGCCGATGTGCGCATGGACGTCTACCTGTCGCCCGATGACAGCAAGCTGGCCACGTCGGACGGCAGCGTCCTGAGCCTTGCCGACGGCAATAGCATTCGAGTCACAGGCCAACCAAAGGGCTGGACCGCCGATGGGTCACTCGTTGTCGTAGGTGCAGACCAGCGGATCTCTCTCTGGACGCCAACCGTAACGAACGTTGTCCCGAATGCCTTCGATTGGGCTGTCTTTGGGCCCAATGCTGGCGATGTCGCGACGCTTCCGGCAGCGAATCAGAACCCGGACAATCCGACTCTGCCGACCTCCGCGGTCGTTCGTCGGGGCGGCTCGTCCGCCTCGGTTCCGCTCAACGCGAGTCTCGAGATGGCTACGTGGTCATCGACAGGCGTTTGCTTCATCGCAAGCGGCACTCAGGACGCCCAGGCCGGGGATGACCGCCTGCTCCGGGTCGAACTACGGGCCAACTGACTACGCCTACGGGGCGTTCGTCGACGATCGGACCTTTCAGATCGAGCTGGTGGGACCGGAGCGGGACTCGCATCGTCCGATAACGGTTCGGCCGGTCAGCTCCGGGCGTAGATCGTCGCGTTGGAGTTCGACCAGATCTCGTGGTACCCGGCCGCGGTGATCTTGTCGGCAAGTCCGACATCCAAGCCGTCCGGCTCGAGCACCACGTAGCCGTAGCCGGAGGCAAGCTCGGCCGGAAGTCGGTCGAAGCCGAGCAGTCGGCCGCCCTCGGTATGGATGCTGAGTTCCGGCTGGAGCGATATCGACGTCTCCAATGCGCCCGTGAAGACGCCGATCGGAACCGAAGCCCATTGCTGGAAGCTCGAGGCCAGGTGGAGTACCCGGGTGGACGGCCCGAGCCGGCCGGCATCCGCTTCGGCGCGCAGCTGGTCGATGACTTCCTGTTCGGACGAATCGACGATCAGGCGAGAATCTGGGTAGCCCGACCAGTAGCCCAACTCCGCTTCCCGCACGGCCAGCCCCAGCGATTCGGAGCCGCGGTGCTCGCCGATCTGGATGTTGCTGATGAAGGGGCCCGGGTAGGGATAGATCGCGACGAAGAGGAACGCCGCCAGCGCAAGTGACGACAGAACGCCCAGGCTGCGCATCCGCATGACCGCTGAGATGCCGCCGGCGGCTCCCAGCGCGAGCATGACCGGCAGCCAGTACTCGATCGTCTTGGGCACTTCGTAGTGGATCGCCTGCTGCGTCAGCGTCTCGAAGCCGACCAGTCCCGAGGCCGCCCAGGCCGCCAGACCGGCCGCAATGCCACAGCCCAGCACGACCCAACCGAGCCTCGCCGGGCCACGCCCCTCGCCTGCGAGCCCGATCGCGAGCCCGATGGTCGTCAGCAGGAGCAAGCGCGGGAAGAAGTTCCAGATCTCCGACGCGGGGTCGTTCGGCGGGGCGATGTGCTGGCGAGCCACAACGAGGCAAGCGCCGATCGCAACCGCGACGAGCACCGGGGCGAACTGCCGGGAGGTCGCCCGCGGCCCCGAATCATGCGCCGCGAAAGACGCCGTCAGCCGAGCCTTCAGCCGATCGGACGAAACGAGTCGGGCCAGGCCGTAAGCGACCGACACGGCGGCGGCGATCCAGATGAAGCCGGTCCATGACGGGGCGTCGAAACCGAGCATGGTCACTGCCTGTGGGACGGCGATGAAACCGCCGGCTCCGAGCGCCGGGATCAGCCGCGGACCCAGGCGCCGTGGCGCGAGAAGGAGCATCCCGACCGCGGCCGCGGCGGCGACGATGCCGACGAGCGGATGAACCAGGACGGCGGCGCCCAGCGCCGCGGCGAGCGGCAGGTCGGGCCGAACGTGGCCTCGAGCGGATGCGCCGGAGGATGCGCCGGCCGACGCGCCCATCGCGGCGACTTCCCCGGCCGGACGTGCACCGGCGCGCAGTTCGCGGGCGATCGTGGCCAGAGCGAAGGCGGCCAGCGGGAAGGCAGCGACCGTGCCGCGCGTATCCGCCAGCCGCATGAACGTGAAGGTGAGCGGGAACGTCAGCAGCACCCAGAAGCCGGCTCCGGCGCCGAACAGACTCATGGCCAGGCGGCGCATCGAGACCGCCATCAGGATCGACAGCGGGAATGCGAAGGCCGCGACCGCGAGGATCGCCTCGAGGTTGGCGATCGTGGTGAGGTCGCCGAGCAGGCCCACGTACCCGAGCATCAAGCGCGAGGGCCCGTAGATCGGCGACGGCGACGTAGTGAGGGTCGCGAAGCTGCCGAAGACTCGGGCGTGCTCCACCGGCGCAACGTGGTTGGGGAGAACGTCGATGAACGGGGCCGCCGGCGAGGCCAACTGGATGATGAGGGGCCCGGCCCAGATCGCGACCACCAGGAGCCACCATGCGGCCGGTCGGCGGGCGCGTAGATGCGGCACGAACGCAGTCAGGGGGCGCGATTCGGGCGTGACGGCGTAGGCGACCAGAGCAATGAGATGGAGCAGCAACAGCTCCGGCCACCCGAAAAGCCCGAAGCTCCCGAGCAGGAAGAGGGCCGCGGCATCGAGCACGACGGCGGCAGCGAACCCGGCCAGGATCAGGTCAGACAGCGACCGGTACGCAGGCGTGCCGAGGAAGCGCAACACGATCGCTCCGGCGAGCACGTTCGCCGCGGTCGCGATTGCGACGAGCACCGCCGGTGCGGCCGTGTACGCGAGCTGGGACAGAAGGCCGTCGACGGCGCCGCCCCACGTGAAGCTCCATTCGCGCGAGGTTCCGACCTGTCCGAGCCCGACTGCCAGCACTCCGAGGCCGAACAGCAGGGCGATGCTGACCGACTGCACGCCCGGGTCACGGCCGACGATTCGCTCCAGGAGCCGCGGCCTCCGAGCTGCCGAATCGGTCGCGGGCGCCCTGCTGGTGCCGGGTTGCTCCCTCACGGCGGCAATCTTCCCACAGCCAGAGCGGAGAGGGTCGCCGGTCCCAAACTGACGCAACAACGCCGATCTGGCGGTCCCACTCGGACGCTTCGTCCACCCCTCCGGGCGGTCCGTTCGGACGCGGGGTGGCCGCGATTTGTAGAATGTCCGCCAACGGAAGCGCCGGCCTCCAGGCGCGGATCGGCCGGCGGGGTCGATCGAGCGAGCGTAGGAGAGGTGGAGGCGAGATGGCGACAACGCAGATCGGACGGGCCGGCGCCGACGGGGTGGCTTCGGCCGTCCTGAGTCAGCCGCTGCTGGGACTGACTTTCGACGACGTCCTGCTCATGCCGCAGTATTCCGAGATTCTCCCCGGCGACGCCAGCCTGAAGAGCCGCTTTTCGCGGCACATCGCCCTGAATACGCCGGTCGTGAGCGCGGCCATGGACACAGTCACCGAGGACCGGATGGCGATCGCCGTCGCCCTCGAAGGCGGCATCGGCGTTATCCACCGGAACCAGGCGCCCGAGCGCCAGGCCGAGCAGGTCGCGGCCGTCAAAGCGGCCGCGGTGCCGGCCGACGCCACTCTCGCCAACGTGGATTCGAAGGGCCGCCTGCGCGTGGCCGCCGCGGTCGGTGTGGGCGCAGACTCCGTAGCCCGCGCGGAGATGCTGGTTCGGGCCGGCGTCGACGCCCTGGTCGTCGACACGGCCCACGGACACACGCTCAACGTAATCCAGGCGCTGCGCCGATATCGCGCCTCGTACGGAACCTCGATCGACATCCTGGCCGGGAACGTTGCCACGGCCGAGGGGACCGCAGCTCTCATCGAAGCGGGTGCGGACGGCGTGAAAGTGGGCATCGGGCCCGGCAGCATCTGCACCACTCGCATCGTGGCCGGCGTCGGCGTCCCGCAACTCACCGCGATCATGCTGGCGGCTTCCGTGGCGCGAGAGCACGACGTCCCGATCATCGGCGACGGCGGCATCCGCTACTCGGGCGACATCGTCAAGGCACTCGCCGCCGGAGCGGATTCGGTCATGCTGGGCCGGTTGCTCGCGGTCGCGGAGGAGAGTCCGGGCGAGTCGGAGCGCGTCGGCGGCCGTGTCGTCAAGGAATACCGCGGCATGGGTTCTCTCGGAGCGATGTCCGCCGGCAGCGACCGCTATCCGCAGGTCGATCGCCGCAAGCTCGTCCCGGAGGGCGTCGAGGCGCTGGTTTCCGTCGAGGGGCCGCTTGCCGGCGTCCTCTACCAGCTGATCGGCGGCACCAAGGCCGGCATGACCTACTGCGGCGCCGAGTCGATCGCGGACCTGCGGACCAAGGCCCGCTTCGTGCAGCTGACGCACTCAGGCCAGATCGAGAGCCATCCGCACGACATCGAGCTCGCCCGCTCCGCGCCGAACTACCCGTAAGTCGTTCCGCAAGCCGTTCCGCAAACGGGGAACCGGCCGGCGCCGACCGCTAATCGACGCTGCGGCGCATAGAATCGTCGCGTGACCCCCGACCTGGAAGCGACCCTCAAGCGACTGCCCGACAGGCCGGGCGTGTACCTCATGAAGGACACGCGCGGCACGGTCATCTACGTCGGCAAGGCCCAGAGCCTGCGCAACCGCGTCCGCAGCTACTGGCAGAAGCAGACCGGCGGCGGCGAGAGCCAGCTCATCCGCAGCGTCATCGACAAGATCGCCGACCTCGAGTACACGATGACCGACTCGGTCAGCGAGGCGCTGCTGCTCGAGATCAACCTCGTCAAGCGCTACCGCCCGCGCTACAACGTCCGGCTAAAGGACGACAAGAGCTACCCGTTCATCAAGATCACCCTGGCCGAGGATTTCCCAAGGGTCGAGCGGACGCGCAAGCTGCCGGCCGACGGGAGCCGCTACTTCGGGCCGTATGCCTCGGCGAGCAGCGTGGACGAGGCGATGAACCTGATCCGGCGCCTCTTCCCGTTCCGGACCTGCACGCTCGACATCCACGAGGGCAAGCAGGCGATTGCCCGACCGTGCCTGCTGTACCACATCAAGCGCTGCCAGGCGCCGTGCGTCGGGTACATCAGCAAGGCCGACTACCGCGCCCAGATCGCCCAGATCGAGCTGTTCCTCGAAGGCCGCCAGGAAGTCGTGGCGCGCGAGCTGTCGAAGCAGATGCAAGCTGCCTCGGAGGCGACCGAATACGAGCGCGCGGCAGCTCTCCGCGACAAGGTTCGGGCCATCGAGCGGACGATGGAGTCGCAGAAGATGGCCGCACACTCCACGACCGAGGAAGACGTGCTGGGTCTGGCTCGCCAGGACACGCAAGCAGCGGTGCAACTCTTCGCGGTCCGTGGCGGAAAGATGGTCGGGCGCGACGTATTCCTGCTCGACGCCCCGCGCGAGTCCGATGACGGCACCGTGCTGGCGGGCTTCGTGCAGCAGTACTACACGCGTGCCACGAGCATCCCGCCGGTGGTGCTCCTGCCCGCTCTCCCCGACGACGCGGCAGATCTCGAGGGGATCCTCACCGCACGACGGGGAGCGGCGGTCCACCTCCGCGTCCCGCAGCGCGGCGAGAAGAAAGGGCTCCTGGAACTCGCCGCTCGCAACGCCACCGAAACGCTCGCTCGCGAACACGCCCGCTGGCTGGCCGACCAGGGCAAGACCCTCGCGGCTCTCGAGGAGCTGGCCGACGCC
>JADGQJ010000004.1 GCA_017881885.1 Chloroflexota bacterium
TGCGACTTCCCGTCCTGCTTCGTGCAGAGTGCGATCGAGTTGCCGCCGCCCGAGGTCGTCTTCGACTTCTCGCCGGCCACCGCGCCGACGCCGCTGCCGATGATCTACTTCCACCCGAGCATCAGTTCGACAATCTTCACGATGTGGATCGTCATGGCGCTGATCCTGCTCTTCGGCATCGCCGCGACTCGGGCGATGAAGATCGCCCCGCGGCGCCTCCAGAACATTGTCGAGTGGGCCTATGAATTCGGCCGCGACTTTGCCGTCGGCATGGGAGGCGAGGGCGCGCGCCGCTACTACCCGATATTCGCGGCCTTCTTCGTTCTGATCCTCTTCTCGAACTGGAGCGGACTCGTGCCGCCGATCGGCAAGATCGCGCAGCTTCGGGCGCCCACGAGCGACGTCAACATCACCATCGGTCTGGCCCTGACCTCGTTCGTGCTGTTCGAAGGAGAGGGTTTCCGGCGGCTCGGGGTGCGGGGCTACCTCTCCAAGTTCTTCCCGCTGGGCGAATTCCGCCACGGCATCGGCGCCGGCCTGCTGGCCATGTACGTGGGTATCATCGAGCTCTTCCTGGAGTTCGTTAAGCCCGTCACCCTGGCGATGCGACTCTTCGGCAACATCTACGGCGGCGAAGTCGCGCTTGCCGTCATCTCCGCTCTGACACTGGCCGTCCTGCCTGTGGCCCTGTACGGCCTCGAGGCCCTGCTCAACGTCATCCAGGCTCTCATTTTCTCGGTCCTGACCCTGATGTTCATCCTCATCGCCATAGAGGGTCACGGATCCGAAGAGCATCAACCGGCAACTGCCGACGACAACACAGGTGTTCACAAGGCGCCGAGCGGCGCCGACCAATCCCAGCCCGTGGCGGCCTGACCGCCAGCAACGCGACTCCCTCGACCTGAGGTCGGGGCACAGGAGGTCCTCTTCATGGAGCACATCGGCGCCGGACTCGCAGCCATGGGCGTCATCGGCCCCGGCATCGGCATCGGCATTCTGGCCGGCATGTCGAGCAACGCCATCGGGCGCAACCCGGATGCGGCGGGTCAGATCCGCGGCCTGGCGATCATCCTCGCCGGATTCGCCGAAGGCCTGGGTGTCCTGGCCATCGTCGTCGGCATGCTCACCATCTTCATTACCACGAAGTAGGGCCAGCCTCACGGAGCGGATCGAGTGAACCCCCTGGCGGTCGTCGCGGCGGCAGTCCCTGCACCTGAGCCGGGCCTGTCGATCAACTTCTTCTGGGTGATCGTCGCCGCCGGATCCCTCGTCATCTTCCTGGCCCTGATGTGGCGCTTCGCGTTCGACCCGATCGCGGACATCCTGGCCCAGCGCAAGGCGCGCATCGACCAGGGGCTTGCGGATGCCGAGCAGGCTCGCAAGGATCGCGACGCCGGTGCGGCCGAGCGCGACAAGGCCATGATCGACGCGCGTCGCGAAGCCAACGCCCTGATCGCCGTCGCCCAGAAGTCCGCCCAGGAGCTCCGCGATGCGGACATCGCCGCGACTCGCGAAGAGCTGGGCCACTTGCGGGAACGGGCGATGGCCGATATCCAGGCCGAGCGAGACCGCGCCCTCGCGGATCTCCGGGCCCAGGTCGCCGACCTGGCGCTCGCCGCCGCCGGCAAGGTCGTGGGCGAGACCATGACCGACGCCCGCCAGAAGCGCCTCGTCGAGGAATTCCTCGCCGATCGCACCATCGCCGGTGAGGGACGGACCAACTGATGCCACGACTCGGCGCCGGCCGGCGCTATGCGGAAGCGGCCTTCGAACTGGCCACGCGCGACGGAACCGTCGACGTGTGGCAGCGCGACCTGGCCGTTGCCGCCGGGCTGGCCCGGGACGAGAGAGTTGCCCGGGCCGTCGACAGCCCGGCGGTCGCAATCGCGAACCGTCGGGAAGCGGTCGAGCAGCTTCTGGGAAGCCGCGTCTCGCGGCAGGTCCTGAATCTCTCGCTGATCCTCACGGAACGCGGCCGCTTCTCGGTCCTGCCGTCGGTGGCCGACGAGTACGACGCCCTGGTCCGCCGATCGCGTGGCATCGTCGCAGCAACCGTCACGACACCAGCCGCACTCTCCAAGGCGGAGTTGGCCGCGGTCCGGACTCGCGTGGAGCAACTCGCCGGCACCGCGGTGGAGTTGGGCACGGAGACGGATCCGTCGCTCATCGGCGGGCTCACCGTCAAGATCGGGGATCGACTTATCGACGCCAGCGTCCGCGGCCGCCTCGAGCGGCTGCGTGGGCGGCTGGTCCAGGGCACGAGCTAGACGCGGGAAACGCCGGGGCAAGCTCCAGCGCCGACCGGCGCTCTGGGGCCTCCACGGCCGAACGGAGAAGCATGGCCATCAGATCGGACGAGATCGTCAGCATCATCAAGAACACGATCGAGAACTTCGATCAGGGCGCCGAGTCGCGCAACGTCGGCACCGTGGTCGAGGTCGGCGACGGCATCGCCCAGATCTACGGTCTCGCGGGCGCGCTCTCGTCCGAGTTGCTCGAGTTCCCGGGCTCCGTAATGGGCATGGCCCTGAACCTCGAAGAGGAGACCGTCGGCGCCGTCATCCTCGGCGACGCGACCGAGATCAAGGAAGGGGACACGGTCAAGACGACCGGCCGCGTGGTCGAAGTCCCGGTCGGTGTCGGGTTGCTCGGCCGTGTGGTCGACCCGCTCGGCAGGCCTCTGGACGACAAGGGCCCCATTGTCGCCACTCGGACCCGTCCGGTAGAGCGCATTGCGCCCGGCGTCATCACCCGCCAAAGGGTCGATACGCCGGTCCAGACCGGCATCAAGGCGATCGACGCTCTCATCCCGATCGGGCGCGGCCAGCGCGAGCTGATTATCGGCGACCGCCAGACCGGCAAGACGGCCCTCGCCATCGACACGATCATCAACCAGAAGGGCAAAGGCCTGGTCTGCATCTACGTTGCCATCGGCCAGAAGCTGTCGACCGTCGCCAAGACCGTGGCGGTGCTCGAGCAGCACGAGGCCATGGGGCACACCATCGTCGTTTGCGCCGGCGCCGAGTTCTCCGCCGCTCTCCAGTACCTCGCTCCCTATGCGGGCTGCGCGATGGGCGAGGAAGTCATGGAAGCGGGCGTCAAGGTCGACGGCAAGCTCGTCAAGGACGCCTTGTGTGTGTACGACGACCTTTCCAAGCACGCCTGGGCCTACCGCGAAATGTCTCTCTTGTTGCGCCGCCCGCCGGGCCGCGAGGCGTACCCGGGCGACGTCTTCTACCTCCACAGCCGTCTGCTCGAGCGCGCCGCGCGCATGAGCGTCGAGAACGGCGGCGGCTCCCTGACCGCTCTGCCGCTGATCGAAACCCAGGCCGGCGACATCTCGGCCTACATTCCGACGAACGTGATCTCGATCACCGACGGTCAGATCTTCCTCGAAACCGACCTGTTCAATGCCGGCCAGCGCCCCGCGCTCAACATCGGCATCTCGGTGTCGCGAGTCGGCTCGGACGCTCAAACCAAGGCCATGAAGAAGGTCGCGGCGCCGCTCAAACTGGACCTGGCCCAGTACCGCTCTCTCGCGGCATTCGCGCAGTTCGCTTCGGACCTGGACAAGGCGACACGGGACCAGCTGACACGCGGCGAAAGACTGTCCGAGGTCATCAAGCAGCCTCAGTACCAGCCGGTCCCGGTGGAGCGCCAGGTCGCCATCCTGTACATCGCCACGAAGGGCCTGCTCGATGACGTGCCCACGTCGCGCGTCAAGGATTTCGAGCAGCAGTTCTACCGTTTCCTCGACGCTGAACACGGCCCCGTAATGACCAAGCTGGGCGAAACCAAGGTCCTCGACGATGCGACCGCCGCCGCACTCGAAGCCGCGGCCAACGATTTCCGCAAGTCCTTCCTCGCGTAGGCGAGGGCGGCCCAACCACAGCCAACCACCGGAATAGCAGGGCAGCGTGCCGAGCCAACGAGACATCCGAAAACGCATCACGGCGTCACGGAACATCATGCAGATCACCCGGGCGATGCAGTTCGTGGCAGCGTCCAAGCTCCGCCGCGCCCAGGATTCGACCCTTTCCGCCCGGCCCTACTCCGATCTTCTGGACGACATCATCGCCGACGTCGCCGCAGTCCTCGGCGGCGAGGAGCATCCGCTGCTCAGCCGTCGGGAGGAGGGTAAGCGGCTGATCGTTCTCGTCACGAGCGATCGAGGGCTGGCCGGGGCACTCAACGCCAACGCCGTCCGCTTCGTCTCCAAGGAGATCGTCGAGCACGCCGGCGAGCTCGAGCTGGTCAGCGTCGGCCGCAAGGGCCGCGACGCGATGCGCCGGGCCCGCGTTCCGATCATCGCCCACTTCTCCGGGTTCAGCGATCGCCCCAGGTTCGAGGACACCTTGCCCCTGGCTCGGCTCATCTCGGACGAGTACGTCGCCGGCACCTACAACCAGGTCGACATCATCTTCAACCGCTTCGTTTCGACGCTCGTCCAGCGGCCCGACATGATCCAGCTGCTGCCGATCAAGCCCACGGAGGACACCCACGGAATCCCAGGCGCGCAGTTCATCTTCGAGCCTGCTCCAAACCTGGTCCTCGACGAACTGCTGCCGCGGTATCTCGGCACCCGGCTCTTCCAGACGGCGCTGGAAAGCACCGCCAGCTTCTACTCCAGCCAGATGGTCGCGATGAAGAACGCGACCGAGAACGCGGACGAACTAATCGACGAGCTGACCCTCAGCTACAACAAAGCCCGCCAGGCCAACATCACCAGAGAGCTCATCGAGATCGCTTCCGGCGCAAAGTCGCGCTAGGCACCGAGTCGACGAAACCAGGAGGCACCGACACAACGATGGCGACAGCCGCCAAAACTGCAACCGGCCCGGCCATCGGCCGCGTGATCCAGATCACCGGCGCGGTCGTCGACATCGAGTTCCCTGCCGGCCTGCTGCCGGGGATCTTCAACGCCGTTGAGGTCACGCGCGGCGACGGAGTCAAGATCGTCTGCGAGGTCCAGCAGCACCTCGGCAACAACTGGGTCCGCACCGTGGCCATGACAACCACCGACGGTCTGGCCCGAGGGGTCGAGGTGCTCGACACCGGCGGCCCGATCACCGTCCCGGTCGGTGAGGTCACTCTCGGGCGCGTCTTCAACGTTCTGGGAGACCCGATCGACGAGAAGGGCCCGGTGGCGGTCACTGAGCGTCTGCCGATCCATCGCCCGGCCCCGGCCTTCGACCAGCAAACGACCGAAACGGAGATCTTCGAGACCGGGATCAAAGTCATCGACCTGGTCTGCCCTTTCGCCAAGGGCGGCAAGATCGGCGTCTTCGGCGGCGCCGGCGTCGGCAAGACGGTCATCATCCAGGAGCTGATCCGCAACGTCGCACAGGAGCACTCGGGCTACTCCGTGTTTGCCGGCGTCGGCGAGCGATCCCGTGAAGGCAACGACCTGATCCGCGAGATGACCGAGTCGGGCGTCATCGCCAAGACGGCGTTCGTGTTCGGCCAGATGAACGAGCCGCCCGGCGCCCGCCTGCGAGTCGGCCTGACCGCCCTGACGATGGCGGAGTACTTCCGCGACGAGGAAGGCCGCGACGTCCTCCTCTTCATCGACAACATCTTCCGCTTCACTCAGGCCGGCTCCGAAGTGTCGGCCCTGCTCGGCCGGATGCCTTCGGCGGTCGGCTACCAGCCGAACCTGGCCACCGAGATGGCCGCTCTTCAAGAGCGCATCACCTCGACCAAGAAAGGCTCGATCACGTCGCTCCAGGCCGTCTACGTGCCCGCGGACGACTACACCGACCCGGCCCCGGCGACGACGTTCGGCCACCTCGACTCGACCATCCGACTCGAGCGCTCGATCGCGGAGCTGGGCATCTATCCGGCCGTCGACCCGCTGAATTCGACATCGCGCGTGCTCGATCCGAACATCGTCGGTCAGGAGCACTACGACACGGCGCGTGAGGTCCAGCGCGTCCTGCAGCGATACACCGACCTGCAGGACATCATCTCGATCCTGGGTGTCGACGAGCTGTCCGAGGAGGACAAGGCAACCGTCGCCCGGGCCCGCCGCCTCCAGATCTTCAACAGCCAGCCGTTCCACGTGGCCGAAGTCTTCACCGGCCGGCCCGGCGCGTACGTGGCCATCCGCGACACGGTCGCATCGTTCAAGGAGATCCTCGAGGGCAAGGTCGACGACCTCCCCGAGCAGGCCTTCTTCCTGGCGGGTACCCTGGACGACGTCCGCGCGAACGCGGCGAAGCTCGCCAAGTGACAGAAACGCGGCGACCGACACCGGCGCCTGCGCTCGGCGAGCCTTTGCTTCGCTGCAGAGTCGCCTCACTTCGGCGCCGGTGTCGGTCGCCGCGGGCACTCCTCGGCGCCGCGGGCGGCCGGACGCGCGTCACTAGGGATTAGCGAATGCCTCTGCATCTCGAAATCGTCACTCCGGAACGGCGGGCCTTCGAAGGCGACGTCGACGAGGTGATCGTGCCCGGCAGCGAGGGCGAGATGGGCATTCTGCCCCATCACGCACCCCTGATCTCGCTTCTGGGCCAGGGCGTGCTTCGTCTCAAGACCGGCGACCAGGAGCAGGAGTTCGCCATCTTCGGCGGCTTCGTGCAGGTCCGCCCGGATCGCGTCGTCGTCCTCGCCGAGACCGCCGATATGGGCTCGGAGATCGACCTGGAGCGGGCCGAGCGCGCCCGCCGCGAGGCCGAGCGAGCCCTCGAAGGTGCCGTCGAGCAGGCCGACCTGGCGCAAGCGCGGGCCGCTCTTCAACGAGCGCTCATCCGTATTCGCCTGGCCGAACGGGGTGCACGCCGACCACGGGGGTCGCACGAAGCGAGCCGCCGACATCAGGAGGCGCACCGCGACGGCCCACCGGGCGGCGAATAGCCGATGGCCGACGCTCGCCCGTTCCACTGGGAGTTCAAGCCCGAGGAGGTAGACCGCGAGGTCTTCCGAATCGAGGGTGGCCGCCGCCTGGAAGGCTCCGTCCGGATAAGCGGCGCCAAGAACGCCGCGCTCAAGCTGATGGCCGCCGCCACGCTGACCGGCGAGCGCTGCCGCTTCACGAACG
Source organism: Chloroflexota bacterium (assembly GCA_017881885.1). Lineage (GTDB taxonomy): Bacteria > Chloroflexota > Limnocylindria > Limnocylindrales > CSP1-4 > Fen-1039. The sequence continues at coordinate 7,040 of JADGQJ010000004.1, forward strand.
TGCCGGAGATCGAGGACGTGCGAGTCCTGGGCGAGGTCCTGCGCGACATCGGCGTGACCGTCGACCATCCCGAGCCCAACGTCTACGAGGTCGCCGGCGGCGACGCCGAGTGGCTCTTCGTTCCCCTCGAAGCCGCCGCGAAGATGCGCGCCAGCTTCATCCTGCTCGGCCCGCTGCTCACGCGTTTCGGGCGGGTCATCATCAGCAACCCCGGCGGCGACCGGATCGGCCGCCGGCCCGTGAACCTCCACGTCGACGCAATGCGGGCGTTGGGCGCGGAGATCGAGTATCGCAACGGCTACTACTTCGCCAAGGCTCCCGGGCGGCTGCGCGGCGGACGGGTGACGTTCCCGCAGATCACGGTCATGGGCACCGAGAACGCCATGCTGGCCGCGACTCTCGCCGTCGGCCATACGATCATCGAGCCGGCGGCGCAGGAGCCCGAGATCGACGACCTGATCGCTTTCCTGCAGGAGATGGGCGCCGAGGTGGAGCGGACCGCACCCAACCGGATCGAGGTCGAGGGCCGGCGCCGGCTTCGAGGCGCACAGCACGCCGTGGTCTCCGACCGCATCGAGGCGGGAACTTTCGTGGTGGCGGCCGCCGTCACGCACGGTCGGGTAACGCTCGAGAACGCTCCGTGCGGACATTTCGACGCGCTGATGGAGATCATGTCCAAGGTCGGCGTCTCGGTCAGTTCAGGCAAGGACACCGTCGAGGTGGACGCGACCGCGGCCGATCTCCATCCGTTCAAGAGCTGCGACATCGAGACGCAGCCTTACCCTGGTCTGGCCACGGATCTTCAGCCGGCGACATGCGTGCTGCTCACCCAGGCCGCAGGTGTGAGCCACGTCACCGAGACGATCTTCGAAGACCGCCTGGAATGGCTCAGCGAGCTTCGGCGCATGGGCGCCCAAGTGGAGATCCCGGATCAGCGCCACGCCACCATCCACGGCCCAACTCCGCTCCATGGCGCGGAGGTCGAGATCGGCGATTTGAGGGCCGGCGCGTCCCTAATCCTGGCGGCCCTGGCGGCCGAGGGCGTGACCACGATCAGGGGCGCACACCACGTACACCGCGGCTATGAGAAGATCGACAAGAAATTCCTGGAATTGGGCGCCAGAATCGAACGGACTGCGGAAGGGAAATAGCGCGACGGCATGAAGATCGGCATCGACCTGGGCACCGCCAACGTCATGGTCTACGTCAAGGGCAAGGGCATTGTGATGCAGGAGCCCTCCGTAGTCGCCGTCGACGACAACAACGTGATCGTTGCGGTTGGCATGGAAGCCCGCGAAATGATCGGCCGCACACCTGCGAACATCCAGGCCATCCGGCCGATGCGTGCGGGCGTCATCGCCGACTACGTCATCACCGAGGCGCTGCTTCGCCACTTCATCCAGAAGGTCCAGCTGGACCGGCGGCTGGGTTGGGGCAAGCCCGAGGTCATGATCAGCGTGCCGGCCGGCGTCACCAGCGTCGAGAAGCGCGCCGTCCGCGACGCGGCCCTCAAGGCCGGCGCCGGCGAGGCGTATCTGATCGAGGAGCCGATGGCGGCGGCGATCGGGGCGTCCGTGCCGATCAGCGGCCCGTCCGGAGCGATGATCATCGACATCGGCGGCGGCACCAGCGAGATCGCGGTCATTTCGCTCGGCGCGATCGTCGTCTCGACCAGCCTTCGGGTCGGCGGCAACAAGATCGATGAGGCCGTCTCGAGCTACGTCCGCAAGAAGTACAACCTGATGATCGGGGACCGGACCGCCGAGGAGATCAAGATCCAGATCGGCACGGCGCTCCCTCTCGAGCGCGAGCTGACGATGGACGTTCGCGGCCGAGACCTCATCGCCGGCCTGCCACGCACGATCCCGATGACGAGCTCCGAGGTCATGGAAGCGATGGAGCCGCCCCTCCAGCAGATCATCGGTGCCGTGCGGCTGGTGCTGGAGCAGACCCCGCCCGAGCTCTCGAGCGACATCATCGACAAGGGCATGGTGATGTCCGGCGGCGGCTCGCTGCTGCGGAATATCGACAAGCTGCTGACTCAGGTCACCGGCGTGCCGTGCCACGTGGCTGACGACGCGTTGAACTGCGTCGCCCGCGGCACCGGCCTGGCCCTGGAGCACTTCGACTTCTACAAGAAATACCTCGGCCCTCAGATGTGATGGCGGTTCTAGATACATCCGAGGCCGGCGGCGCCGTCCGCTCGTTCATCGAGCTTCACTGTCACACGAGCGCGAGCTTCGATTCGCTGGCTAATCCCGCCGCCGTCGCTCGAGCGGCCGTGTCGCGCGGCCTGACCCATCTGGCGGTGACGGACCACGACCGCATCGACGCTGCGCTTCGCCTTCGCGATGCCGCCCCCTCAGGTCTCACCATCATCGTCGGCGAGGAAGTCAAGTCGGCCGACGGCGACATGATCGCGCTCTTCCTGCGGGAAGCCGTGCCGCCGGGCCTCTCCGCGGTCGAGACGATCGCCGCCGTCCGTGAGCAGGGCGGGCTCGTCGGCGTCCCGCATCCGTTTGACGGGCGGCGCGGCTTCGGGCGCAAGACCGGCACGACGCTCGAGTCGATCGCCCACTTGATCGATTGGGTCGAGGCTTACAACGCCAGAGTGATCGGCGGCTCGGCTAACGAGAAGGCCGCCCTGTTCGCCCGCGAACACAGCTTGCCGGGAGTGGGCGCCTCCGATTCGCACACCGTCCTCGAGGTCGGGGTCAGCTATAGCATCGTGACCGGTGACCCCGGAACCCCGGATGGGCTGCTCGCGTCTCTGCTGGCAGTGGACTTCATGCCCGGTCGCGCCAGCTACTACGTGCGCGCCTGGACACCACTGGCCAAGATCATCCAGTCGATGAAGGGGAACGGCCGGCGCCGGGCCCAAGCGAGCGCGGGAGAGACTCGGTGACCGAGCAAGAGCATCACCGCCATCCGATCGGCCAACCCCTCGAACAGGAAGCCGAGGCCCTCATCAATCCGGATGCACCGGCTGAGGACCAGCCCGCCGAGCAAATGTCGCTGCTGCGCCGTCTCCGGCAGCCGCGAACGATCCTCTCCATCGTCGTGCCGCTCGTCATCATCGCGATCGCCGTCTTCCTGAACCGAAAGGTCCTCGCCGACGTGCCGCGGGACGTCGCCCAGGCAAACCCTCTTCTCGTCCTCGCAGCCTTCGGGGTGTACTACCTGGGCTTCCCGGTGCGCGGATACAGATGGAAGACTCTGCTCAAGGGAGCCGGCTACCGCATCTCCAACAGAGATGCCACCGAGATCCTCTTTCTCTCCTGGCTGGTCAACTGCGTCGTCCCGGCCAAGCTCGGCGACGTCTATCGGGCATATCTGCTCAAGCTCAATTCGCCGGTCTCGGCGACGCGGACGTTGGGGACCGTCTTCATCGAACGCATCCTCGACCTCTTTGCGATCGCGATCCTGGGGCTGGCAGCCGGGTACTGGCGATTCCGCGACAACCTCGGCGAACTGTCGTGGACGATGCAGTTCATCTTCGCGTTGGGCGTGGCACTCGTCATCGTCCTGGCGGTGCTGCTCGTGGTGCTGCGCAGCTTTGGCCGTCGGGTCATCGGGGCGCTCCCGGTGCCGGAACGCCTGGTCGTCCTGTACGAGAGGTTCGAGGAGGGCGTCTTCAACTCGGTTGGCCTGAGGGGCTTGCCCTGGCTGGGCCTTCTCACGGTGACCATCTGGGCCACCGAGGCCCTCCGGCTCTGGCTCGTGATCGCTGCTCTGGGTTTCCCGGGCCTTCATCTGGGCCCGAGCGGCGTGCTCTTCGTGGCTCTCATCGGGTCGCTCCTCACAGCGGTGCCGCTGACTCCGGCTGGCCTCGGGGCGGTGGAAACTGGAGTCGGTACGGTGCTGGTCGGAGTCTTCGGAGTGCCTCTGGGTCAGGCCACGGCGATCATCCTCGTCGACCGCGCGATCAGCGTCTTCACGATCGTGTTCTTCGGGGCCATCGCCTACGTCTTGTCTTCCAAACCGCGCGGCGGTGGCATGAGGGTCGAGGAGATCCCGCTTTCGGTGGCGCCGATCAAACCGCCGGCCTGACACTCCGCGGGCCGATCCAACGGCTCGCGCGGCGTGAATGGCGACCGGCGGCGACGGATGGGCCGACTCTCCGAGCGTGACCTTACAGCCACCTTGCGGAAGGCAGACAGTTGCCGCATCCGCGGTACGAAATGGCCATTCACGCTTTGGCCGACGGCTCCGATAGTTCCAGTATCCGGGCAGAGTGCCCGATTATCGGAGCCAACTGCGCTCATGGCCGTACAGAACGGCCGCGGCTTCAACGAGTGGCTGCGGACCCAACTCAAAGCGAAGAAGATGTCGCAGCGGCAGCTGGCGCAGCAGTCCGGCGTCGACCACTCGACCATCTCCCGGCTGATCCGCGGGGACCGGATGCCGTCGCTCGGGACGGCCACTAAGCTGGCCCGCGGGCTGCGCGAGATCCGCGATGACGCTGAGGCACCGCAGTATCTGGGCACCGTAACCGGCGCGACCACAAATCCGACGGCTCGCGTCGAATACGCCCTCCGAGCCGACGACGTTCTCACGGAACCGCAGGTCCGCCAGGTCATGGAGTATTACCTCGCGGTGCGGATGCGCCGCTTTGGCCGCGGCTACGCCGGCATGCGGACCGAGGAACGCCCCATGGAACCGCGTCGGCTTCTGGACGACCGACGAGACGGACCGATCTTGTCGGCAGTCGCGAGCCACTCCGTCCGGCCGATGCTCCGCCAGATGCCGCCTCGAGCGCGCACCGGTCGCGACTGACCGAGTCCTTGTCTCGCGGCCACGGTCGCCGCGGATCCCCTGATCACCGAGTTTCGCTTTGTCGCGCGCGTCTCAGGGCGTTCGGCGGTATACGCTCAGCGTCCGATACGGCGCGGGGGAGAGCCGTTCCACCAGAGTGAGCCCCTGACCCGCCGACGCTTCGACGAGCCAGCCGGCCTCGGCCACCGAATCGCCGCAGCCGGTCTCGACCCAGAACGAGTCGCACAGCACCACGACCGTGGCTGCGTCGGCCGGCGTCGTCAGCGTGGCCCCGTCGTATGTGAGCGGGTAGATGTAGGCGTCGGCGCCCTTGATGGCCGGCAACGCCACGAACGCGATGGCGCCGCCCTGAGCGTCGGCCTCGAGCCGCCGAGCGGCGGCGTGGGCGGCCGGCCAGCCGCCGTCCGAGGCCGTGAGCGGCGGCAAACGAGTAGCGTTCCAGGCCACCAGACCCGCGAGAGCAGCCGTCACGACGAGCCTGCCGAGCCGCACGCCGCGCCATGCCCGCCTGGTTTGCCACAGGCCTCCCAACACGAGGCCGGCGGCGATCAGGGCCAGCGGATCAGCGTAGGCGTGGTATTGCTCGGTTGGCAGTTCCTGAACCTCCGCGACGTTCCGAAGGAGAAGACCGGGCACGACGATCAGCACGAAGAGTCCGATGCCGACCAGGGCGAGGCCGTCTCGCCTGTCGGCCAGGAATGGGTCGTCGCCCGCCCGGATGTCGCCGTCTTCGGTCGATTGCGAGCCGGGGTCGGTCGCGAAGGTGCGCGCCGCTTCGGGTTGAGTGGCCGGCTCGGGCGCCGCCGGCTCCCGCTGCGCGGCCAGCTCCCGCTGCGCCGCCGACTCCCGCTGCGCGGCCAGCTCGCGGCGAATGACCACCACCCGCCAAAACAGGCCGAGGACGATCGAGAGCGCGACGGTGCCCGCCATCAGGAACGAATCCCGAAGACCGATCAGCGGCCAGTCGGTGAGCGGCCAGGCCAGGATCCGGACCGTGGCCAGCAGGATTCGCAGCGGCGGAGCGAAGCGCGCAACCGAGTCCGGAGAGCCGAAATACGCCACGATCGCCCGAGTCTCGGCGAAATCGTGGTCCAGCTCATAAGCGAGAAATGGCAGGTACGTGACGGCGATGAGGCCGGCGGACACGAGACCCCACGCCAGCTGCCGCCTGCGCGTATCGCTCGGGCCGCGCCAGATCGACGCCACGAACGCCCCGCCGATCGGAATGGCCAGCATCGGACCTGCTATGTGGGCCTGCATGACGATGGCCAGCCCGATCGCGGCGACGGGCCACCAGCGCGGGTCCCGTTTGCGCCACGCCTGCCAGGTCGCAAAGACGGCCAGGGCCGCGCCCGGCTCTATCAAGGTCGGGTTCCAGACGAAGGTCGAATAGCTGATCAAGCTCGCCGAGACGGCCGCCAGCAGTGCGGCTATGAGGCCGGCGGATCGTCCCCCGATAGTCCGCGCCGTCCACCAAACCAGTGCAACCACCAGCAACCCGCCCAGAGCCGTTTCGGCGACGACGAATGTGGGATCGCCGTTACCCAGCCACGCCGCCGGCAACCAGAGGTCGTAGGTGAGGGCGCCGTGATGAAACGTCCCGATCGACGACAGGGGACCGACCTGCGGCAAGTGCCCCGTCTTGAGCGCCGTCCAGACGCCCAGCATCTGATTGCCCTGGTCCGAGTCCCACCCACCGCGGGCGCCCAGATTGGCGAACCGGAGGACAGCCGCGGCGGCCAGGATGGTCACCAACCCGAGCAGTTCGGCTCGAGCCATCCGGAGCCTGCTCATGAATCGGTCACCGCTTGCGTGAGCGGTCTGCCGGCCACGAGATCGCCGAGGCGGGCCATGTTGATCGCGTCGAAGCCCGCTTCCATCTCAGGCGTCTCGAGGTAGAACGCGACGTTGTCCAGCGCTGGATGCCGGAGCCAATGCGCCATTCCCGCAGGCCCGATCCGACCATCGCCGAGGTGGGCGTGCCGGTCGCTCCTCGATCCGAGTTCGGACGAGGAGTCGTTGAGGTGGATCATCGCCAGCCGGTCCAGGCCGAGCATTCGGTCGAACTCGGCCAGCACCCGATCGACTTCGGCCGGGTCGCCGACGTCGTAGCCGGCGCCCCAAAGATGGGCGGTATCCAGGCAGAAGGCGATCCGCCCGTCCAGGCCTCTCGCGCCGGCGCTCTCGAGCACCGTAGCCAGCTGCTCGAGGCTGACGCCGATAGTGTCGCCGCCGCCCGACGAGTTCTCGATGACCGCCAGCGGAGCGTCTGGGGCGTCCGGCAGTTCGGCCAGCGCTCTCGACAGACCATCGACCAGCCGGGCCACGCCGGCCTCAACGCCGGCGCCGCGATGTGAGCCTGCGTGGACGTTGACGAACCGCGCCCCGAAGGCAGGCGCATGGATCAGCTCGTGGCGGAGCACGTCCACGGACCGGCCGAAGAAGACCTCGTCGGGACCGGCGAGGTTGACCAGATACGCGGCATGGATTGCGACCGGCGCGATGTCGAGCTCGGCAAGGCGCCGGCGGAAGGCTGGAGCTTCGGGCGGCGGTTCGGGTCGCCGCCGCCACGCCGTGGGGTTGTCGCTGAAGATCTGAAGCGCCGAGGCGCCGATTTCGCCGGCACGTTCGGCGACCTTGAGGAGGCCGGGTCCCATGGGCAGATGCGGCCCGGCCCGCCGCCCGCCGGGCAACGCCACACGCCGCCCCAGTTCAGCGGATCGCTCGGCCGTCACGAGATCGTGCCCCTCCCAACTCGATGGCGGTCGATAGTTGTCAGCCTGCGTTGTGGCCGTTGCGGCCCGGCGTGTACTGGCCGGCGATCATCGGCTCGATCATCCCGTAATCCCCGCGGTCGCGCTTGTACACGACGCACAGCCGTTCCGTCTCGGCGTTGACGAAGATGAAGAAGTGGTGGCCGAGCTCCTCCATCCGGGCAACGGCGTCCTCCTCGAACATCGGCTCGATGGCGAAACGCTTCGTCTTGACGATGCTCGAAGGGCGCGCTCGGTCCTCGACTGTCTCCGGCGCGGAGCCCTTTTCGGACGAGATCGGGCCACCCTCTTCGACGATCCGCTTGCTCTTCCCTGCCTCGAGGCGAGCCCTGCCCTTTGGCTTCTCGCGGAAGTCGACCGCCTGTCGTTCGATGCGGTCGATCACGGTATCGAGACTGGCCTGATGAGTCGGCCCGGCGGCATGGCTGCGGAGAGGTTGGCCGTCAACGACGAGGGTCACCTCCACGATCTGCGAGTCCGTGCTGCTGCGATGCTGCTCGGTCGAAAACTCGACCACGGCTTCGGTCCGATCGTCGAGAAAGCGCTCCAGCCGGCGCATCTTGCGCTCGGCATACTCCCGAACGGGATCCGAGACATCGATGTTCTTGCCCTTGATGATCATCCTCACGGCTTACCTCCGCAAAGTGGATGGCGCGCCCCGCCGACCTTCGGCCGGTCCGAACGCGCGTCTCGAAGAGCCGCTGCCACGCGGCCAGTATAGAAGCTGGTCCCGACTCCCGGCCCGTGCCGTTCCCGGTAATTCACCTCTCTCGCGCCACGGTCAAGGCCGAAACTGCGATCGCTCCGGCTTCGTAGAGTGCCTCGGCGCAGGCGACGAGAGTCGAACCGGTGGTGACCACGTCGTCGATGAGAATCGGCCACCTGCCGGCCACGACCGGACCGGCGCCGGCGCGCAAGGCGAACGCCCCGCTGACGTTGGTCTTCCGGGCTCGGCGCCCCAACTCGAATTGAGGAGTGGTGTGGCGCATACGTTCGAGGGGCGCTTGCCACGGGATGTCGAGGCGGTCCGAGACGGCCGACGCGAGCAGGAACGCCTGATCGTAGCCGCGCCTCCTGGCCCGCTCGGCGTGCACCGGAACGGGGACGAGTATCTCCCCGCCGACGCCCGCGGCTATCCAGCGCGCTGCCATGGCGTCGGCCAGGGGCGCTGCCAACCGTCGCTCGCCTGAGTACTTGAGCCGGTGCAGCGTCACTCGAACCACGCCGGAGAATGGCGCGCACCACTCCAGCTGCGCGAGCGGCATCGGCATCGCCGCCGGCAAACCGAGCGGCACTCCTGGGGGCAGCGCCACGCGGACGTCCAGCGCCCGCCGGCATCTCGGGCATAGAACGGTTCCCTCTGCCGCGCAGCCGGCGCAGCTTGCCGGCAGTGCCAGATCGAGGAGTGCTCCGCCCAGGCGAGCCGCCCGGGCTGTGCCGGACGTGCCCTTCATCGCCGTCTGTGCCGCCATTGCGGGAAGCTAGCGCGGGCCGCTCAACGGCCACGTACTTTGCGCTTATCTCGCTGGCGGCCGCTCGCACCTCCGCGCCAACGGCCCCTGCCTCGACGGCCGGCATGGACTCTATCGCGGCTCGATCGCTATCTCGTCGCCGACGGCAGTGCCCGATTGGTCGATCGTGCCGGGCGGCAGCTCCAGGACTCCCTTGGCACCGCCGACGCGCCAGACCACTCCCCGCCAGGGCGGCACCGCTCGATGCACCGACAGCACCCGGCGCGGCCCATCGCGTTTGTCCGGCGGCGGCGAAACGAATACGACATCGATCGCGAAACGCATGAACAGCATGTGGATGCCGTTCTCGCCCGGAAGCCACAGTCCGTCTCCTCGCGCAAGCGACGGGCGCCCCATCAGGCCCATGAACTTGGCCCAAAAAGACGAGCCGTCCTCGAGCCGCTCGGCCAGAACAGTCCCCCGGCTGGAGTTACGGGCCACAAGAAGCGGCCTGCTCACCTGCCCGAAACTCCGCTCACCTGCCGGGAATGCCGCCGCCGGCGAAGGTCTTCACAAGGGAAATCATGGCCGGCCCGAGGATCACGACGAACAGCGCAGGGAAGATGCATCCGACGAGCGGGAGGAGCATCTTGATCGGTGCCTTCGCCGCCAACTCTTCGGCTCGCTGGCGGCGCTCGATGCGGAGCTGCTCGGACTGGACCTGGAGCACCTTCGAAATCGAGACGCCCAGCGTCTCGGCCTGGATGATCGCCCCAATGAAGTTGGAGAGCGGCTGGACGTTGGTCCGCGGGATCATGTCGCGCAGGGCTTCGCGTCGGGCCTTGCCCACGCGCACCTCGGCCAGGGCCCGGCGGAACTCGTCGGTCAGCGGGCCCGGCAGCTTCTCGACCACTTTCGCCAGCGCAGCGTCGAAACCGAGGCCCGCGCGGACGGAGATCGTCAGCAGGTCCAGCGTGTCCGGGATCATCTTGAGGATGATCTTCTGGCGGGACTTGATCTTGCGGCCGAGCCAGAACTCGGGCAGCAGGTAGCCGATGAAGAAGCCGATCAGGCCGAAGAAGAACGGCTTGAAGAGGTCGCCGGGTCCGGAGATGCCTCCGCCCGCGACGACTCCGAGAAGCAGGAACAATATGGCGGCCGTTCCGATGCCGACCAGCATCTTTACGCCCATCCAGTCGGTCAGCCGCATGTCGCCCGGGTTGCCCGCCATAGCGAGCCTCTTCTCGGCGGTCTGGGACGAGGAGGCGCTGCTGAGACGCCCACCGGCATGGGAGAGGCGTGCGACCAGCGGGCGCAGCGTCCGTTCGGTCAACGGCTGCTGCAACTCGAGTTCTTCGAGGTTGCGGGCCTGTACGTTGCCCAGCTGAGTCAATCGGGCCTGGACCGGGTCGACCGATCCGCCGCTCGCGAGCGCGACGAAGACCAGCAAGATGCCAAGGCCCGTCACGCCGGCAAGTAGGTAGATGATCATCTCAGACCTCGATGGCCACGATGGCACGGATCAGCATAAAGCCGATGAACATCATGATTCCAGCGAAGATGAGGATGATCAAACCGGCCGGCAGATTCATGATCCCGGGCGGGTTCATGAACATCGGCTCCATGAACTTGGGAGCGATGATGAACAGGACGCCCACGAGTCCGATCGGCAGGAATGCGACCACGTAGCCGGACATCCGCTGCTGGGCGGTGAGGGTCCTGATCTCGCCCTTGATCCGGACGCGCTCACGGATGGTGAACGCGATCGAATCGAGGATCTCGGCGAGGTTGCCGCCGACCTGGTGCTGGATCGTGATCGCCGTGGCCATCAACTCGAGATCGTCCGAGCGAACGCGGCGGACCATGTTCTCGAGAGCGACGTCGAAGGCCAGGCCGAGGTTGACCTCGCGGACGACGCGGCCGAACTCGACCGTCACAGGCGGCATAGCCTCGCGGACGACCATCTCGATCGCCTGGAGGAACGATGATCCGGCGCGCAGAGCGTTGGCGATCAGAGTGATTGTGTCGGGCAGTTGCTTGTTGAAGGCGTTGAGCCGCGACGAGCGCCGATGCCCCAGCCACCATCGCGGCAGCCAGGCTCCGAGGAGCGCACCGGCAAGAAGTCCAAGGGGAGATCGCAGCAACGGGAACGCCAGGCCCAGGATCGCGAAGATGAACGGCACGCCGACGATCGACCCGAGCCACAGTCCGATGAACTCGCCCGGCTTGAGCTTGAGATCCGCGCGGGCGATATCTCGGGCCAGGTTGGCGCCGAAGTCACGCTGCTCGACGATCCTGTTGAGACGGGCCAGCGCCACGCTCTGAGCCAGCACGTCGCCGATTCCGACGCCGGGCTGGACAGTCGTCGAAGACGCGTCGGGCTTGCCGGCGGTGTAGCGCTCAAGCCTGTCGCCGATCCCGGACCCACGGCCGGATGTCGCCAGGCCGATGAAGACGAGCATGATCCCCATTGCGAGGATCACCGCGACGATGATGATGACCATAGCGGCCTCCTGCCTCCCTTCCTTTACGCGAAGCCGAACAGGCCACGCGGCAGGTGGATGCCCATGACTTCGAACTTCTCGACGAACTTGGGCCGAATGCCGGTCGGGCGGAGGCGGCCCTGGATCTTGCCTTCGACGACTCCGGTCTGTTCAAAGACGAAGACGTCCTGCATCACGATCACATCGCCTTCCATGCCCTGCACTTCGGTGATGTTCACGATCCTACGGGTACCGTCCTTGAGCCGGGACTGATGGACGATGAGGTCGACTGCGGAAGAAACCTGCTCGCGGATGGCGCGCAGAGGCAGATCGACGCCGGCCATGAGTACCATCGTCTCGAGTCGGGCGAGCATGTCGCGCGGGCTGTTGGCGTGGCCGGTCGACATCGAGCCGTCATGGCCGGTGTTCATGGCCTGGAGCATGTCGAGCGCCTCGCCGCCTCGGCACTCGCCGACGATGATGCGATCGGGGCGCATGCGGAGGCAGTTCTTGACGAGCTCGCGGATTGGGACCGCGCCCTTGCCTTCGATGTTCGACGGTCGCGACTCGAGGGTGACGACGTGCTCCTGGCGGAGCTGGAGTTCGGCGGCGTCCTCGACGGTGATGATCCGCTCGTCATTCGGGATGAACGACGACAGGACGTTCAGGGTCGTCGTCTTGCCTGAGCCGGTCCCGCCCGAGACGAAGATGTTCAGGCGAGCTTCCACGCAGGCGCGCAGGAAGTCGAACATCTCCGGCGTCGAGGTGCCGAACCGGATCAGGTCGTCGACGGTGAACGGCGAAGCCGAGAACTTTCGGACCGTGATAACCGGCCCTATGAGGGAAAGCGGCGGGATGATGGCGTTTACGCGGGAGCCGTCGGTCAAGCGTGCGTCGACCATCGGGCTCGACTCGTCGATGCGGCGGCCGATCGGGGAGATGATCCGATCGATGATGCGCATCACGTGGTCGTCGTTCTGGAAGACGACGTTGGTCAGCTCCAAACGGCCGGCGCGCTCGATGTAGACCTGGCGCGGGCCGTTGACCATGATTTCAGTCACGGTCTCGTCGCGGAGGAGCGGCTCCATGGGACCGAGGCCGATGATCTCGTCCGTGATCTGCTCGAGCATGCGAACGCGCTCGGCGCGAGTGAGGGCCAGGCCCTCCTCGTCGATCACCCGTCCGAAGATCTCCTCGATCTGGCGACGAACTTCGACCTGGTTGGCCAGATCGAGCTTGGGGTCCAGGTCCTGGATCACTCGGGACTGGATGCGGAACTTGACCTCTCGCAAGGATTCCCGAACCGGCGCCTGGCTGAGCAGGCGCTGGCCTGTGGGTCCGGCGGGGGCTCCCGGAGGCCCGCTCGGCGGCCCGCCCGGCGCGCCCGGCGTTACGCCCGGTCGGGCGCTTTCTATTCGCTTCAGAAGGGACATCGCCTACACCCCTTGCTTGCCCGAATGGGTCATCTCCATGCGAAGAGCGACTTGCCCTTTTGGGTCGCCTTGTGATCCTCTTCGCGAGCTTCTCGATTGCCTGTGCTTGCTGCCGGCGCTGTCATGGCAATTGCCAGCCTGAGAACGTCCTGGGAGACCTGAGCCTCTTTGTTGCTGAGGACAAACGGTACTCCCCTGTTGAGCGCATAAACGACGGCTCGGCCGTCGCTGACGATGGTGTTGTCGACTTTCCGGCCGATCGAATGCTCCACGTCGGCCACTCTGATGCCAAGCGTCGTGTCGGCCCGGTTCAGGACGAGCCGGATCTTGTCGTCGTAGCCGAGCTTCTCGGCCACCTCCAGGAAGAGCCTGATGTTCTTGATGCTGGTGATCTCCAGCGTCAAGACGGTAAGCACGACGTCCGCGAGATCAAGGATACCGAGGGTTGTATCGTTGAACCACGCTGCGCAATCGATGACCACCAGCTCGTACCGCTGCCGGAGGGCCTCGACTACTTGCTTCACGGCCGCGGGGGTGATCGCCTCTGCCATCTCCGGCGAGGGCGGGGCAAGAACCACGTGGATGCCCGACGAGTGGGCGACCGTAAAGGCGTTCACGACGTCGGGATCGGCGCCCTCGAGGTCCGAGACGATCTCGAACATCGACTTGTCCTTGGGGTTGAGGTTCAGCAGCACGGCCACGTCGCCGAACTGGAACGAGCCATCGATGAGGACGACCTTCTTGTTGAGTTCAGTTGCGGCCGCGACGGCCAGGTTGACTGCGATGGTCGTTCGGCCGACGCCGCCCTTCGGGCTGAAGACCGCCACAACGGTGCCGAGGTGGTCGGGCTCCGCGGCGCGGGAGGCGGCCGCGGCGATCACGGCCCGTCCGGCCTTTTCCCGCTCGCGAGAGTAGACCTGACGAATCGAGGCCGTCAGCTCATCGCTGCTGAAGGGCTTGACCAGGAACTCCCTCGCCCCGGCCAGCATCGAGCGACGCAGATAGTCGGCCTCTCCCTGGACGGACATCATCACCACGGCGGCGCTTGGGACCTGCGCCGAGAGGCGTTCGGTCGCGGCGATGCCATCCATGTCGGGCATGTTGATGTCCATCAAGATCACGTCGGGAAGGATCTTCGTCGCTTCAGCTATGGCTTCGGCGCCGGAGGATGCCGTGCCCGCCACCTCGATGTCGGGTTCGAAGCCCAACAGCTTCGCGAGGTGGTCGCGCGTCTCCGGTATGTCGTCGACGATGAGGACCCTGATCCGGTCTGCCATGGAGTTCTGTTACCCCTGAGGTGGCGGAGAGGCCGATCGCTCGGCCTCTCGCTCTCGCCTCCGCCGCGCCGCGGCGGCGCGCATTACCAGGAGATCTGCTTGGCCAGGTCGGCCGGAATTACGCCTCGTGGATCGGGCGGCAAGACGCCGTAGATGGTCACCAGCTGCTTGAACGTGATGCCAGGAGTGGTGACGGCGGGAGCGTCGTTGTCCTTGTCGGAGCGCAGCGCCAGGCCGAGGGTGATGTAGTTCTGCGGGTCGGCCTTCTCTTCGCGCTGGGCCCATCGGATGATTTCGGCCTCGTCGGGTAGAACCTCGACGACGACGATCATGTGGACGCCGCCGTTGGTAACGGTCTGGGCCGTCGACTTGGGTTGCGGCGTCGGGGAGCCACCGGGATTGGCGACGGGAGCAACGGCCTCAGGAGACGGCAAGAGAGTGGCCAGGATCTTGCGATTCTGGATGACCATCTTCGTGGTCACCTGCTGCCCGCCCGCGATTTCGATCTTCCACTTGGAGCTGGCGGCGTCGTTGGTGATGTGGAGCTGGTCCATCCAGACGGACAGGATGAGGTCGACGTGGTCGCCCGGCACGAGCAACGAGCCGACGCCGTTGACCTGGTCGACTTCCATGGAAACTGCCACCTTGCCGGGGGCGACGGCAGAGGCGAGGTCCGCGCCCGCGATGAACGATCCGGGCTGCAAGAAGGACTTGTCGGAGTAGATCACGCTACCCTTCGTGATCGTGCCGCCGGCGATTTTGCCGATTACCTGGGTTGTCGTCGAGTAGGTGTCCCCTCCGAGGGCGTCGCGCTCGGAAACCTTCATGGGCTGGGTTTCGACCATGTCCCCTGTGATCTTGTCGCCGAGATTGATGTCCACCTTGGCGATGACGACCGGCACCTGCGGCTCAGGAGTGGGTGTCGGCGAGGCTTTCGCCGAGCCGGTGCCGCTGCCACCGCCGGCGACGACGATGACCCCCACCATCGATAGAACGGCGAGGAATACCCCGAATAGGATCAAGAGCCGATTAGATCGCTTCACAACGTGTCTCCCGAGGGCTTGTGACAGTAGTCACCACATTAGCCTTGCGGTGCACCTAAAGGCGACTATACCAATGGGCTAGGCCGGTAGGAAGCTTTCTCCGCACATGAGTAGCCGATCGAGGGGTTGCGAGCGTGGCCGGGGTCGTCGACGGGCACAAAAAAAGGGCCGCGCCTGAGGCGCGGCCCTTAGGTAGTCGCAGCGACGAGGCTTAGAGCGCCTTGCCGATTGAGCTGAGGATCGTGTTGATCTGGCCGCTCAGGAACATCAGAGCGGTAATCGCGAGGATGGCGATGAGTGCGAGAATCAGGGCGTATTCCGCAAGGCCCTGGCCCTTTGACTTGAGAAGCATCAATGGCCTCCTAATAAGAACAGCCTCCAATTGGAGAGGATGTCGTCATTCTGGAGGTGGTGCCTTGCCGAAGCCACTAGCAAGATCGTAATGGGACTTGCCCGCAACCCACCTATCCGCACTTGATTCCGGCCGTCGGTCGACGAGTTTCGGGCTCCGATCGTGTCGGGATGTGGACAACTCGTTCAGGGCGCCCAAGACGAGGCGCTCAGGGTCGACGTGGACCTAGACCGCCGAGGCGATCAGGCTCAGGAGCGTCGACAGCTGGTCGCTGAAGAAGACAAGCGACACCACGCAGATCACGATCGCCAGGACGAGGATGAGCCCGTACTCGACGAGGCCCTGGCCGACATCGAGCCGGCGCGTGGCGACACGGCCGCGCGATCGGTCCCGGGTCACTGAGTGGCCAGCACCAGGACGACCTCACGGTTCTCGTCGACGAGTTCAGCGGTGACCCCGATCGTGTCGGCTCGCTGCTGAACCTCGCGCCACGTAGAGGCCGGCAGGGCGAGGAGCTGCAGCTGCTTCTTGGAGCTGCGGGCCGCGGCGGCGCCTGCTCGCCGCTCGTCGATCATGGCCCTGAGCGCCTCCGGGATGTCACGGTCGCCGCCCTTACCGCGCTTGTCGCCGCGTTCCGGCGCGGCCTCGACCGACTCCTCTTCGATCTCTTCCTCGACGGCTTCACGCCGGGCCGCGATACGGGCCTCGGTCTTGTTGTCGGACCACTCGATCTTGATCGAGATCAGGTCCGGATGGCACGACAGGAACCCGGTGATCGTCTCGTCGATGATTCGGAACAGGGCGCTCTCCACGTCCATCGGCAGCCGTCGGTCGTTGCCGAACGATTCGAACTCGATCGGTACCTGCGAAGTCCGGCCGCGATCGCGGGCCACTCGCCGAAGCGTGGGCACGAGCCCCAGGTCGTCGAGGACCATCGGTCGAACGTTGAAGATGAAGGCCTTCGTCGCGTCCAGCGTGTGCTGGACCATGCCGACGAGCTCGCCGATCTCCGACTTGGCCTGGGCCGGATCGCGGTCGAGCAGCCGCTCCACGATCTGGGCTTGAAGCACGATGTTGGTCAGACTCTGGGCCGGACCGTCGTGCATGGCTCGGGCAATCTCCCGGCGCATGTCTTCCTGTGCCGCCAGGACCAGGCGCGAGACGGCCGGTGGCAGGGGGGTGCTCACGTCCAGCTTGTCGGCCGTGTGCTGCGGCATCGCGCCGCCCATCGAAGCCCTGTCCAGGTCCGAGCCGTAGCGGCGCAGGCTGTCCTTGAAACGAGTCAGGACCTTGAGCTTGCCTTCGAGGATGTCGACCTGCGCCTCCATGATCGCGGAGCGCCTCGTGAGGGCCAGCAGCTGGTCGGTCTGCTCGGCCTCTTCGCTCTGCTCGGAATAGCCGGGCGCCGTCCGCAGCTTGTCGACCGATTGCGAGCGCTTTGTCTCGTGGCGCGCGGCTTCAGTCTTGGCCTGCTGGACGAGCAGCTCGATTTCGCCGATCTCCCTGGTCAGGAGATCGACCTCACGTCTAGCCCGCTCTGCTATCTCGAGAAGCGGGAGTGGAAGCGGCTCGGGTGATGTCACCGGGGGATCAGTCCTCCGGCATCCGGATCCAGCCCTGGCGCATGGCGTACACGACGGCCTGGGTCCGGTCGTTCACGCTGAGCTTGCGCAGGATGCTGGACATGTGGTTCTTGACGGTCTGTTCGCTGATCGACAGGGCGTAGGCGACCTGCTTGTTGGTCATGCCCTGGGCGATGTTGTCGAGGATCTCCACCTCGCGAGGGGACAACGGAGCGAAGATCGGGGCGGCTTCCTGGCCGTATATCGCCAGCTCGCGGAACTCCTTGAGCACGCGGCTCGCGACGGCAGGCTTGGCAAAGACCTTGTCGTTGATCAGGTACTCGCCGCTGGCGACGCGATGGATGATCGCGACCAGATCGTCGGGGGCAACGTCCTTGAGGATGAAGGCGGCCGCGCCGGCCTTGATGGCGTCGAACAGCGCGTCTTCGTCTTCGTTGACGGCCAGGACGACGATTCCGGCCGACGGCAGTTCGCGTTTGATCCGCTGAGTTGTTTCGATGCCGCCCGGGGCCGGCAGAGACAGGTCCATCAGGATGATGTCGGGCGAGAGCTGCACCGAGAGGTCGAACGCGCCGCGCGTATCCTCGGCCTCGCCGACGATCTCGAAATCGGGCTCTTTCTCGAGGATGTTGCGCATCCCCACGCGGAAGAGGGCATGGTCGTCGACGAGAAGAATCGTCGTCTTCTCGCCGGTTCGTCCCGGCGCCCCCGGCCGACGCCGATCCGGTCCGTTGTACTCAATCGAACTCATGCGCTCTCCTCTCCCACTGGAATCGACAGCCAGACGACGGTCCCACCGCCCGGCCGCGAGCGAACCTCGAAATGGGCACCGATAAGCTCTGCCCGCTCTCTCATGAACTGGAGGCCGAAGTTGCGACGGCCTCGCGCTGCGACCGCACTCACGTCGAAGCCCCGGCCGTCGTCGCTGACCTCGAGTATCCAATTCTTTCCTTCGACTTTGGTCGAGACGACCGTATGACCCGAAGCGGCGTGCTTGCGGACGTTCTGCAACGCCTCCTGGACGATGCGCAGAACGGCGGTCTGCTGGCTCGAATTGATTTTCTCGCCCGGCGCCTGAAGGTCCGTCTTGACGGGATTGCCGAGGAGTGGGGCCACGCCCTCGACGGCGTCCATGATCGAGCCGTCCAAACCGAGCTGCTCGAGAAGCGGCGGGCGCAGCTGGCTGATGAAGGTACGTACCTCGCCCAACTCCCGGCGCAACTGCTCGCGCAGGAACCGCAGTTCCGTGTGGGCGACCCGCACATCTTCGTCCAGCACCCGCTCGATGTACTCGACCTGGAAGATGGCATTCGAGAGACCCTGCGCGGGCCCGTCGTGGACTTCCTGAGCCAGGCGAGCACGTTCGGCTTCCTGGGCCTGAACAATCCGCATCTGCAGGTCCGTCGGCAGACCCGGGCCGGCCACTTCGGACAGGAGGCTGGCGTCGCCGCGCTCCAGGAAGAGCCAGGCGTTCTCCATGCTGCGGACCGACAACTCGAGCTTCGACAGCTCCTGCTGGTGCCTGCCGAGGTCGCCGGTCTGGCGCTCGACGTCGCTGCGCATTGCCTTCTGGCGGGCGTCGTCGGCGCCGGCTTCGGCCGCCGCGGCGGCATCGCCGGCTTCGGCGATCAGGGCCGGGGCGCGTTCGGCGACGTCGACCATGTCTCGCAGGCGCTGCCAGCGGGCCAACGAGTCGCGATAGGACTCGCGGTATCGCTCGGTCACGGAGCGGAGATTGTTGGCTCCGTAGCCCAGCGTGGACTTCGCTTCGGCGTAAAGTTCGTCGAAGCGGGACTCACGCGATTCTGTGGTGCCGCGGGCAGAGTCCATACCTGTTTGAGTATACGGGTCGTTTCTCATGAACAGACGATCCGGAATGCGCGGATTTGGGACAACGGCGAGCCTTCGGCAGGCGGCCGGCCCGATCCATCGGTCAGAGCAACCGCGCGGAAGCATTGTGTGGCGTTTCCGCCGCCGGAGAGGATGCCCGGCCACTCCCTTTCGCCGTCGGTTTGGAGCACGATCAGCAGTCTGGACCCGAATTGGCGGGCAAGGGCCAGTACGGCTTCGGGCGATTCCTCGGGCAGTGCCAGTGCGGTCACGTGTGCCGTCTCGGCGAGCCAGATCGGGTTGTCGGTGATGATCGGGGCATTGGCCGCCAGCGGGACTCCGGCGCGGTCGAGAGCGGCGGGCAGAGCCTCGTAGCGGGCCCGGGTTCCGTCGGCCTGGTGGTCGATCGAAATGACGGAGACGAACATCAGGGGCACTACCACTGCGGTCGCCAGGGCGGGACCGAGCCATGCGACCGGCCGCCACCAGTGCCGGAGTCTCCCGACCCAGGCGATGAATGCATCCAACGCCACGAGGCAGCTGACGATGAGCAGGACGTAGATGGCGCCCGCGGAATGGAGGAAGGTGCCCCACGTGGTGCTGACCGGGAAAACGAGGCCGGTTACCAGGAACGTGATGACGGCCAGAAGGACGAGCGGCCGCAGGGCGTGAAGGCGGGCACACTTCGGCAGGGCCAGCAGGCCGAGGAAACCGATCGGGAAGCCGGGGACGATCAACACGTCGACGAGGTTGTGAAGGACGCCGGTGACGCGCATTCCGAGCAGCGCCGCGGGACCCTGAGCCAGGTAGTGGGCCGCGGTCGGCTGGTCCCGGTAGGCGAAGATGTCGGTGGCGTTTACGGAAAGGGCGTTGGCGAGGGTCTGGCCGGGCAGCGGGCTGCCGAAGACGATCCAGTCGCGGACGGCCCACGGGGCGAAGACGACGGCCGCGACGGCGGCGGGAACGGCGACCAGGCGAAGGCGCTCGAGGCGGGAAAGCCTTTCGCCGGTGGAGCCGAATGTCCAGCGCCAGGCCGCGACGAGCCATGCCAGGCCGAGCCACACGGCCTCGCTGCGGGTCAAGCCGGCGAAGCCGATCAGAAACCCCAGGGCGATCAACCGGCGGTCGAACGGGCCGCCTTCGGGCGGGCTCGCCGCGATGCGCGTCATGAGCAGGCACGCCGCCAGAGAGAGCGCGGCAAAGAGCGCCGTGGAGTCGGGAAGTGCCCCGAACACGACCAGCGGCCCGAGGAAGGAAGCGACCACGCCCGTGCCCACCGCCAGCGTCCGTGCCCGCCCGACCGGCAGCTTCAGTTCAGCGGCCACGTCGGCGCCCAGGCGCCAGGCCAGCGCGGCCCCGATCGCGCTCACGACGACGGAGAACACCTGAGCGGCGCGGAACCAGTTCGCGGCGCCCGCCAGCCAGATCGGGATCGCGGCGATCAAGGTCGGCAGCGGCATCCACACCTCGAACGCGGCCCGCGGCACCTCGAGCGGCGGAGTCTGATAACTCCACAGCGCATCGGTCACGAGGCCGCGCCCCTCGACGAGGTTTCGGGCGACCCCGGCGTAATAGGCCGTGTCCTCTGGAACGGGAAAGCCGACGGTGGCCGCGGCCACGGCCCGGACGGCCAAAGCCAGAACGAAGACGGCGCCGGCGCTCAGCCACGCCTCGCGGCGGCTCACGGCGTCGTTCCCGTCGAACAGCGGGTGTCGCCGGCAGACGTGCAGATTGGGAAGATCGCGAGGGCAGGCGCCGCGTCGATGGCCGGATCGCCCGTCTTCTCACCGGTGTACGGGATCGTGTAGATGGGCGGCCCGATCCAATCCGGCCGGGGCTTCATCTCCAGGATCGGGGCGAGCGGGGTCACGATGTGGGCTCGCTCCGCGATCAGCCAGCGGGTGCCGTAGTCGGCGGCCACCTCGCGGATGACCGCAAGGGAGTCGTTGGGCGTGACCACCCCGCCGTGACCGGTGAAGTACTCGAACCCGCCCGGGTCGGCGCTGAGCACCAGGTCGGTCTTGGGGGCGCCGGTCCGATCGAGGGCCGCGGAGGCGTCGAGCCGCATGTCGCGTTCCTGATTCCACGAGCGCGCGGCGAGGAAACCGAAGGCGCCCGCGTTGAGCAGGACGGTGCCGACGGCGGCGATCAGGAACAAGCGGGCCGCGCGATCCTCCGTCCAGCCGCGCCGGTGCCGGGCGACCCACGTCGCGACGATCACGACGCCCTCGAGCCCGAGAATGTAGGTGATCGGGACCAGCGCCACGGCCGAATGCAGGAAGGTCCCGTACGGCACGTGGACGGCGAAGACGAGTCCGGCAGCTCCGAACAGCAGGCCGGCATAGAGGAAGAACGGCCCGAAGTCGATCGATCGGCGGCGCGTCCACGCGCCCACGAGCACGAACGGGGCCAGCACGGCCGAGCAGGCGATGACGAAGAAGACCTGGATCGCCGAGACGAACCCGAGGATTCGGCTGGCCAGCAGCGGCCCGATTCCCTGGCCGAGGAAACCGGCGAGCGAGGTGTCGCTGGTGACGCTGTTCATCTGCTCGTAATTCTGGATGAGCAGGATCCGGCCCGAACTCGACGAGGGCGAGAGGCTGCCGAAGACGGCCAGCTGGCGCAGGTACCAGGGCGCCATGACGACGAGGAAGAGGCCGAAGCAGGCAAACGCATAGCGCCACGGAATCGCCGGCATTCGGCCGCCGTTCGAGCGCCGGGCCCGCCAACGATCCCAAAGGAACGCGAGCCCGACCGCGGCGCCGAGCAGCACGCCGTCGTTTCGGGCCAGGGTCGCAAGGCCGACCATGAGCCCCGCCAGCGCGAAGGATCGGCGGTCGCCCTTCAGCCCGCGGGCGGTCAGCCACAGGGCGGCAGTGCCGAGCGGCTGGAACAGCGAGAAGTTGTCGGGCTGGGACATGTAGATGGCCGCCGCGGCAGGAACCGAAACCGCGATCGCGGCCGCCAGAGCGATTCGATCGCCCGCCCCGACTTCACGTGCCAGCAACCACGTCATCGGCGCCGCCAGCGCCCCGATGAGCAAGAACGGGAGCGCCGAGGCGAGCGGCGTCGGGCCGAGCAGCCACATCGTCGGCAGCTGCACGAGGGACGCGAGGGGCATCCAGTGGGCGTTGCTCGCGATCGAGAGCATCGGCTTGGCCGGGATTCGGCCGCCCACGTCGACGAACGACCAGATGAAGTCGATGTTGAAGCCGTGGCCGGCCTGGAGCGCGCGCGCCACGTCTACGTAATAGAAGGAATCCGGGTATGCCGCGTCGGGGTGCACGGCGAACAGCACGGCCCGAGCCGCGAGTGCGAACGAATACAGAGCTAAGAGGATCCGCACGGCGTCGCAGCGTAGCATCGGCCGGGTACCACTCTCGCCGGTACGAACGGCCTATCGAGCCCTCCCCGACCGGTGGCGCGCGACGAGTAGCGCCGGCCCCTGAGTGCAGCGCCGCCCCCCGAGTGTACCGCCGCCCCCCGAGTGTACCGCCGGCGCCGGACGTAGCGCGAGCGCCCCTATCTGGTCAAATTCAAGCCGGGGTAGCAAGCGGCCGAACCCAGTGGCCGCCCATGAGAGAACGCCGACTTCGGGGCGCCTCAGGCATCGGCCGCCACGCTCAGCTCAACCCGGCCAGATGGTCTGGACTCGCCGGACGCCTCTTGCGCGGCCTTTCGAACTGCCCGCGCGCTACGCCCACGAGCAATTGGCCAATTCGTCTCTCCCAGGCACCCGTTGACCCACCATCGGGTGGCGCTGTGATCGCGGATATGGTGCAGGGCAGTTGCTGCGCCTCTAAACTCCCGGAGATGATTCCCAGCAGCCTTTCGATAGTCCTGCCCGCGTTCAACGAGGAGGCCCGCCTCGGGCCCGCGCTCGACGAGCTCCAGGCTTATCTCCGCTCCGCGCCGGAGGGCGCCCTGCCCGACAAGGTGGACGTGCTGGTCGTGGATGACGGGAGCACCGACGGCACGGCCGCGCTGGTCCGGGCGCGGGCCGAGTACGTCGGCGACGGCGATGCCCGGGCCGCAGAAGGCGGTGCCGCGGGCGACGTCGCGGAGCTGCGGCTGCTGGTCGTCGCGCACGCGGGCAAGGGCTCGGCGGTGCGGGCGGGAATGCTGGCCGCGACCGGCGATCTGCTCGTGTTCGCCGACGCCGACATGGCCACGCCGCCGGACCAGCTGCCCAAACTGGTCGAGGCGCTGGCAAGCGCGGACTTCGTACTGGGGAGCCGGATCCAGCCGGACGGTTCGGACATGCGCGCCTCGCAGCCGCGCTTTCGACGGCTCGTGGGCAGGCTCTTCCGCCTCGCGGCGCGGATCTGGGTGACCGGCCCGATCGACGACACGCAGTGCGGATTCAAGGGTTTCCGGCGAGACGCGGCGCGGGATCTCTTCGGCAGGCTGCGGATCACGAGCATCGTCTTCGACGTCGACCTGATCTTCCTGGCCCGGCGGCGCGGCTACCGGATGGCTGTCGTGCCCGTCGTCTGGGTCGATCGACGCGGCTCGCGCATGCACGCCCGCCCGGGCCTCGCGCTGCGCGTGGGCTGGGATCTGCTGCGCATCAGGTTCATCCACCGCGGCCTCAAGCGGGCAGCCGCCGAGGGCTCGCCGGCGAAATGAACGTGCCGCGATGACCGCGCGATGACCGAGCCGAGGACGCAGGCACGGTCGCGGTCGCGGCTCGCCGAGGCTTTCGTGCCCGTCGGGTCGCTGGCGCTGCTGGCCGGAATGCTCGCCCTCGTGCTCGGATCCGCCGGTCAGACCCTGGGCTACGACTACCACTGCTACGAGGGCGCGGCCCAGGCCCTGCGTGACGGCAAGCCGATCTACGACGTCGCGTTCTCCGTCAACGTCGGCACGTGCCCCGGCACCTACACCTACCCGCCGGCCTTCGCCGCGGCCCTCGTTCCGTGGCTGTCCTTTGGGGGAGCGGCCGCGGCGCTCTGGTGCCTGGCCATGGCGGCGTGCTTCCTGCTCGGAGTGGCGCTGCTGCCGGTCCGGCGCGACGTGCGCTGGCTGATCGTGATCGTGGCGGCGCTCGACTGGCCGCTCCTGTATGCGGTCAAGCTCGGCCAGGTGGAGCCGCTCCTTTTCCTGGGCTTCGCGGCGGCGTGGCGGTGGATGGATCGGGCCGACGTCGTCGGCTCGGTGACCGCGATCGGGGCGCTGGTCAAGGTGCAACCTGTGTTGCTCGCGGTCTGGGCGATTGCCACGGGGCGGTTCCGCGCGGCGGTCGTGGCGGCGGTGGCGGCGCTTGCCCTGGCGGCGGCGGCGACCCTCGTCACGGGGCTGGAGGCCTGGGCCACGTACGTCACGTTGCTGCGCGACCTGGGCGGGCAGCTCTCGACGCCGCACAACTTTGCGCCGGGCGCGATCGCCCACATGGCCGGCGCCTCGGACGGGCTGGCAGCGACGATCCAACTCGCCTCGGCGGCCCTGGCCGTGGCCGCGCTCCTGGTGGCGTTGCGTTACGCCGGCCCGGAACTCAGCCTGATGGTCACGATCGTGGCCAGCCAGCTCATCTCGTCGCCGCTACGCGACCACTACGCCGTGCTGCTCCTGCTGCCGATGGCCTGGCTCGTCCAGCGCGGTCGAAAGTGGGCGGTCGTATTCCCGCTGGTCGGCTGGATCGCGCTCTTCGGCGCCGACGCCTGGCTCCCCGCGGCCAGCGTCTCGATCACGTTCTTCGCCTGCCTTGCGGTCCTCTTATGGGAGGCTCGGCTCGAGCGCCGCACGGCCGGCCCCGCTGCGGCGTCCGTGCCTACTTCACCGTCTGGGTAGAAACCGCGGTGGCGTAGGCGTCAATGACGTCGCCGCTCGGTTTGCCGCCGTGGATCAGCCACGGGGGGCTGCCGCCCGGGTCGTCAAGCTTGCTCGAGCATGTCGGGGTGCCGCCGAGGAAGACCTTGGACTGAAGAGTCTTACCGGTGCTTGCGACGACGACGCGAACCGTCTCAGACCACTTGTAGCGGACGACCGCGCCGATCTTGCCGTCTCCCGACCGCTTGTAGTAGCCACATGAGCCCACTTTGACCGACTTCAGGGGATTGAGGCAAACGACGAGCTGGATCGGGCCGGGCCATTCGTCGTCGAGCCAGTTTTGGTTGATCTCCCAGTCGTCCGTGTTGTACTCCTCGCCTCCGAGCCGCCAGCCCTTGTCTACTCCGTCCTCGTAATAGACCACGACGAGCGGGTGGATGGTGCCGGAGTAAGGGTCCGCCTCGGGAACTGGTGTCCCGTCGCAGGCTGCCACGAGCTCATCCGAAGTGGCGGTCGGCAGCGGCGTCGGCGTTGGGACGGGAGTGATGACCGGCGTCGGTTCGATGGTCGCCTCGAGAGTGGACGTCGGCGTCGCCCCGATTGAGGGCAACGTCCCGGAGCTCGATGCCGGCCCGTCCAGCATGGACGAGCGCGCGGTGCACGAGGCGACAACGACCAGGACCACCCCGATTCCGACCAGCGACCTGAGGTTGCGCCGATGGGCGTGCGGCCGCACGGCCGTCGGCTTCGCGGACGAGTTCGGCACGAGACCACCCCTTCTCCGTGACGAGGCGGGCTAGCCCGCCTGCATCCCCATGCAAGGCGCCCACCTTCGCAGCCATCTTAGTCCCCCGACGTGGCGCCGACCAGACTCTCGCATCAAGCCGACGGCCGAGCCCGCGCCAAGCTTCCGGGACCCAAATCCGGGCCGCGCGCCACAAGTTGCGCCGGCAAGCACGCCGTGGATGTGGTGCTATCCTCGCTGAGTGACCATCCCCATCGTGTCCGCCGCCGGGCCTGCCCATCCTGATGCGCCGCGGCGCAGCCTCATCGCCCACCGCCAGGCCTTCGATTCCATTGCGGGCGAGACGTGGGACGCGCTCGTCGATCGGACGCCGTCCGCGACCCCGTTCTCGCGCCACTGCGTGCAGCGGGCGTGGTGGGACGCATACGGCGATTCGGCCCACGACCAGACCATGGTCGTGGTGGACGGGGCCGCTTCGGACGAGATCGTCGCGATCGTGCCGCTCATGCATCGCCACGAGCTGGAGCCGGGGGACGTGGCGTCGCGCACGAGCATCCGCCATCAAGCCGGCCCGCCTCTCCGGCCCGTGCCCGCCTCTGCGACCGCCGTCTTCTTCGGCGCCTCGTACCACGCCGACTACGCCACGATCCTGGCCCCGCCCGCGGATCTGCACGAAATCTGCGATGCCGTCGTCGCGGCCCTCGCCGACGAAGATCCCTCGCGCTGGGACGTCGTGGACCTGCGCCGCCTCCGCGCCGGCGATCCTGCAACGGACGCGCTCCTGGCCGCATTCGAGTGGGTCGCGCCGCGTGGTTGCTGGCTGGTCACGCGCGAGCAGGAGGAGGTCTGCCCGGTCCTGACGCTTCCGGCAGGCATTGACTTCGAAGGCTATCTCGGCACCCTGGACAAGAAGGAACGGCACGAGATCCGACGCAAGATCCGCCGGGCAGAGGCGGCCGGACCGATAGAACTGACCAAGTCGGAGGATCCTTTCGCGGACCTCGAAGCATTCATCGATCTACACCAGAAGCGCTGGGGCGAGGAAGGCCTATTCCCGGCAACCGAAGGCGGAGCCGCGAGCCGCCGCTTCTTCGCGGGCCTATTCGAGAATTGCGCACCGACCGGGATCGTCGAGTTGGACTTCCTTAGTATCGGTGGGCGGCGAATCGCGGCCGGAGTGATCCTCGACGACGGCCGCACCGTTTACTACTACAACGCCGGTGTCGAACCGGATGCCAGAGAGCTATCGCCCGGAGTGGTCATGGTCGCGTCCTACATCCAACGAGCCATCGAGCTGGGTCGCACCCGTCTCGACTTCATGCGGGGCAACGAGCCCTACAAGTACGAATGGGGCGCGGTCGACGAGCCGATCGAACGGCTGCTCATCCAGCGCACGGTTGCGCCGGAAGGCGCGGCCGCCGCTGCAGACGGCGCTGCCGCAACGACACCGAAGGACCGCTAGCCATGGGCGCCGAAGAAGGCATCGAGGACCAGCCCTGTCTCGAGCCGGATGAACGCGGGCCACTCCCCGGTGGGCGGGTCCGGGTCGTGGAAGTCATGGCCACCGGCACCAACGGCGGAGCGCAGGAGCATGTCTTCTCGCTCGCCACCCGGCTGAACCCGAACCGCTACGACGTCCGGGTCATCTCGCTCTCTCACGGCAGCAGCGTTCGCCGCTTGCAGAAGGCCGGCATCGAAGCGACGGTGATCGACGAGCCCGACGACCGTCTCGCCGTCCTGGCCCTCGCCAAAGAGTTGGCCGCCTTCGAGCCCGAAATCGTTCACAACCACATGTATCGGGCCGAGGTCGTGGGCACCAAGGCCGCACTCCATCTCGGTGAGGAGGGCTGCCGGCGCCCGGCCGTCATCTCGACCGTGCATTCGAGCCGTGTCCGCTGCGTCGAGGATCGCGAAACACTCCGCCAGCTGACGCCGCTGATGGATCACCTCATCGTCGTCTCCAAGGCGATCGAGCAGAAGATCGCCGACGAGGGGCGCACGAGCGCGCCGATCAGCCTCGTCTACAACGGCGTCGACCTGCAGCGCTACAACCACCAGCAGCCCTGCTGCACGCTCCACGAGGACTACGGGATCGACGCCGACGCCCCGATCGTGGGCGTCGTCGCTCGACTCGAGGCGGAGAAGGGCCACCG
>JADGQJ010000144.1 GCA_017881885.1 Chloroflexota bacterium
TGGAGCGGCGGGTCTGCTCGGGCTGTACACCGGCGTGCCACGTACGCGGTACGGAGCGGAGGACGCGGCGGTGGCGAGCAAGATCACGATCTTCCGCGGCCCGCACCTGCGTCAGTTCGGCGACGGCGACAACTTGGCGCGCGGCGTGACCGAAACCGTCCACCACGAGGTCGCGCACCATTTCGGCATCTCCGACGCGCGCCTGGTGGAGCTGGAGCGCGAACGGAATAGTCGCTGAGTTGAGGTGTCAGCGGGAACCCAGCCCGCCCGCCGACCGCTTCCCGGCGAGGAACGGCCTTGCGGTTATCCGGCCCGCTGCTTGGCGGGGCAGTAGGTCACGCTCGCGGCCTTGCGCTGCGCCCATGTCTGGCCGGCGCGCGTGCGCTGCCCAAGCCAGGCCTTGCGATTGCGGAGATGGCTGCGCTGAACGCCGGACCCGCCGTTCGAACGGCTGTCGGCAGCAACATTCGGGGAAGCGGCACGGTATCCGGACTTGGCGCGATCGGGTTCCGCTCGCTGCGGGGCGGGAGTCGTCTCTTCGGTCATTGGAAAGGATCCTTTCGGGGGCGGTTAGGGGAGACTAGCTCTGGACGCCGTTGCGGCCGAGACCGAGCTCACCCTTGACCGCGGCCGCACCGTGACTCGCGGCCCAAACGGAAACAGCCGATTCGAGAATGGGCGAATCCGGGCGGACGGACAATTTGTCGTCGTGGCCGCGGACGGTCGGGCCCAGTTCGGCGAGGACTCCTCGATATGCGGGCTTGTCATTTGGCCGGCGCGGGGCCGGGCGGAATACGTCGAAGTAGCCATCGCTGCTCACCACGATGAGAGCGTCGGGCGTAGAGAAGGGCCTGCGCGCCACTGAGGGAATCCGATCTGCCGTGCGCTGCGAGTGACGAAATCGTGACCCGGCGCGGTCGACTGTGCAAAACAGAGTGGGGCCGCGGCGGCCCGCGGTCAAGCGCGGGAGGCGGCGCGGGGCGGTGCGAACCCCCCTGTGACGGCCGTTCCCGAGGCGGGCGGCAACGCCGGGCGCGACGGCAAGGGTCCCAAATTGTGTATTAGGCGAATTGCGAGTACCGTGGGTGTGTTGTTGCACCTTGCGGCAACGCTCCGCGTGGTCTACCCCCCTTTCCGACCGACCGTGCGTCTGCAATCTGGTTCGGGAAGAGAATATAGGGGTCACTAATGACCACAGGTACTGTCAAGAAGGTGGTTGCCGAGCGCGGTTTCGGCTTCATCTCCGCCGAAGATGGCAAGGAATACTTCTTCCATCGTGGCGGCCTCCTGGCTCCCCTCGACTTCGACCGCCTCGTCGGCGGCGAGCGTGTCTCCTTCGAGATCGAGACGAGCCCCAAGGGCCCGCGCGCCATTCAGGTCAGCGCAGCCTAGTCCGTTCAAGTCACTCGCGGCCCGGACGTCAATCGTTCCGGGCCGCGTCTGACGCTCGGCCCCCGGCACGAGCAATTCCCGACTGGAGCACCTCATCTCGAGAACCGCCTTCGTTTCCACGTACGCCCCCCGCCGGTGCGGCATAGCCACCTTCACGTATGACCTGGCCACCACGGTCGGCGAACGTGAGATCGTGGCCCTTCACCCGTCCGACGAGCCGGGCCCATACCCGGCCGAAGTCCGACATCGCATTCGACGCGACGTCGAGACCGACTACACGTATGTGGCAAGGGCGCTGAACGAATGCGGCGTCAAGGTTGTGTGTCTTCAGCACGACTCCACCATCTGGGGCGGCGACGACGGGGCTTACGTCCTCGACTTCGCCCGAGCCCTACGAGTTCCGATCGTGGCGACACTCCATAACATCCTGCCGCAGCCCTCGCCGGCCCAGCGCGAGATCCTGCGCGAACTCGTCGATGTCGCGCAAACCTCTGTAGCCATGACGCGGGCAGGGGCCGCGCTGCTATCGAGCGTTTACGGCGTCGACCCGACACGCGTCGCCGTGGTCCCGCACGGCATTCCCCATCTGCCTCTGGTCGCCTCCGAGGTGAACAAACCGCGCCTGGGGCTCAAAGACCGAGCGGTGATTCTGAGCTTCGGTCTTATCGGGCCCGGCAAGGGCTTCGAGGCGGTAATCGAGGCGATGCCGGCCGTGATCAAGGCTGTGCCGTCGGCGTGCTACGTCATCCTCGGCGCAACTCATCCGGCGATCCTCGCCCGCGACGGCGAAGCGTATCGCTCCGGCCTCCAGGCGCGGGTTGCGGCCCTCGGCCTCGGCGACCACGTCATGTTCGTCGATCGGTTCGTCGGCCGAGTGGAGCTGGGGACCTGGCTCGAAGCCGCGGACATCGTGACGACGCCTTATCCGAACCTCGAACTGAGCACCTCCGGCACGCTGGCCTACGGCATGGCCGCCGGCAAGGCGATCATTTCGACTCCCTTTGCCTACGCATCGGAGCTTCTCGCGGAGGGACGGGGCAGACTCGTTGCGTCGCGTTCGCCTGAGGCGTTCGCCGAGTCGTTCGTGGAGCTGCTGAACGACAATGAGAAGCGGACCGCAATGGGCATCCGGGCGTACGACCACACCCGAAAGATGGTGTGGTGGGAAGTCGGCGCCGAATACCGGCGCATCTTCGACCGGGCCGCTATCGCTCCCACGTCGGCGCCCCACCGGCCAACTCACAATCTCGCCGCGGCCGTTGTCTGAGACAATCGGCGGTGCCACTCTTGGGTGGTACGATAAGCCGCGTAATCGCTGTTACGGACACGCTGCAGCAGCGTCTGCCGTCGGCACGCCACATGGGTGCCGGCATCCTATCGCCGATCGCGCCGAGAGCGCGGGGCCTAATCCGTCCCGCCGGGCCCGATCGGTCACGCGTCAGCTGACGCACTCAGGAGCAATCGTTTGACATTCGACAACCTCGGCCTATCGGCCGACCTTCTCGCCACAGTCGCGCGAGAGGGATACACGGAGCCGACGCCGGTCCAGAGCGCGGCCATCCCCCTCATCCTGGCCGGCCGCGATGTCCTCGCCGCCGCCCAAACCGGCACCGGCAAGACGGCCGCCTTCGTCCTGCCGATCCTGGAGATCCTCCGGCACCATTCCAACACCGGCTTCTCGCCGGCCCGGCACCCCGTTCGGGTACTGATCCTGACCCCAACCCGCGAGCTCGCGGTTCAGGTCGCCGCCGCGGTCAAGACCTACGGACGCAGCGTTCCGCTCCGCTCCACGGTCGTTTACGGCGGTACGCGCATCGATCCCGAGATCAAGATCCTCTGGAACGGCGTCGAAATCCTCGTGGCGACCCCCGGCCGTCTCCTGGACCACGTCGGGCAGCGCACCGTCAACCTGTCCCAGGTCGAGATTCTCGTCCTCGATGAGGCCGACCGGATGCTCGACATGGGCTTCATCCCGGAAGTCCGCAAGATCGTCGGGCATATCCCGGCCAAGCGCCAAACGCTGCTCTTCTCGGCCACGTTCTCCGACGACGTCCGGCGCCTCGCGGGCGAGTTCCTGACCGACCCGGAGACAGTCGAAGTCGCCGCTCGCAACAGCATCGCCGACAACCTGACCCAGGTCCTCTACCCCGTCGACCAGGCTCGCAAGGCCGACCTGCTGATCCACCTGATCCAGCGGGACTCGATGGAACAGGTTCTGGTTTTCACTCGGAGCAAGATCGGAGCTAGCCGGCTGGCCTCGTACCTGGATCGGCGCGGCGTCAGCTGCTCCGCGATCCACGGCGACCGCAGCCAGGCGGAGAGAACTCGGGCACTCGAGGCCTTCAAGGGCCGCTTCGTCAAGGTTCTGGTGGCGACGGACGTTGCCTCGCGCGGGCTGGACATCGAAGACCTCCCGTACGTGGTCAACTTCGAACTGCCCTACGAGCCACAGGACTACATCCACCGCATCGGTCGAACCGGCCGCGCCGGCGCCAGCGGAACGGCCATCTCGCTGGTTTCGCCCGAAGAAGTGGGCGAGTTGAGGGGCGTCCAACGCTTGCTGCGCAAGGCGATCCCCTGCGCCGTCGTCGAGGAATACCTGCCCGATCCCGACCGCGAGCCCGAGCCGGTGGCGCGGTTCGGCGGACGCTCGGGTGGGCGATCGCGCACCGATGGGTCACGACCCGGTCGCACGTTTGCGGCCGCGGCACGCTAGATTCCCCGCTGTGAGGAGTTGCTGAGCAAGTGCGCAAACGCAAGGTGACGTATCCGGTGGCCCGAACGGCCACCAAACCAGCCAGAACCACCGGGTTGACGAGCGATCCCAACTACGTCCGCTCGACGGTCGCGAACATCAACCTGGCGGCGCTCGATACCCGAGACGACCTCTCGGTCGGCGATCGAGTGAAGATCGGCGGCGCCGGGCTGTATGCAGGCGAACTCGCCGTCGTGGAATCGATCGTCGTCGGCGTCATCCCCGCCTACATGGTTCGCACCGAGGCAGGCAAGACGCGACGTGTTCGAGCGGTGGACATCGAGCGCCTCGCCCCCGAGCGCCCCTCGGCCGATCGCCCCTCGGCCGAGCGCCTACCCGCCGAGAGCTGAATCCGAGAGTCCCTCACGGACCTCAGCCGATCCGTTCGCCGGATCTGACTTCGAGATCGAGACGGTTCTCCGCAGGTGCCAGCGGGCACGACCAGCGTGGGTCGAACGCGCACGACGGCTGATAGGCGAAGTTGAAGTCGACCACGACCGTGCCCACGGCCGGGTCGCCGCCGAGGTCCGCGCCCTTGCCGCTGTCCAGCAGGTAGCGTCCGCCGCCGTACGTCTCCCGGCCGTTGGTGCCGTCCCTGAACGGTAGGAAGAGTCCGCCCGAATATTCGGGCAACCAGAAGAGCGCGAGGCGGCGCGGGCCGCCTTCGAACGGCACGTCGAGCCAGCCGATCCGCCGAAACCGCAGAGGTTGGCCGCTGCTGACCGGGAGCGTCAGCCCGAGCAAGCCTCCGCCTCCCGCGGCGACGGGCTGCGGGCGATCCTCCGCCGCATCCTCCGCCGCGTCGACGATCAGAGACAGCTCGAACCGCAAGCCCGAGTCGTATGCGAAGTGGACGGCCTGGAAACTCGACCGCGACTCGGCCAGCACGGGCGAAGCCTTGTGGTCCCGGTAGAGACTCTCGCGAGCCGACCGCCAGTACGCGTGCGCGGCCGGCGGATGCACTGCCGCCAGCCGGCGAACCTCCGCATACAGCTCGGAGACGCGGCGACGCCAGTCGGCTAAGTCCAGCGGGTCGACGGCTGTCTCGATCATCTCGTTCAGTGTCCGGGCGCCGGTCAAGCCTGGTGCGTCAGGTGACCGCCCAAGCCGGCAGCAGCCTCAGCCGACCAGACCGCGCCTTTGCAGCTCGACCAGCAACTCCGTGAGGCTCGCCACCGCGACGGCCGCGCCCGCAGCGATCAGCCCATCTGCGTCGACCGCCCCGCTCGTCACTCCGATGGCGACCATCTTCGCCCGGAGGCTGGCCATCATGTCCCATTTCGAGTCGCCGACGTACCAGCATCTTTCGGGCCGGATCCCGAGCTGAGCCGCCGAGGCGAGCAGCAGGTCCGGCTCGGGCTTGGCATTGGCGACGTGGCTGCCGTCCGTGATCGGCGGCGGCACCGGCAGACGCAGCGCGTCGACCGAAACGGCCACCTGACCGGGCCGGCTCGACGTGGCGACGGCGAAGACCAGGTGGCTCTCCTCGAGCGCCGTCAGGAGCTCGGTCGCGCCGGGCAGCGGGATCGGCGTCGAGTTCAGTTCGTCGAAGATCGCCCCGGAGACTCGATCGAGCTCCTCGGTTTGGGCGTAGTCGAGCTCACGGCCCTCCTCCCGGGCAAGCTCCCTCGCCAGCCACCGGCCGTCGGACCCGATGTAGGCGCCCAGACGGGTCCGATCGACGATCAGACCTTCACGGCGAAATGCCTCGGCCCAGGCGTCGATGCGCCGCTGCACCGTATCGACCAGGGTGCCGTCCAGGTCGAACAGCAGCGCCGCGGGCTGGTCCAAGTCGGCGAGGGTCCGCGCGCCGGCGGCCTGGTCCCGAGGGGTCGTGGGATTCATACCGAGATGGTGCCAGAAAACCCGCCGCCCCCACGCCTCGACTCAGACCGTCGCCGACACGTGGCCCAGGTGCACCCGCCCCTCGCGCAGCGAGAGATAGCCGCGCTCGTGCGCCAGCCAGAAGAGACGCTCGGCGCAGCCGTGCGCCAGATCGAACTCGCACTCGAGCAATTCCAAGACGAGTGGCAGCGGCTCCGACCTCACCCGGAGGATCGGTTGCAGCCGGATCACCGTCGCCTTGACCTGGGCTTCGCACTCGTCGGCGCCCAGGCAATCGAGATCGGGGCACAGATACTCGGGTTCCACCTCGATCGGCAACGCCACAGGTTCCCGCTCTTCGATGATCACCGCGACCCGCCCGCCGTTTTCGTGTGGGTGCGGCGGCGGCACACTCATCGATCGGAAGGCTCGTTGGACGTCTACGGTTCCCATCCTGGCCTCCCTCCGGCTTCGTGCCGGACGGAACATTCGAACCGACCGAGGGCCTGGTCCGGGCCTCGAAATGGACCGCGACGGCCTCGAAGGAGCCGATGCGGTGGTCGTAGAATGCCGGCGCGGACGCGCCGGAAGGCGC
>JADGQJ010000145.1 GCA_017881885.1 Chloroflexota bacterium
AGCGCAGCCTGACCACTCGCGGTCACGCCGATGATGACGAGAAAGGCCGCAAGTACGAGCAGGATGAGAACGGGCCGGGCGGTGCGGCGGCCATCGGGTGGGCTTTCGATCGGCGACCCCTTTGGTGGCTTGGGTGGCAGAACCGGTTCAGTGTATGAGCCCAGCCGGATTCCTGGTATCAGCCGTTGGTCCCGGTCGTCAGTACTCCGCCCCCGCCTAGACGGCAGTACGAGGTTGGGAGCAGCGTGCCCGCCCCGGAACTCGTCGCGGCGCCGGCGGCATCGATACACTGGCTTGCGTGACCACTCACGCTCATTCCTCGCAGCCTTGCGCGGGGCCGCGTGGGTCCGAGATCGGCCGGGAGCGATGAGGACCGGGGCCGCGAGGAGCAAGGCCGCGGGCCGCGAATCGGGGGTCTGGCTGGGCCTCGACGTCGGCACGCAAAGTGCGCGGGCACTCGCCGTCACCGCCGACGGTGGAGTGGTCGGGGCCGGCACGCGGCCGTTGACCAGCCGGAGATCCGGGCCCAGGCACGAGCAGGACCCGGAAGAGTGGTGGCAGGCAATCGCCGCGGCGTCGTCCGAAGCGATGCAGACGGTGCCCGCCGGCGCACTTCGGGGCGTGGCGGTCGACGCCACGTCCGGGACGATCGTGCTGGTCGACCGAAAAGGGTCGCCCATCACGCCCGCGCTCATGTACGACGACACCCGTGCCGCCGGCCAGGTCGACCGAGTCAATACCGTAGGCGGCCACGTCTGGGCGGAGCTGGGCTACTCCCGGATGCAGCCGTCATGGGCGTTGCCGAAACTGCTCTGGCTGCTGGAAGAGAGCCCGCCCCTTCCCCGAGGAGCCCGGCTCGCCCACCAGTCCGACTTCGTCAATCGCCGCCTCGTCGGACGTGAGGTTCCCGCCGACCTGAGCAACGCGCTCAAGAGCGGAGCGCACCTGGTCGCGGGGACGTGGCCCGATGCCGTAATGGAGGCGCTGGGCGTGCCGGCTGAGCTGCTTCCGGAGCTCGTTCGTTCGGGGACGGTCATCGGAGCCGTGAGCCGTGCCGCGGCTGCCGTAACGGCAATCCCTGCGGGTACGCCGGTGATCGCCGGCATGACCGACGGCTGTGCGTCGCAACTCGGTGCCGGAGCGCTGCGCCCCGGGTGCTGGAACTCAGTTCTGGGCACAACGCTGGTCCTCAAGGGAGTCACACGCGAGCTCATCCACGACCCGCTCGGCGCGCTCTACTCTCACCGGGCGCCGAGCGGAGATTGGCTTCCCGGCGGCGCTTCGAGCACCGGTGCCGGCCTGATTTCGCGGGACTTCACCGGCCGCGACCTGGACGAGCTCGGTCGGGCGGCGTCCGCGCACGAACCATCTGCGGGGCTAACTTACCCGCTCGTCTCGGCAGGTGAGCGTTTCCCCTTCGTAGCTCCCCAGGCGCAGGGATTCGCGCTCGGCGGGGACGGGTCCGAGGCCGACCGGTTCGCGGCCATTCTCCAGGGCGTCGGCTATGTCGAGCGGCTGTGCTTCGATTACCTCGACCTCCTGGGCGCCCCGACATCCGGTGACCTTGTGTTCACCGGCGGGGCCGCCAGAAGCGAGTACTGGTGCCAGCTTCGCGCCGACATCCTGGGGCGTGCCGTCTCCCTCCCGGACAACTCTGAGCCGGCGCTTGGGATGGCGATCCTGGCAGCGAGCTCCGGTAGAGATGCCGCCGAGGTAGCCGCGGAGATGGTCCACATTCGAGTGACGATCGAGCCGCGCCCGGGCTCTGCCGGGCGCTTCTACGACGCCTACGGCCGCTTCGTCGACGAGCTCGAGAATCGTGGCTGGCTGGGCGCCGGCCTCGCGGCGCACGCGCGAGCACGGGCACGGGCATGGGCACGGGAGCAGCAATGACCGACCTGGTCCTGGTCCGGCACGGCGAGACGGTCTGGCACGCCGAGAACAGGTATGCCGGCGTGTCGGAGGTCGAGCTTTCTCCGCGCGGGCTGGCGCAGGCGGAGCAACTCGCGGGGTGGGCTGCTTCGGCCGAGCTTGCTGCGGTCTGGTCCTCCCAATTGGGTCGGGCAATCGGCACGGCGACTCCATCCGCCCAATCGGCAGGGGTGAAATTGCAGATCGATGCCCGGCTGCGGGAGCTGGACTTCGGAAACGGCGAGGGGCTTACCGTCGAGGAAATGCGAGTGCGGTTTCCGGCGGCATACGCCGCCTTCGAGATCGACCCGGTCGCCGATCACCTGCCGGGAGGCGAGGATCCGGCCGAGGCCGCGGGACGCTTTGTGGCCTGCGTCCAGGAGATCGCCGACGCCCACCCGGATGGCCGCGTCCTCGTCGTGGCGCACAGCACCGTGATCCGGCTGGCCTTGTGCAACCTGCTGGAGGCACCGCTGAGCGACTATCGGCGCCTGTTTCCCGCGATCGGGAACTGCTCCTTGACCGAAGTCCGGATGACCGGGCGGCTACCAGTTCTTCTGCAGCTCAACGCGCCTCTCGAGCGGGACTGAAGCCGACCGAGGCGCCGATCCGCATCGCAGTCTGCAGCGCCCGAGACGCTATGCGGGGCCGTCTACGCCCGGATCGTGGCCGTGACGGCAACGCCGGAGATCCGCTGCCGCTGAGGCATCGCCGCGCCGCGTCTAGGCCGTTTGCTGCATGACTCTTGCGCCTCGAGGCAGGACCGACCGATGCCTATCCAAACGGGAACGTAGCGCTATCTTCAATGCGAACCGACCGGCGCCGCCGAGGCGCCCGCACCGTCGTTCCAGCGCGAGATGGCCAGGATGCGAGTTGGAGACGGCGACTTGAGCGACCGATACGCCGGGCTGGCACGCCGGTTGGGGCGACGCGACAAGGCCGCCCCGTCGGCCGGCGCTGCCGGCGAAACCCGCTCTCGGTTGTGGGTTGCGCTCCTCGTCTTTGGCGCCGTCGCCGTGGGCCTTTACTACGCCCCGTTCTTGGACCCGTATGGACGGGCGATCGACTACGTCGCGACCGAGGTCGTTGCCGTCGCGGCGGTGTTTGCCAGCATCCGCCTCAATCGGCCGGCGAGACCGCTCGCATGGGCCCTTATCGGCGCGGGCATGCTGTCTCTCGCGCTCGGCGATTTCGTCTGGTACTGGATCAGCCTT
Organism: Chloroflexota bacterium; assembly: GCA_017881885.1. Classification (GTDB taxonomy): domain Bacteria; phylum Chloroflexota; class Limnocylindria; order Limnocylindrales; family CSP1-4; genus Fen-1039. Next base: position 3,126 of record JADGQJ010000145.1, read on the forward strand.
GTCGCGGGCGATTCGCCGACGACCTCGCTCGCCGACGTGTTCTACCTCGCGGAGTACCCGCTGCTCATCGCCGGCGTGACCCTCCTGGTTCGCAACCCCCCGGACCGGGCTGCCCTGCTGGACACGCTCATGATCACGACAGGCGTGGCGGTAGCGGTCTTCGAGTTCGTGGTCCGGCCCTCTCTGGAGGCCTACGCCGGATCCGCGCTTGACGTCGCCGTTATGGTCGCTTATCCGATCGCGGATATCGCCCTGCTGGCAGTGGCGGTCCGATCCGCGTTCATCGGCAACTTCCGGTCGCCTGTTCTCCGGCTACTCGTGATAGGCCTGACTGCTACGTTCTTTGCGGACGTACTGAGCTTGAGGCTCGGCCTGCTCGATATCTCTCTGGATCCGTCACCACTCGACGCCTGCTGGCTGATCTCCATGGTCCTGTGGTCGGCAGCCGCCTCGCATCCGGCGGCCCGAACCGAACTGGCGCCCACCGGGATGGACTGGATCCGACGGCGCGTCGCACGCCGAATCTTGCTGGCCGCAGCGTTGTTGATCCTGCCCGCCACGCTGGCGGTGGAGGCTGCGGCCGGGGCTACCTCTTACACCCCGGTGTCGTTCGTGGCCTGGGGGGTCATTGTCTTGCTGGTCATCCTTCGGATGGAAACAGCACTGTCCGTTGCTCGTCAGAGCGAGGAACGGTTCCGCATCATCTTTGATGGCTCACCGGCCGGCATGGCCATAGCGCGACATGGGCTCATCCTCCTCGCCAACGACACCGTGCGTTCGATGTTCGACTTCGGTCAGTCGAACGTCCGAAACATGCCGCTGACCGATTTTGTCGCACCCGACCGCCGGCAGGACCTGCTCGAGCGAATCTCGGCCCGCGCCGTCGGAGACCGGCTGCTCGCAACCTTCGAAACGGTCGGCATTCGTACCGACGGCTCGCAGTTCCCACTCGTCGTAGGCACGGGAAACATCGAGCTGCCCGACGGTCCCGCGACGATCGGCTTCCTCCTGGACGTCACCGCCCAACGAGCAGCGGAGGAGACGCTGCGCGCCTCCGAGCGGAGCTACCGCGACCTGTTCGAGAGCAATCCGCATCCGATGTGGATCTACGACTCGAACACGCTGCGATTCCTTGAGGTCAACGACACGGCCATCCTTCATTACGGCTGGTCGGTCGAGCAGTTCCGTGCCATGACGATCGCGGACATCCGTCCGCCGGAGGATGTGCCCTTCCTGGCTGCTCTCCTCAAGTCCGATGTGTCGACTCGGACCAATGCGGGCCGCCATCTCCGCGCCGACGGCTCGGTGATCGAGGTGGAGGTGACCTCACACGAATTGATCTGGGATGGACGACCGGCACGCGTCGTGCTCGCCACGAACGTGACCGACCGGGTGAAGCTGGAAGAGCAACTCCGCCAGGCCCAGAAGATGGAAGCCGTCGGGCGGCTGGCGGGCGGGGTTGCTCACGACTTCAACAACCTCCTGACGGCCATCTCGGGCTACGGTCAGCTGCTTCGTAGCGAGATGGAGCCCGGCGACGCCAGGGTCGCCGACGTGGACGAGATCCTCCTGGCCGGCGAGCGGGCAGCCGCGCTTACGCGGCAGCTCCTCGCCTTCAGCCGGCGGCAAGTGCTCCAGCCACGTGCGCTCAACCTCAACGAATCGATTGAAGAGGTGCGGGGCATGCTGGTCCGCCTGATCGGTGAGGACTTGCATCTCAAGATCGTGTCGGACCCGGACCTGGGTCTGGTCCGGGCCGACCCGGGCCAGCTGACGCAGGTGCTCATCAATCTGGCCGTCAACGCCAGAGACGCGATGCCGGGCGGGGGCACGCTGACGCTTGAGACGCACAATGTGACACTCGACGAGGCCTTTGCGGCGGCGCACGAAGGAGTGAGGGCCGGACCCCACGTGATGCTCAGGGTCAGCGACTCGGGCGGCGGGATGGATGCCGAGACCCAGGCCCACCTCTTCGAGCCATTCTTCACCACCAAGGACGTCGGCAAGGGCACCGGCCTTGGCCTGGCCACTGTGTACGGAATCGTCCGCCAGTCCGAGGGGAGCATCGACGTACACAGCGAGCCCGGGCACGGCTCCACTTTCGAGATATGCCTGCCCAGGACACCCCTCGGCGAACGCGTCGCTGCCGGGCAGCTTCCCGTCGAGGCAATGCCGAGAGGCCACGAGACGATTCTAGTCGTCGAGGACGAGGCCGCCGTCCGGAAGCTGGCGGTCTCGGTGCTCGAGCGGCAGGGTTATGCGGTCCTCGCCGCCGACGGGCCCGCACAGGCGGCGGCGGTCTCCGCCGAGCATCTCGGCCAGATCGACCTGCTGCTCACCGACGTGGTCATGCCCGGCGGAAACGGTGCCGATCTGGCAGCCCGCCTCTCCGTGCTGAGGCCCGCGATGAAGATCCTCATGATGACGGGCTACGCTCAGGGGTCCATCGACGATCACGGTGGCCTCAAGGATGGCATCGTCCTGATGGAGAAGCCGTTCAGCCCGAACCTGCTCCTCGCCCGGGTCAGGATGACCATCGACGGCGAGGCTCCCGCTCGTGTCGCCGGATCCGACGAGCCGAGCTAGCGCAGCCGGCGCCGCCGGATACCGAGCTGTCGTCGCCGTTGTGTATCCGTGCCCGAATGGGCGTTGGACACGCCCGGCCCCTTTACTCCTCCAGAGTCGAGATGTCGCCTTCCGGCAGGCCTTGAGCGCGCGCCTTCAGCACGCGGCGCATGATCTTGCCGGACCGCGTCTTTGGCAGCTGGTCGACGAACTTGACGTCCTCCGGCTTCGCGATCGGGCCCATCTCGGACCCGACATGCTGGCGCAACTCCTCCGCCAGCTCGGGTGACGCGACGTAGTCGTGCCGCAGCAGGACGAAGGCGTGGATCGCCTGGCCCTTGAGTTCGTGCGGCAGGCCGATCACCGCGGCCTCAGCGACCGCCGGGTGGCTGACCAGCGCCGATTCGACCTCGGCCGTGCCCAGTCGATAGCCGGACACCTTGAGCACGTCGTCGACGCGGCCGATGATCCAGTAGTAGCCGTCCTTGTCGCGCTTGGCCGAATCGCCGGTCAGATATACGCCCGGGTACTTGGTCCAGTACTGATCGACGTATCGCGCGGAATCGCCGTAGATAGTGCGTAGCATCGCCGGCCACGGCCGCTTCAAGACGAGGAAGCCCTCCTCGCCGTCCGCCACCGGGTTGCCTTGCTCGTCGTAGATGTCGGCTTGCTGGCCGAAGAATGGGCGCGTGCCGGAACCGGGCTTCAAATCCACGCACGGCAGCGGCGTGATCATCAGCATTCCGGTTTCAGTCTGCCACCACGTATCCATGATCGGGCAACGCTCTTTGCCGATGTTCTTGAAGTACCAGCGCCAGGCCTCGGGGTTGATCGGCTCGCCGACGGAGCCGAGCAGTCGCAACGACGA
>JADGQJ010000146.1 GCA_017881885.1 Chloroflexota bacterium
CTGGCCCACGTATCGGAACCCACGCTCAGGCTGCTCGGGGTCGCGGCCGTAGTAGGGCGGCGGGTGGATCACGCCCTGCTTGCCAGGGTTTCCGAGCTGTCGGAGCGGGAACTCGACGAAGCCCTCGACGAAGCCCTCTCCGCGCAGCTCCTCGTCGCCGATGAGCAGGCGCCCTCCGAACGGTACGCATTCAGACACGCGTTGCTGGCCGAAGCGGCCGCCGAGACAGTCCTGCCGGGCCGGCGGCGACGGTTGCACGCCGCGATCGCCCAGGCACTTTCCGAAACCAACGGCTTGCGGGGCGCCGAGGAAGCCGGCCACCTCGGCGAGATCGCCCACCACTGGTTCGAAGCTCGCGAGCTCGACCACGCGTTCGGCGCCTCACTGCTGGCGGGCGACGCCGCACAGGCTGCGGGAGCTTACGCCGAAGCACTCCGCCAGTACGAGAGAACGGCGGAGCTGTGGGAGATCGTCCCCGCACGAGCGGCGGAGGCGAAGATAGACAAGGTGGAGCTCCTGCGCCGGACGGCACACTGCGCGCAGTTGAGCGGCGAACATGCCCGTGCCATACAACTGCTTCGAGAAGCGCTCGACCAGGCCCGGGCCTGCGGCGAGCCGGTCCTCGAGGGCCTGCTGTACGAACGACTCGGACGTTCACTCTGGACGTCGGCCAACTTCGCCGGCGCCGAAGACGCCTACAGGCGCGCGATCGAGCTGGTGCCGGAACAGCCTCCTTCTGCAGACCGGGCGAGAGTCCTGGCGGGTTACGCGCAGGTCCTCATGCTGGCCGCCCACAACCAGGAGTCCCTGTCGGTGGGCCGCCGTGCGCTCCAACTGGCGCGTGAGACCGGTTCCCGCCAGATCGAGGGGCATTCGCTTTCCACAGTCGGCGTCGTCCTCGGTTTGATGGGCGACCCGGATGGCGGCGCCGCGTTGACTCGCGCGGCGATAGCCATCGCCGAAGAGGTTCAGGATCTCGACGACATAGGCCGCGGATATGCCTGCCACGGGTCCGTACTGAGCGCCGCCGGACATCACGAGGAGGCGCTGGCCATTTCGCTGGAAGGCGCTCGGCGGATGCGCGATCTGGGAATGGGCGCGACCTACGGCGCCTTCATCTCAATGAACGCCTGCGAGGAATTGACCATATTGGGCCGCTGGGATGCCGCGCTCCAGCTGGCGCTCGAGGTCCAGCCCATCGCGCGAGGCACGAGTCGTGTCTTTGCCACGCAGCAGCTGGCCCACTTGCTGACCCTCCGAGGCGATTTCGAGCCGGCCGCCCAGGCCTTAGCCGACCTATCGGAGATGCTCGGCCCCGGCGTTGAGGCCCAGTTCAACGGGCCGATCGCCGCCGATGAGATCGTTCTGGCGATGCTCACAGGCAAGACGGACGCCGGCCGTCGAGTCGCCGACCGCGTGCTCGGTATCCTAGGCCAGACCGAGGACCGATCCGTACAAGGCCGAGTACTGGTGGCTGCCCTGCGGCTCGAGGCCGGAACGGCGGAGCGTGCGAGGGCGGCGCGTGACTCGAAGGCGCTGGACGAGGCGGTCGGCCGAGCGACCTCCTTCCTCGAGGCAGTCCGCCGCCTGGTGGATGGCGTGCCGTCCGGCCCGAACCTGGATGAAGTGAAGCAGGCGATCGCGTTTGCGGAGGCCGAAGCCACGCGTCTGACGTCCGCGCGGGACCCGGCGATGTGGCGACGCGCTCTTGCCATGGCGCAGGATCGCGGCCCCGTCTACGACGCCACCTACGCCACGTACCGCCTGGCTGAAGCTCTGCTGCCGGACCGCAGCGCACGTGACGACGCCGTTTGCCTTCTTACGGAGGCATACGAAGGAGCATCTCGACTTGGGGCCCGCCCGCTCTGCGAGGCTATCGAAGCGTTGGCGGCGCGGGCACGGGTTCCGCTGCGGTCCGACGAGGCGGCCCTGGCTGACAAGAGTGGGGGAGGGGACGCAACCGCCTCCGAGCGGGGTCTGGCCGCATATGGCCTCAGCGATCGTGAGATCGAGGTCCTGCGCCTTCTCGCCGCCGGCCGTACGAACCGCCAGATAGGCGAAGCGCTATTCATCAGCGAAAGCACTGCCGGCGTCCACGTTTCGCATATCCTGGCGAAGTTCGGCGTCGCCGGCCGCGTGGAAGCGGCCACTGTCGCCGCCCGGTTGGGCCTCACGGGTTGACGGGTCCGTCCCGGGTCGACCCATTGCTGCGGGCTGTGGGACAGGCGGTGGCGATGAGTGCAAGATTGTGGTATCCATTGGGCGAAGATGCCGGGTATCCCAGACGAGGACGGAATGACGAAGAGATCGAGATACGAACGCGAGCAGCGAGATGCCTCGAATGCGCGAGTCAAGCAGATCACTGCCGAATGGGAACGCGCCGTACCGCCCGACCGCGCGGCGGCCTTCGCTCAGCAGGTAGAAGCCGCCCGCGCCCGTGGGCCGCTTCCGCCCAAGCCGGACATGGCCCCTGGGACCATTCCTAACCCGCCGCGGCCGGGCAACGAACCCCGCCCACCGAAGAAGGAAGAGACGCGCCGGACGCGATACTAGGTCGCGCCGGAGCGTAAGTTCGCCAAACCGCGCCCGGCGAGTGGGTCGCCTGGGCGGTCGGCGCGGCGAAGGGGAGTCGGGTTCACCTCAGTCCGCCATTTCGGCGAGCCGCCTGATGGCGTCGCCCTCCACTCGGCAAGTGAGCCATGAACGCATGATTCTTGCGCCGTGGGCCTCGTAGAACTCGATTGCCGGCGTGTTCCAATCGAGCACCTGCCAGACGAAGCGGGTCCAGCCCTCTTCCACTGCGAGAGCCGCCAGATGCTTCAGAAGGGCCTTGCCGATCCCGTTGCGGCGAAACGCCGGGCGCACGAACAGATCTTCGAGATAGATGCCCGGCTTGCCTTCCCAGGTGCTGAAGTTGAGGAACCAGAGGGCGAAACCGGCCGGCCGGCCGTCCCATTCGGCCATGGTCACCTTCACCAACGGATGCTCGGAGAAGGCGTGGCGGGCGATATCCGCTTCCGTGGCAACGGCCGCGCCCGGCTCCCGTTCGAACTCCGCAAGCTCGCGGATGTACTCGAGGATCAGTGCGGCGTCGGTTGGAACTGCGGGGCGAAGTGTCAGCATCCGTCAATGCTAAAGCGACGCGTGGCGAGTCTGCCCGCCCGCACCAAACCGACCCGCGCCCGAAATGTCCGGTTTCCCCAGGTTGCGCGTTGTACATGTAGGCGACAATGCTGCAGGAGGGAAGCGTGACCGGGATCGAATGGGCGAGGCTCGATAGCTCGGCGGAGGCGGAGGGGCGCGACGAGGAGCTTGCCGCGGCCGCCCGAACCGACTCGCAGGCCTTCGCGCTGCTCTACCGCCGTCATCACCTGGGCGTCTTCCGTTTCTTGCGCTCGCGAACCGTGTCGAATGATGAGGCGGCGGAGCTCACAGCCGTCGTCTTCGAGCGAGCGTTCGCAGCCATGGGTCGGTATCGGCCGTCCGGCGGCGGCGTGATTGCCTGGCTGTTCACCATTGCCCGAAACGCTGCCCTCGACGCTGAGCGCGCGAGACGCCGCCATCGGTCTGCGGTGGCGCCGGAAACGGAACCGCATACCGAACCGCCCGACCCAAGTCCGCTCGAGGACGGTGTGCTGGAGCGCGAACGGATGGCGGACCTCCGCGATCGAGTCGAACGCCTGCCCGCCGTCCAGCGAGACGCGATCGGTCTCCGTTATGCGGGCGGCCTTACAGCCCGCGAAATCGCCGGCGCGCTCGGCAAGAGCGAAGCCGCAACCCAGAAGCTCCTGAGCCGTGCGCTCGCCTCCTTGAGGGAGTCGTTCCGTGAAGATGCATGACGTTCCCGGCACCGCTGGTACCGAGGCTCTCGAGTCTCACCTGACCGACGCCTATGCGGTGGACATTCCTCCGCACCTTGCCGCACGGCTCGAGCAGCGCGTCTCGGCGGCGATCCAGCTCCTACAGCCCTCGAGTTCCGCCGATCCGCGCCCGGCCAATCAGCGTCGACGTCGTCTCGCGCTTATCCCGGTCCTCCTGGCGGTGGCGATGGTGACCGTGGCTGCGGCCGGCGGCGTGCTCCATTTCTACGATGAGGCCGGCGGTCTGGCGTGGCAGCGGGCCGAGCACCTCGGGCTCATCAAGACGGTCGACGGCTACCGCCTCACCCTCGAACGGGTCTACGCCGATGCGAACAGGATGCTCGTAGGGGTCACCGTGGTCGACGAGCAGAACAGAGGCTGGTCGCAGGTCGGTGTCGATCAAGCGACCGTGACCGACAGCTCCGGCGGTCGGTGGGAGGCAACGATGGGCGCTTCGAGTCCGGAGGATGCCTCTGTGGCCGCCAACCTCTTCTGGTTTGACGCCGACCCGGCGCCGGCGGCCCCGGGTCGAAGGGCGTTCACCGTTTCAATACCCGCAGTCTCGGTCCGCGACCAAACGACCCCACCTGTGACCGAAGGCGGGCCTGCATTCGAGGACGGGACGTCGCCGGCGCCTGTGGGCGGCGATGGGACGTGGTGGCCATGGCATGAGGTCAAGATCGACGCTTCGTTCTCCTTCGACCTCACCGTGGCTGGTGGGTCGCAAGCGACTCCGCATGCGGTCGCCGAGAGCCACGGCGTCACGATCTCTCTCGACCGGATTGTCACGTCGCCATCGGACATCAAGCTCGACCTTCGCATGGCGGGCCTCCCGCCGAGCGGGGACGGCTGGGCGCCGACTGTTTCCGTCCGCCACGCCGGCCAGGACCTCGGAGTGGCGGGTGTGACGGGTTCGAGGGACGGCGGGTTTGCGACGACGGCGTGGACGTCGCGTGGTGTCGACAATGCCTCGGGCGACTGGATTGTGACCGTCACGGAGGTGGTCGGGGACCAGATAGTGGATGGGGTCGTACACAAGCAGATCCGGCTCCAAGGGCCCTGGATCATCCACTTCACGATGCCGTAGGCGCTGCTCCGAGCCGCGCGTCCGTCGCCCAGTCGGCGGCGCCGCCGTAGTAGCGGTCCAGGACCTGCACGAAAACGGACTCGTCCGGCGCGGCCCGGTGAAACAGCGTCATGCACGAGCGAAGCTTCAACGCGTCGATCGGTCCGAAGATCTCCTCCGCGGTGCGGTCCTTTGTCTCCAGCACGGTTCTTGCGCACTCGCGCAGGCGAACGCCGAGGACCGGGTGCGCGAGATACTCGCGGGCTTCATCCAGCGACGAAATGGCGAACCGCTGGGACATGAAGCTGTACCCGAGGCCGGCGACCTGAGGGAAGATGAACCACATCCAGTGGCCGGTCTTGCGCCCGCGCCGGAGCTCATCGAGCACGTCGTCGTAGACGTCCTGCTGCTCCTCGAGGAACCGTTCGAGATCGTATGACATGGGCGAATTGTGCGCGCGTCCGCCCGTCAGAGCCAGCGTGCGAGCAGCACCGCGAGCGAGACGGCGAATACCGCTAGCCACAAGATCGCGAGCGCTCCTTCGGCTGCCCCGATCAGGGCGCCCGCGTCGATAGATTCCTTCGAGCCGTCCGAGTAGACGATCTCGCCGCTGATGCTCACCGCGCGGCGGCGGATCGAGCGCGCGCGAGTGGAGAGTCGTCGCTGCGCCAGGCTCAGGAGCGCGGCCGCGATAGCTGCAAGAACGGTCGGAACCGGGTGAGCGCCTGCTGCGTACGCAGTCGCCACGACCGGGAACGCGCCCCATCCGAGCGCGAAACCGACGTCCGAGTGGACGAAGCGCACTTCGAGCCCGTAGAGGACGACGGTCGACGCGCCCAAGGCCACCAGCAGGAGGAACAGCGGACCGAACATCGTCACCCCGACGATGCCGATCGCGACCGCGGCCAGGAGCGCCGCGGTGCCGAGGACCGCGAGCACCGGCGACGGGATGCGCGTGCGGAGCGGCCGCCCGTGAAGCTCGTCGAAGGCGTGGGCACCGATCCCGACGGCGAGCCCGAACGCGACGAGCGCACCGGCAACGATCTTCGGGTCGGGCGCGGGCGCCAGCGCCGCGCCCAGCAGCACGTATGAGAGATGCCATACGGTGTACGGCGGGTGGAGGAGCGTCCAGTAATCGCGCCAGCCGCCGCCGCGGGCCGCGTAGAAGGCCGGCGCCATCGCGGCCGGGGTAGGGGAGCGGGCCGGCTCGAGGCCGGACGCAACGGGCAACGCCGGCTTCGTGGCGCTCATGACGACGCCGCCCCCAACGCTCATCCGACGGGTTTGCACGTCGCCTAGACCGGCGTCGCGCCAGTCCTGCGCGATGGCTGGGAGCGGATGCGCGGCGTAGAAGCGCTCGATGCTCGGACCGAGAAACGCGCCTACCGCGGACCACTTCGCCGAGAAGACGCGCCCGCCCAGCCGAAGCCCGACGCGCGTATAGAGCCACCACAGCGGGCGCCAGACGCCACCCGGCAGGCCGAACTCGACCATCGCAACCCGACCGCCCGGCTTCACGACCCGAGCCAGCTCCCGCATCGTGGCGGCGGGATCGTCGACGTAGCG
>JADGQJ010000041.1 GCA_017881885.1 Chloroflexota bacterium
GCTCTTCGCCCCGACGTCGATGCCACGCGTTGGCTCGTCGAAGATCAGGATCTCGGTGTCGGCGGTAAGCCACTTCCCGACGACGACCTTCTGCTGCGTGCCGCCCGAGAGGTTGCGTACCCTCTGGTTCAGACTCGGGGTCTTGATGGCCAGGTTCTTCACCTGTTGCTCGGCCGCCGCCCGGGTCAGGGCAGACCGCACGATCCCCAGCCTGCTCACGAAGTGTTGAAGCGATGCCATGACGATATTCGTCTCGACGTTCAGCCCGAGCGCCAAGCCGTACCGCTTGCGATCCTCGGAAAGGTAGCCGATGCCGTGGCGGACCGCGTCGATCGGACCCGAGATCTTGACCTTTCTTCCGTGGACGAAGATTTCGCCCGAGTCGAGGGGGTCGGCGCCGAATACCGCCCGGGCGACTTCCGTTCTGCCGGCGCCGACGAGCCCGGCGATCCCCACGATCTCGCCGCGATGGACGGAGAAGCTCACGTCCCGTATGGCACGGCCGCGGTTGAGGTTTCGAACCTCGAGGACCACCTCGGGATCGGTAACCTCCGGGACCTCCGGCGTGGCCTCAAAGATGGTGCGACCGACCATCATCGAGATGATCTGCTCGATGGTGGCGTCGGGCGTGGCGATGGTGTTGATGACGCGACCATCGCGCATGACAGTCACCCGGTCTGAGATCTGCTTCAGCTCCTGAAGTCGGTGTGAGATGTGGACAATGCCGACGCCCTCACTGCGGAGCTGGCGAGTGATGCGGAAGAGCTCGTCGATCTCCCTGTCCGTCAGCGCGGCCGTCGGCTCGTCCATGATCAGGACCGAGGCGTTGAACGAGAGGGCCTTGGCGATCTCGACCATCTGTTGCTGCGCGACGGTGAGTGCCGAGACCCGCTTGCGGGGATCGAGGTGGAGACGAAGCTTCTCGAAGAGGGCGGCGGCGCTCTCGTTGAGCCCCCGTTCGTCGAGGACGAACGGCAAGCGGCCCCGCGGTTCCCGCCCGACGAAGATGTTCTGGGCGACCGTGAGGTGCGGCATCAGGTTCAGTTCCTGGTGGATCATGCTGATGCCGAGGCGCTGCGCCGTCGCGGTGTTCGGAATCTCGACTTCCGAACCCTTGAACCGAATCTCGCCGGCGTCGCGCTTGTAGACGCCATCGACGATCTTCATGAGCGTCGACTTGCCGGCGCCGTTCTCGCCGACCAGTGCGTGGACCTCTCCCGGAAAGAGGTCGAAGTGGCAGTCGATGAGGGCGTGGACTCCGGGGAAGTCCTTGACTATCCCGCGCATTTCTAGGAGGGGCTCGGCCACGAAGTCGTCTCCTGCGGCTCGCTGTAACGGAGAATGGGCAGCGGATCGATACATATTCGTGACTATCTGTCCTGATAACGATAACATGTGTGATACCGGTATCGCACTGTTTCGGGGGTGGATCGACTCGGCGAGGCCGGCCCGAACTGTCCCGAAGGATGCAAGGACACAACGCCCTTGCGCAGCTCGATCCGCCGCCCCGTGCCCGGCGTCTCTCTCGACGTCGCGCAACGGCTGCGAAACCGCCCGGCCCGCCGCGGACTGCCCTCTACTTGGCCATCGGCACGCCGCCGCGGACCGGGGCCGACCGCATGACGCGCTTGGGCAGGGTTTCGGTGCCGACGAGGGTTTCGTTGTCCTCACCCCGGATGAACGCCTCAACGCGGTTGAAGGCGATGTCGTCGTGGAGCTGGATGGGCGGGCTCTTCTTGAAGTAGGCGGACGGCGCCACAAGCGCGCCCTTGAGACCGCGATCCTTGGCGAGCTTGAGGCAGCGGAGAGCGTCGATGACGACGCCGGCGCTGTTCGGGCTGTCCCAGACTTCGAGCTTCATCTCGCACTTGAGAGGCACGTCGCCGAACGTCGTGCCCTCCATGACGATGTAGCAGTACTTGCGGTCGAGCAGCCACGGCACGTGGTCGCTCGGGCCGACGTGGATGTTGTCGGGATCGATCTCGTAGTCGAGCATCGAGGTGACGGCATTCGTCTTGGAGATCTTCTTGGACTCGAGGCGCTCGCGCTCGAGCATGTTGAGGAAGTCCGTATTGCCGCCGAAGTTGAGCTGGTAGGTGCGGTCGACCCGGACGCCGCGGTCCATGAAGAGGCGCGTCAGCACGCGGTGGCTGATCGTCGCGCCGACCTGGCTCTTGATGTCGTCGCCGATGATCGCGAGGCCCTTCTCCGCGAAGCGGCGCTGCCAGTAGGGCTCGCGGGCGATGAAGACCGGGATGCAGTTCACGACGCCGACACCGGCGGCGAGGGCCTGCTCCATGTACCACTTCGTCGCCTCTTCCGAGCCGACCGGGAGGTAGTTGATCAGGACGTCGGCCTTGGTCGCCTTCAGGATGCCGACCACGTCGGCCGTGGGCCCGGGGGCCTTCTCGATGATCTGGGAGAGGTACTTGCCGAGGCCGTCGTGGGTCATGCCGCGCTCGACCTTGACGCCGATGTGCGGGACCTTCTGGAAGACGATGGTGTTGTTCGGCTTCTGGTAGATCGCCTCGGACAGGTCCTTGCCGACCTTGTTCTTGTCGATGTCGAAGGCGGCTACGAACTCGATGTCGCGGACGTGATAACCGCCGAGGTTGACGTGCATGAGACCCGGGACGAAGTCGGTCTCAGCCGCATTCTCGTAGTAGTAGCGGCCCTGGATGAGGCTGCTGGCGCAGTTTCCGACGCCGACGATCGCGACGCGGATCTTCTTGGCCTTCGCAGGGGTGGCCGGCTCCGAAGCCACGCTGGCGTGGCTCGCGTTCGCGGCGTCGCGGCTGATCTTCTCGCTCACGGTGATCCTTACTCCTCTTGCGAAGCTGCGGGCGCAGGCCCGTCATGGTGCCACAACAATGGGCCTTTATATAAAGGCTTGTTGATGCTAAGTCGCCGGCATCCGTGTGTCAAGGCACCCGAGCAACGTTCCGGAGGCCTACCCCACCGCGGTGGCTAGCCGGCGAGACCGCGCGATCAGGATGCCGAGGACGATCACCAGACCGCCGACAACCTGCCCGACGACGATTGCCTCGCCCAGGAAGAAGGCGGCCATGATCACGGCAAAGCCCGGGACCAGGAACTGGAAGAACATCACCTGCGTCGGCCCGAGCACCTTGATTGCGGCAAAGACGACGACGTTCGCCGCCGCGGCAGGAAGGAGGGCGCAATAGGCGAAGAGACCGAGAGTGCCGAGACCAACCTGCGAGACATCGAGCTGCGGCAGCTGGATCAGCGCGAGGGGCAGCATCCCCAGACAGCCGAATCCGATCGCCCATGTCGCAGTCCTCAACGGTGAGTGGCGTCGCAGAACCGGAGCGCCGAAAGCCACGTAGCAGGCCCAGCAGACAGTGGCAACGAGTGTCATCAGGTCCCCGCCAGAGGCTCCGGTGAACCCGAAGCCGTGCGTGGCCGCGACCACGCCCAACGCCCCGCAGAAAGACACCGCGGCACCGATCGCCTTTGCCGGCGAGAGGGTGTCGGACCCGACGGCCGCGGCGATGAGCATCGTCGAGACCGGCGTGGCCGCCGTCAGCAGGGCCGAGTTGGCGGCAGTCGTCTGGCCAAGCGCGGAGGCCCACAGGTCCTGATAGAGGCCGAACCCGGCAAGGCCAAGCAGAGCCAACGGAAGAACGTCTCTCCGAGGGAGCGAGACGCTACCCTCGCGCCAGCGGAGGAAGGCAAGCAGGACCAGGAAGGCCGCGCCGAACCGGCAGAACGCGAAGACGATCGGCGGCACATCGGCGATGGCGGCTTTGACCGCAACCACGTTGGCTCCCCAGGTGAGCATGACGAAGAGCGTCGCCACCTCGGCACCGAGGCGAACCCGCGTGCTCGGGCTTGCGCTTCCCGCCCGGGGCGCCTCACGGACGTCGGCGATCGCAGGATCTGTCGGATCGATCATGGCCGCGGCTTATGGGCCGGACACGCAATCGCCCGGGCGTGCGGCCCGGGCGAGCGGATCGGATCGAAGGCGGCCGGGCGTCAGACGTTGTCCTGATCGAGTTCGAGCGACTCCTCGTCACCCTCTTCGGTGAGCTTGAGCCAGACGAACAGACCCGCCAGAACGATGAGCGGGATGACCAGCAGCGCGGCGAGCGTGACCAGCACGAGCACCATCAGAATCTTCAGGATCTTCATGGCTCTACCTCACATACCCGCTTCGGACCTGCCTCGGCTCGCTCAAACCCCGGGCTCGGGCTTGGCCGCCTTCTCGCCTCGGAATTCCGGAGCCGAGGCGATCAGAGAATCGACCTCGTCGCGCGTGAACTCGGCGATCACGTGTCGACTGCCGGTCTGCGTCCACATCAGCAGCCGAAGGACGAAGGCGCCGTCCTGTTCGAAGAAGAAGACGTCGCGCGGCTTCTGTTCATCGACATATCGACCGACCACGCGGAACGCCTGCTCATAGTAGCCCGCCTGCCCCCAGGTGACCGCACGCTGCTGGTTGTCGCGCCTGGCGTGGCCTTCTTCCATGAAACGGGCGATGTCGTCGTCGAGGAAGGTGAAGGTTTCCTTGGCCTGCTGGCCGAGGTGTTCCGACCACTGGCCGGACGACGACGTCTCCACCACCATTCCCTGGACCACGAAACCGTCGGGCGCCTCCACCAGCAGGACCTCTTTCATGCCTCGCTGGTCGAGGAAGGCGCCGATCGAGCGCAGCACTTCCTCGTAGTTCTGGCGAGGGCTCCCGTCGTAGATTCGCATCTGCTTCCTCGCGTTGGGGCCGGCTACGAGACCGTGGGTATAACCCTTTCGGTCGACAACGCCCGACTTCGCCGTCGCGGCGCCGCCTGAGGGCCGAGTGTAGCAGTCTCCATAGCAGGATCAACTACGTTCGGACGGAGTCGATCCGCGCTACGCCGCCTTCCGGGCACACGCTTGCGGAGCCTGCCATGGCCGAGGCGGGTGCATCGGATGGGCGGAATGGCCCGCGCGTCGGCGGCGGACGACCCTCGCGAGCCGTCCCTGGGCCGCGGGTCGGTAGAATGGCGTCGTCAATGGGCCTGGACCGGAGGATCCGCGGCGGATCGGCCGGTCGCGCCCACCTTGAGGCAACGGTCCGGATTCGCTGCCGGCATTCGGTCCTGCGTTGGGATCGATCGCCCGCGAGCGCACCCCGGCCCCGACGAGCCGCGTCTTGCGGACGCGTGTCGAGCTCGCCCAAGTCTGCAAACGCAAGAGATCGGGAGCGGAATTCGAATGACGGAAGTGGCCGGGAAGCTGGACCAGCTTGCGATCGACACCATCCGGACCCTATCTATGGACGCCGTCCAGAAGGCCAACTCGGGCCACCCGGGCGCGCCGATGGGAATGGCGCCGATGGCCTACACGCTGTGGACTCGGTTCCTCCACCACGCCCCCGAGGATCCGAGCTGGCCGAATCGCGACCGTTTCCTTCTCTCGGCCGGCCACGCCAGCATGCTGCTGTACTCGCTGCTCTATCTGACCGGCTACGGCCTTACGATCGAGGATCTGCAGTCGTTCCGCCAGTGGGGCTCGAAGACCCCGGGTCATCCCGAGCACGGCCACACGAAGGGCGTCGAGGCGACGACCGGACCGCTCGGCCAGGGCTTCGCAAACGGCGTCGGCATGGCCATCGCCCAGCGCCGCCTCGCGGCCGAGTTCAACCGCCCCGGCCACAATCTGATCGACCACTACGTGTACGGAATCTGCTCGGACGGCGACCTTCAGGAAGGTATCGCGGCCGAGGCCGCGTCGCTGGCAGGCCATCTGAAGCTCGGCAAGCTCGTCTATCTCTACGACGACAACCACATCCAACTCGATGGCCCAACGGCCCTCGCCTTCTCCGACAAGACCCTCGAGCGCTTCGACTCGTACGGCTGGCACACGGTCCGGGTCGAGGACGGCAACGACGTAGCCGCGATCGAGGCCGCGATCGAGGCCGCGCGGGGCGACGAGCGGCCGAGTTTGATCGCCGTGCGAACGCATATCGGCTACGGGGCGCCGACCAAGCACGACTCCCAAAAGGCCCACGGCTCGCCGCTGGGCGAGGAGGAGGTCCGCGGGGCCAAGCAGTTCTACGGCTGGGACCCGGACAAGCACTTCTTCGTCCCAGACGAGGCGCTGGCCCTTTACCGCGAGGCCGTTCCGGCGGGCCGGAAGCTCGTCGCGGAGTGGAGCGAGGCGCTGGCCCGCTACGCCCGCGACTTCCCGGCCGAGGCGGCCGAGCTCAAGCGGCGTCTGGCCGGCAAGCTCCCGGACGGCTGGGACAAGGGCCTCAAGAGCTACCCCGCCGGCGACGGACCCGCGACGCGCAAAGCCAGCCAGGAAGCGATCCAGGCCCTGGCCGGGCCGCTGCCGGAGCTCTTCGGCGGCGCGGCCGACCTTTCCGAATCGAACCTGACCGACGTCGAAGGGGCCGGCGTTCTCGAGGCTGACCAGCCGGGCGCGCGCAACATCCGCTTCGGCGTCCGCGAGCATGCCATGGGCGGCATCGCCAATGGCATTGCCCTGTACGGCGCGTTCATCCCTTACGTCGGCACGTTCTTGACGTTCAGCGATTACATGCGCGGCTCGGTTCGGTTAGCAGCCCTGTCCCGCCTGCGTGTGGTGTACGTCTGGACGCACGACTCCATCGGCCTGGGCGAAGACGGGCCGACCCATCAGCCGATCGAACAGATCGCCGCCCTGCGGGCCATTCCCAACATGACGGTGATGCGCCCCGGCGATGCCAACGAGACGGCCGCGGCCTGGGCATGCGCCGTCGACGTGTGCGACGGACCCACGGCCCTTGCTCTCAGCCGTCAGAAGCTGCCGATCCTCGCCGGCACGGCCGAGAAGGCGCGCGAGGGAGTGGCCCGCGGCGGCTACGTCCTACGCAACGCCTCGGGTGACGCCGCGAAGCCGGACCTGATCCTGATCGGGACCGGCTCGGAGTTGCAACTCGCGATGGCCGCGGCGGAGGCCCTGGAGAAGGAGGGCATTCGGAGCCGTGTCGTGAGCCTGCCGTCCTGGGAGCGTTTCGAGGCGCAGGACGCGGCCTATCGCGAGGCCGTCCTGCCGCGCGCCAGCCGCAAGCGTGTCACGATCGAAGCCGAGAGCCCATTCGGGTGGGAGCGCTACGCTGGAGACGACGGCGTGATCGTCGGGATCGACCGCTTCGGCGCTTCGGCTCCCGCGGAGAAGATCTTCGAGGCCTTCGGCATCACCGCGGATCGGGTCATGGAGCTGGGCCGCAAGGTCGTCCGCGAAGGGCTGCACGGTCGGATGGTTGCGACCGATTCCGGCTCGGGCAGGCACTGAGAGGAGACCGATGCGCATCGCACTTGCCGGTGACCACGCCGGTGCGGAACTCAAGAACGAGCTTCTGACGCGCCTGGCACCCCTGGGCCACGAGCTGATCGACCTGGGTGGCGACGGCAGCGACCCCGAGGACGACTACCCGGACTACAGCCTGGCCCTCGCGAAAGCGATTTTGGCCGGCAACGCCGACCGCGGCATCCTGGTCTGCGGCAGCGGCGTCGGAGCCTCGATCGCAGCGTCCAAGATGCCGGGCATCAGGGCCGGTCTCTGCCACGACACGTACTCCGCGGGTCAGGGCGTCGAGCACGACGACATGAACGTGCTCGCCCTCGGGGCCCGGGTCATCGGCGTGGAGACGGCCGTCACCTGCGCCAGATCCTTCCTGGCGGCAACGTTCAGCGGCGAGCCGCGCCACGTCCGGCGGGTCGGGAAGATCCGCGCCATCGAGCAGGAGGCGGCGCGACTCGAGGCCGCCAAGCCAACCAGGTAGAAGCGTGGCGATGGAGCCGGCGTCGCCGGCCGCCGTTCCGCCAAACAACCGGATAGCGATGAGGCATTAGCAATGACCGACCCGAAGGCACCGGGATCGCTGGCCCTCGATCTGACACTTGCGGACACCGGGCTCAACGCGGCCCTGGCCACAGCGCGGGCGCAGGCCGTCCGCGAAAACTGGGCCGATCGGGCCATCGGTCGGCGCGATCCCTCCGTCTGGTCGGCCGACGACCTCGTGCAGCGCGCCGTCGCCACGCGCCTCGGGTGGCTCGAAGCGCCGTTCCACTTTGCGGACGAGACGGGCGAGCTGGTGGCCTTCGCCCAGGCAATTCGGGACCAGGGATTCACCACTGCCGTCCTGGGCGGTATGGGCGGAAGCAGCCTCGCCCCCGCGCTGCTGACTCAAGTGTTCGGCACGGCGGCGGGCGCCACGCCCGTTCGAGTCCTCGATTCGACCGACCCGGCGGCGGTTGCGGCGACGCTGGACGACCTGGACCCGACGCGCACACTATTCATCGTTTCAACGAAGTCCGGCACCACGGCCGAGTCGCTCTCGTTCCAGGCATACCAGTGGCAGCGAACCGATGCCGCCCTGGACGCGGCCGGAGTCGGCCGGCCCACGCAGCCGGGCGACTTCATGGTCGCGATCTCGGACCCGCACAAGAGCGTGGAATCGATCCCCCACCACGACCAGCTGCGGGAGGTCTTCCTCAACCCGCCCGACGTCGGCGGGCGGTACTCCGCCCTCACCTACGTAGGCCTGGTACCGGGTGCACTTCTCGGCCTGGATCTCGACGAGCTGCTCCGGCGCGCACGCGAGATGGTGGTCGCGTGCGGGAATTCGGACCCGGCGAGCAACCCCGGCCTGGCCCTGGGCCTGGCGATGGGCGTCTTCGCAAAGAACGGGCGCGACAAGCTGACCTTCGTGATCGACCGCGAACTGGCCGCGTTTGGGCCGTGGGTCGAGCAGCTGATCGCGGAGAGCACCGGCAAGGCGCCGATCCACTCCGCGGATGGGCGAGGCGTCGGCGTCGTTCCGGTGGACGGCGAGCCGCTTTCCGCCGTCGCGACGTACGGCAACGACCGTGTCTTCGTCCGAATCACGCTCGCGGGCTCGGCCGGGCCGGATCGGTCGATCGGTTCGAACGTGGACGCTCGCCTCGCCGAGCTGGCCGCGGCGGGCCACCCCGTCATCCGCATCCCCGTCGGCTCGAAGATCGACATCGGCGCCGAATTCGTGCGCTGGGAGGTTGCGACGGCGCTGTCGGGTGTGGTCCTCGGGATCGACCCATTCGACCAGCCAAACGTCGAGGAGGCCAAGACAAACACCCGGGCGGTGATTGCCACGTTCGAGGACGGCGCCGGTCCCTCGGGCGTCGGAGAGGCCACGGCCGTCACGGACGAGGCGGCTCTCAAGGGCGTCCTCAAGAGCGCTCTCATCGGCCTCGTACCAAACGGGTACGCCTCAATCCAGGCGTACATCGCCCAGACCCCGGAACGCGACGCCGCGCTGCGCAACATCCGCACGCTCATCCGCGACAAAACCCGCCGCGCGACCACCGTCGGCTACGGGCCCCGTTTCCTCCACTCCACGGGCCAGCTGCACAAGGGCGGCGCCCCGATCGGCTGGTTCCTGCAGCTGGTGGCCGAGCACCCGGACGATCGCGAGATTCCGGGCAAGGCGTACTCCTTCGGCCAGTTGATCGACGCCCAGGCAATCGGCGACGCTCGGACGCTCGAAGACCACAAGCTCCCCGTCCTGCGAATCAACCTCGGACAAGACCCCGACGCCGGACTGGCCGCTCTCGAGCAAGCGCTGAAAGCGGCGCTCAAGGAGGCGTAAAGCCATGGATGTCGGCTTCATCGGACTCGGCCGCATGGGCGCAAACATGGTCCGGCGCCTCGTCCTCGACAAGCACCGCATCGTGGCCTACAACCGGACCGCAGAGAAGACTCGCGAGATCATGACCGAGGGCGCCGACGGCGCGTTCTCGCTCCCCGAGCTGGTCGGCAAGCTGGAGAAGCCGCGGGCCGTATGGGTCATGGTTCCGGCCGGCGACGCGACCGAGGCGATGATCGACGAGCTGCTCACGCTGCTGGCGCCGGGCGACACGATTGTCGACGGCGGCAACTCCAACTTCCACGACTCGGTCCGGCGCCACGCCAAGGTGGCCGAGCACGGCGTCAACTTCATCGATGCCGGCGTCTCCGGCGGGATCTGGGGCCTGCAGATCGGGTACTGCCTGATGGTCGGCGGCGAGCCGGAGCCGGTGAAACGGCTGGAGCCGCTGTTCCGGTCGCTCGCCCCCAAGGACGGTTATCTCCACGCCGGCGGACCCGGTGCCGGGCACTACGTGAAGATGATCCACAACGGCATCGAGTACGGAATGATGCAGTCCTACGCCGAGGGCTTCGAGATCCTTCACGCCTCGGACTTCAAGTTGGATCTGGCGGCAATCGCCGACCTCTGGAACCACGGCTCGGTCGTTCGATCGTGGCTGCTCGAGCTGGCGGCCTCGGCGTTCTCGCAGGACCAGGACCTGACGCATCTCAAGGGCTGGGTCGCCGACTCGGGCGAGGGCCGCTGGACGGTGCAGGAGGCGATCGACAAGGACGTTCCTGCGCCCGTCATCACGCTCTCGCTGCTCAACCGCTTCCGCTCGCGGCAGGACGACAGTTACCAGGCCAAGGTCCTGGCTGCGCTGCGGAACGAGTTCGGCGGCCACGCCGTGAAGACGGAATAGGAAGCCAGACCATGACCGCCCCGCGCCAGCCGAAACCTCCGTCCCGAGGGGCTCGCGCGACGAGCCCCGGCCGCGCCCCGGCCGCGCCGCCGCCCGCCCGAACCGCTCGCGAGTTGCGCGAGGCGACCGTCGCCGCCCGGCGTCGGGCGCGACCGGAAACCGACACCAACCCGCTGCGGCAGGGCCTGCGCCTCGAGCGAGTGCCGGACCCTTGTGCCTTCGTTCTGTTCGGAGCCACCGGCGATCTGGCCCATCGCAAGGTCGTACCGGCCCTCTACCAGCTGTGGCGGACCAACTTGCTGCCGGCCGAGTTCAGCCTCGTGGCAGTCGCCCGCCGGCCGTACACGGACAAGACCTTCGCCGCCGAGGTCAAGGCGTCGGTGGAGAAGTACTCGCGCGTCCAGCCGATCGATGAAGAGGCGTGGGCGGAGCTGGCCAAACGGATCACGTATCAGCAGCTCGACTTCGGTGACGACGACGGCTTCGATCGGCTGGGCGACCGGCTCGACGAGCTCGACACGGAGCGCGGCACCGCCGGCAATCGGCTGTTCTACCTCGCCACCCAGCCGTCGCAGGTGACCGAGATCGTGCGCCAGATGGGCCGGGTCGGTCTGGACCACGAACTGCGCGGCTCGGGCTGGCGGCGCGTGGTCGTCGAGAAGCCGTTTGGGCGCGACTTCGAATCGGCGCGGCACCTCAACCACGAGGTCCAAAAGGTCTTCCGCGAGTCGCAGGTCTACCGCATCGACCACTACCTGGGCAAAGAGACGGTCCGCAACCTGCTGGTCTTCCGTTTCGGCAACGGGATCTTCGAGCCGGTATGGAATCGCAGTTTCGTCGACCACGTCCAGATCACGGTGGCGGAGTCGCTCGGAGTCGAGGGCCGGGGCGCTTTCTACGAGGAGACCGGCGCAAGCCGCGACATCCTGCAGAACCATCTGCTGCAGCTGATGGCGCTCGTGGCGATGGAACCGCCGACCTCGTTCTCGGCCGACGCCCTGCGCGATCAGAAGCTCCAGGTCCTCCGGGCCATCACCACGCCCGACTACGAGAGCGTCCGTGGGAACATCGTCCGCGGCCAGTACGGCGGCGGCTGGGTCCAGGGTGAACCCGTGCCGGGATATCGGGAAGAACCCGAGGTCGACCCGGAGTCGGAGACGGAGACGTACGTCGCCGGTAAATTCACCATCGACGATTGGCGCTGGAGCGGCGTCCCGTTCTATCTCCGCGCCGGCAAGCGCCTGCCCAAACGCGCCACCGAGATCTCGATCCAGTTCAAGGAAGTGCCGCTGCGGCTCTTCCGCGACTCGACCGGCGATCCGGCACCGAACGTGCTGGCGATGCGCATCCAGCCGGACGAAGGCATCATGCTGCGCTTCGCGGCCAAGGTTCCGGGCCTGGGGCTCGACGTCCGGACCGTGAACATGGACTTCGCCTACGAGACGTCATTCGTCGTGGATTCGCCCGATGCCTACGAAACGCTGATCCTGGACGCCCTGTTGGGCGACGCATCGCTCTTCACCCGGGCGGACGAGGTGGAAGCGGCGTGGGCCGTCGTGACGCCGATCATCAATGCCTGGGCCGAGATGCCGCCACCCCATTTCCCCGACTATGCGGCCGGGTCCTGGGGGCCCGAGGAGGGCGACGCGCTGATCGAACGGGAAGGCCGACGGTGGCGAAGAATCTGACAACGCCTCGGCCCGTGGCGCACACCCTGGCCGAGATCGAGAGCCAGCTGGGCAAGCTGTGGGCTCGCGCGGCGGCAGCCCAGGCCGCGGCCGCCAAAGCTGAGGCTGCGACCGTCGCCGCTCAGGCCGAAGCGGCGGCTCGCGCGGCGGCCTCACTTGCGGCTTCCCTGGCCGCGGCTCAGGAGGCCGGGGTCGGTCCCGGGGCGGCCCATCACGTCGTCGCCCGCACGAGCGTGCTGAATCTCGTCGTCCTCGCCGGAGACCAGGCAACCGCGAAGCGCTGCGCGGCCATCATCGCCCGCACGGCCAGCCGCCACGCGTCGCGCTCGCTGATCCTCTCGGCCTCGGATCCGGAGGGCGAGCCCGGCCTGGAGGCAAACGTCGAAGCCCTCTCCCTCACGACGGCCGCCGGCCGGACCGAGACGGGCGCCGAGACGATCTTCATACGCGCTTGCGGCGAGACCGGCCTGCATCTGGCTTCGATCATCGTGCCGCTGCTGGTCCACGACCTACCGGTCGCGCTGTGGTGGCCCAACGACCCACCGTTCGAATCACACCGCGCCGAGCGGTTGCTGCCGCTGGCCGATCGTCTGATCGTCGACGGGTCCTCCTGGTCCGGCAACGGCCTCGAGATCCTGGCTCAGCTTGCTGCTGCCGCCGAGCGCCGGAGCCTCGCGGTCATCGACTGGGCGCTGCTGCGACAGTCACGCTGGCGAGAGGCCGTGGCGTCGGTCTACGACCTGCCGGATCTGCGGCCTCAGCTTGGTGCCGTCCGGCGCATCGACGTCGAGTACGCGACAGACAACCCGGGCGATCCGGACGGGAGTACGAACGTGGTGCGGCCGCTCTATCACGTTGCCTGGCTGGCCTCGCGTTTGGGCATGTCCGTCCATGACCCGCTCCGACGTGAGCCGGACGGGCGTCGCGTGGCCACTCTGCGCCAGCGGGATCACGATGTCGCGGTCGTGCTCCAGCCCGGCGGCTCGGAGTTGCCTGCAGGCTCCACAATCCGCGTGGTAATCACTTCCCGCGCCCGGGGCACGGATCTGGTCGGCGAGGTCACCGCCGGCGATCGGGACGTGGATGTGACGGTCCGCGACGGCGGCCGAGATCGAGTCAAACGCACCTACATGGCGCCCCGTCTGAACGACGTCGACCTGCTGAGTCTCTCCGTCGAGGAGAACGCCGCCGATCCGGTTTCGGTGCAGGCGCTGGCGATGGTCCATCGACTTCTGGGCGCGGAGTCCAGCTTGCGCAGGGCCGCCGCCAGAGACAGGAGCGAGCACGGTGAATGAGCACGAGCCCGACCTGGCCCCGGCATCCGACATGCTCGTCGGCACGAACTTCGCGGGTTTGCCGGCTCCAAATCGGGGCGAACCGGAACTCGTAGTCGCGGCCGATTCGGACGCGGCGGCACTCGAGGCGGCAGAGCGGATCGCTGCGGCCCTGATCGCGGCCGTCGAACGACGCGGCCGGGCCGACTTCTGCACCACCGGCGGCAATACGCCCGTCCCGATATACCGGCTGCTTTCTCAGTCGCCGCTATGCGACGGCATTCCGTGGCAGCAGGTTCATTTCTGGTGGGGTGACGACCGATTCGTGCCCCGCGACCATCCGGAATCGTGCGTTGCCTCGTTCGACGACGTGCTACTTGGGGGCGGCGAAGAAGAGCACGGCTGCGCTCCCCTTCCGACCTCGAACGTCCACCCATACGCCACCGACCGGGCGATTGCCGAGTATCGAGACAACGGCTGGTGCGCCGCTCGCTACGCCGAGGAAATGGCCCGCCAACTTCCTCTTGCGGAGGGCAACTGGCCCGTCTTCGACCTGATCCTCGTAGGCGTGGGCGACGACGGCCACGTCCTTTCGGTGTTCCCCGAGTCGTCGGCTCTGGACAGCATGGCGTGGGCGATGGGAGTACCCGCTCCGACGCACATCGGCCCGCATCTCCCCCGCATGACGATCAATCCACGCCTGCTCGAGGCGGCCCCGGTCCTGGTCGTGACCTGGGGAGCGAAGAAGGCGGAGGCCATCGGGCACGTCTTCGGGGCGACTCGCGACGACCGCCGCTGGCCGGTCCAGCGAACGCGCCGCCCCGGCGTGACCTGGATCCTCGACGAGGCCGCGGCCGCGCGGATCCCGGCCAAACTGCGCGGGTAACCGCGGTCGCCGCACAAAGCGGGACCGCCGCTCCGAAGAGCGGTGGTCCTTTCTCGCGGGCGCGAGGTGACGGCGCTCAGGCGATGGTCGCGGGCTCGAACTTCACCTTGCGCAGGAACCAGGCGAAGATGACTGCGCCGGTGGCGGCGAAGCCCGCCAGGCTGAGGTTGAGGATCGGGTAAGAGACGTCCGGGTTCGAGCCGCTCACGAGCGCACCCGGGATCCCACCCAGGCTGGAGGAGATGCTGTTCAGCGCAACCACCTGGTCGCCGGCTTCGACGCCGTATATCTGCGGAATGATGTAGAGCATCGAGGCGACGACGAGCAGGACGGAGACGATCCGGAAGGTCCGGGCGTCGTCGTCGGCATCGCCGAACAGCTTCGCCAGCATGGCCCAGAAGAGCACGAGTGCGGCGAGCGGCGCGGTGATCGGGACGCCCAGGTCGGCGCTCATGTACAGGTTGGGGAACAGGAAGATGGCGCTAAGGGCCAGCGTCACGACGAGCAGCCCGTCGCGCATGAGGATGTAGCTGAGCCACCAGACGTCGCCGCCGAACCGGAGGGTGAGGCCCTGCAGGTAACGGACGACGTACGGCCTGGCGAAATGGAGCGAGAGCGTGAAAGCCCACAGGATGGGCAGCACGGCGGCGACGGAGAGGATCAGCCAGTACTGGCTGCCCTGGACGAGAGCTTGCTGGTCAGACATCTCGATCTCCTAGCTCTGCGCCGCGGGCTGGACTGCCGCGCTCGCGTCGGCCCTGCCACGCGGAGCGGGCGAGGCGATCCGAAGGTTGTAGATGACGGCCACGAGACCCATGATCCCGACCAGGAACCCGGACAGGTAGCACAGCGCCAGGGCCACGGTCTGGTTCTGCGAGGTGACCAGCACCGACGCGAGCTGGTTGGAGATGCTGCTACCGACCGTCGTGACCTGGCTGCCCAGGAGATAACCGCCAAGGTAGAGGGACGCACCGAGGCCGATCAGGATCGTCTGCGCGTAGAAGCTCCGGGCGTCGGCGTCCGCTCGGGTCATCAGCTTGAGCATGAGAGCGCCGAAAGCGCATACCGCCGCCAGCCCTCCGGTGATCGGCAGGTCGTTGTTCTTGACCACATCGGGATAGAAGAAGATGAAGCTGCCGAGGAAGACCTGGAGCAGGAAGATGTCCCGCATTCCGACGTAGATCGTCCACCACAGGTCCGCGCCCAGGCGCAGGGTGAACTTGCGGGTCAGGGCGAGCATGTACGGCCGAGCCAGGTGCAGGCCCACCGCAAGCAGCCAGAGAGCCACGAGCGCGGCGGCTATCGTCCCTTCGATGAATTGCTCGGCTGCGCCGAATGCAGATGAGTCCATCAGTCGCGACCTCTTGGAGTCAGCGGTGGATTGCTCGCTGGGCCCGCGAGCGTGGGCGGGATGGGGGGAGTCTGGCGTGGCCCGGACCGTTCGCCTGGGCCGTCTCGGGGTCCGCGGCCCGATTGGACGTGGACCGTGTCGCAGCGGTAGATGGCGTCGCAGCGGAAGCAGCGAGTGGCCTCGTTCCTCGCCGCCGCAACTTCCAGGCTGGGTTGAGTTGGGGTGAAGGACCCGGCCTCGTAGGCCGGCATCTCCGTCCGAACCTGCGGCCGCGTGGCCAGATCCACGGTCAGCACCGGCTCTGGCGCCTTGGGCACGCGGACCGTGGCCATGATCTCGGCCTCACCGTCGCGGCTGCCCGAAAGGTATTCGTGGACCGAGCCCGCGGCGCGGCGACCCGCGCCCACGGCGTGGATGATCGTCTTGGCGCCCGAGACGACGTCGCCGCCGGCGAAGACGCCCTTGCGGCCGGTGGCCATGCCGGCGTCGGCGACGATTCCGAAGAAACCGCTGGTCTCGATGCCGGCGCCTGCGGGCAGGATCGATGGATCGGGCTCTTCGCCCACGGCCACGAGGACCGTCGAGGCGTCGACCTCGCGACCGCTTCCGGGTATCGGCTCGTAGACCGCCCGGCCACCGTCGAACCTGCCGGTCGAACGCTGGCCGATGTAGTTGACGCAGGTGATGCCTTTGTCCGAGCCGACGACTTCGGTGACGGCGGCCTCGAACTGGATCCGCACACCCTCGTGCTCGGCCGCCTCGACCTCCTCGGACTGGGCGGGCATCTCGGCTCGACCGCGGCGGTACAACAC
>JADGQJ010000042.1 GCA_017881885.1 Chloroflexota bacterium
CGTGGGGGACGGGTTGGGGAGTCAACGGCTGGGTCGAGCTCTCCTGGGCTTTCATAAACCAGTACGCCTACGAGGGCTGGAGCGCGGCAAGCGCCGGTGGCAGCCTCACCGTCTCCGGCTTCCCGAGCCCCACTGTCGCCGGGGCTGCCCACAACCTCACCGTCACTGCCAAGGACGGCAACGGCGCCACCGCCACCGGCTACGTGGGCACGGTCCACTTCACCTCGACCGACCCGGCCGCGGTCCTCCCGGCCAACTACACCTTCACGCTCGCCGATGCGGGGTCGCACACGTTCAGTGCGACGCTCAAGACGCTCGGTTCGCAGTCGGTCAGCGCGACCGACACTTCGGCCTCCACTATCACCGGCACACAAAGCGCCATCAGCGTCGTGGGCGCAGCGGCGACCTATCACGCCATCACGCCCAGGCGGGTCCTCGACACACGACCGAGCGGCGGCGTGGTCGTCCACATCGGCCTGACCGGACCCTTTGTCGCAGGTACGGTGCGCACCTTCGGGGTTGCCAACGTGCCCTACGTCGGGAGCGGCGCTGCCGTGGCCGTGCCCTTGGGCGCCACAGCAGTTACGGGCAACCTGACCATCACCGGCGAGACCGCCGCGGGTGTGGTGGCCCTTGGGCCAACCATGACCCCGACGGGCGCCGTCACGACGATCAACTTCATCAAGGGTGACACCAGGGCCAACAACGTGACGCTGGGTCTCGCCTCAGACGGATCGCTCCAGGCTGTCTTCCGCTCATCGACCGGCGGCGCGTCGGTGCAGCTCATCTTCGATGTCACCGGCTACTTCACGCCCGATCCGGGCGGCACCCCCGGTGCTCTCTATCACACCCTCGCTCCTGGCCGGGTCCTCGACACCAGACCGACCGGCGGAGGAGTGACTCACATCGGCGGCCTGGGCAAGTTCGTCAGTCATGCCGTCCACTCGGTCAGCATCGTAGGCGTGACAGGGTTGGGCGGGGCCTCCGCCCTGGTTCCCTCGAATGCGATCGCAGTCACCGGCAACGTGACCGTGACCAACCCGACTTCGGCGGGCTTTGTCTCATTTGGTCCGACGGTTGCGCCTACTCCGACAACCTCGAGCGTCAACATCGCGGCCAAGGGCGCAACCTGCGCCAACGGCGTCACGGTCACCCTCGCCGACGGCAAGCTGCAGGCGGTGTACGTGGGTGGCACCAGCAAGGACAGCGCCGATGTCATCTTCGATATCACCGGCTTCTTCACCCCCGCCGGCAGCGGCGGTCTCGCGTTCTACCCGATCGCACCGGCACGCTATCTCGACAGTTCGACCAACAAGGGCCTCAGTGGCGCCTTCACGAGCTCGACCGCCCGTTCGCTCACCATCGGTGGCGTGGGCGACATCCCGAGCGATGCCGCGGGCATCAGCGCCAACCTGACCCTCGTCACCCCACCGAGTCCGGGCTTCGCCTTCGCGGCCCCGTCCATCGTTGGTACCCCAACCTCATCGACGGTCAATGCCGTCGTCGGTCAGAGCATCGCCAACGGCCTCGATGTCGCCCTCGACCCAACCGGCCACCTGTATCTCATTTGGGTCGGCACTGCTTCGAGCAAGGCCAACGTCCAGCTCGACGTCACCGGCTACTGGAAGTAGGGCTGGGAAGCGGGCGACGGAAGCGTCCTCGGACGCCAGAAGAGCCAGGAGCGCGATTTCCAGGTTCATCCTCGAAGAAACGTAGCATCGTCGTCACTCGCCAAACGGGACCGCCGGCCGTCGGAACTGACCGACTACACTCGGCGCATGAGCACGACGGCCGGAAGTGAACGAGCTCGGCGCCTCGTCCTGGTAGTGGGCGTCGCCGTGCTGGGGCTGGCGGTCGCGGTGGGCATCTTCATCCGATACCAGGCTCGCGACCCGGGCCCGCCCGAGGAGGTGCCGCGCGCGCTCGCGATCCCGGCTCTTTACGCCACGATGGGGCTCCTCGCGATCATGGGCGCGTTGCGGCGCCGGCCGGCGATCGTCGCGGCGGCGGGCGTCCTGTGCCTCGCGGGCTCGATCCTTTCGATCGCCACCATCGAGTTCGCGGTTCCCGGTTTCGCGCTGATCCTGCTCGCAGCGCGACTTCAGGCGCTGCCGGCGCGCTACGGGTCAGAAGCGGTCGTCGCCGTTGCCGCTGTCGTGCTCGTAGTCGGCGCGGCCGTCGCTCTCCTCGGCATGACCGGGGAAAGCTGCTGGCAGGCGACCGGATCTCCTGCCACTCCGATATACACCACGATCCCATGCGCCGGCGGCGCCTCCGCGAGCGGATCCGTCGGCGCCGGCCAGACCTTCGCGAGCGGGTCCGACAGCGGCGCGCTCACGACGCGTGGCGGCGCGGTCGAGGCAATTCTGCTTATCAGTGCGCTCACGCTGACCGCCGTGACCGGCCGCGCCCGGACCGCGGCCCCGGTCTAGCGTCGGCGAGCGGCGGCTCGGAGCGCGGTCGCAGGCCATAGAACGTCCGTGCTATTACGGGGCGCCACGCTATACTTGGGGCCCAAGCCGACGAGGTTGAAGTGCCCGACTTTCGGCTCGTTGCCGACTTCAAGCCGACCGGCGACCAGCCGGCCGCAATCGAGAAGCTGAGCGCAGGCCTCGAGAAAGGTCTGCGCTATCAGACGTTGCTGGGCGCCACCGGAACGGGCAAGACATTCGCAATTGCCTCTGTCATAGAGAAGCATCAGAAGCCGACCCTGGTTCTTGCCCATAACAAGACGCTGGCGGCCCAACTGTACTCCGAGTTCCGCGAGTTCTTCCCGGATAATGCGGTCGAGTATTACGTCAGCTACTTCGACTACTACCAGCCCGAGGCGTATCTACCGCGCTCAGATACATATATCGAGAAGGACTCCAGCCGCAACGACGAAATAGACAAGCTGCGCCACGCGGCGACGAAGGCGCTTTTCGAACGCCGCGACGTGATCATCGTCGCGAGTGTTAGCTGCATCTACGGCCTGGGCGCACCGATCGATTACGGAGCCACGATCTTGCGGCTGCGTGTCGGCGGGAAATACCGCCGCGACGCCGTTCTGCGACAGCTGGTGGACCTCCAGTACCAGCGCAACGACGCGGCCCTGTCGCGGGCCCGGTTCCGCGTTCGCGGCGACACGCTCGAGCTGATCCCCGCAGCTGAGGACCGCCTGGTC
The DNA here is from genome assembly GCA_017881885.1 of Chloroflexota bacterium. Taxonomy (GTDB): domain Bacteria; phylum Chloroflexota; class Limnocylindria; order Limnocylindrales; family CSP1-4; genus Fen-1039. The sequence continues at coordinate 3,164 of JADGQJ010000042.1, forward strand.
CGGGTCGAGTTCTTCGGCGACGAAGTGGAGCGCATCACCGAGCTTGACTCGCTGACGGGCGAGCTTCTGGCCGAGCGCAAGGAAGCGAATGTCTACCCGGCCAGCCACTTCGTGACTCCCGCAGACAAGCTGATGCTCGCCGTCAAGGCGATCGACGAGGAGATGGAGGTCCGAGTCGGCGAGCTGGAGGCACAGGGGCGCGCGCTCGAGGGCGCGAGGCTTCGGCAGCGCACGACCTTCGACCTCGAGATGATGCGCGAGCTCGGCTATTGCACCGGCATCGAGAACTACAGCCGCCACCTCTCGGGCCGCGAAGCCGGATCGCGTCCGTGGACGCTGCTCGACTACTTCCCGCCGGACTGGCTGCTGGTCGTGGACGAAAGCCACATGTCCATACCTCAGGTCGTGGGCATGTACAAGAACGATCGGACGCGCAAGGAGATTCTGGTCGACTTCGGATTCCGGCTGCCGTCGGCGCTCGACAATCGTCCGCTCACATTCGAAGAATTCGAGGCCAGCGTCAACCAGGCCGTGTACATGAGCGCGACGCCCGGACCGTATGAATTGGAACGCAGCCAGCAGATAGTCGAACAACTGATACGTCCTACGGGCGTTGTCGATCCACATATCACGGTAAAGCCGACCGAAGGTCAGATAGACGATCTGCTCGAACTGATACGTAGTCGTGTCGAACGCAATGAACGATCCATCGTGACGACGCTCACAAAGAAGATGGCCGAAGATCTGGCCGATTATCTGCATGAGCTCGGCATCAAGGTCCAGTACCTGCATTCGGAAGTCGACACGTTGGAACGAGTGCAGATCCTTCGCGACCTTCGACTCGGTGTGTATGACGTCATCGTCGGCATAAACCTCCTGCGCGAAGGAATAGACCTACCGGAAGTCACCTTGGTCGCGATTCTCGACGCCGACAAGGAAGGGTTCCTGCGCAGCGCGTGGTCGCTGGTGCAGATGATCGGGCGGGCGGCGCGCAACATCGGCGGCGAAGTGGTGATGTACGCCGATCGAATGACCGATTCAATGAAGGCGGCGATCGACGAGACGAACCGGCGGCGCGCGGTCCAGGAGAAGTACAACCTTGACCACAACATCGAACCGGTCACGATCGTGAAGGGGATCCGCGACATCAACGATCGGCTGCGGGCTGTCGCGGAGGCCCACGGGACGTACGCGACTGCGCCCGGGCAGGAGCGCGCGTTTACGGCCATGGCGAAGGAGCAGGTCGAGAAGCTGGTGGCGCAGTTGGAGGCGGAGATGCGTCGGGCTGCTCGAGACCTCGAGTTCGAGCGCGCCGCAGCGCTTCGCGACGAGATTCAGGAGATCCGGCTGCGCGTTCTCGAGGAGGACGAGTCGGCGGCGGTGGCTCGGGCCGCCGAACGCGCCGGTAAGGCGAAGCCCGCGAGCGCGGCAGGCGAACGATTGGCGCCGGCGCGCGCCGGTCGGACGATCAAGCCCGTGCGCCAGGTGGCCCGGCGAGTGTTCGAGACTATGTATCTCGACGCGAGCAATCCTGGTGGTGAGGCCGGCCACCGAGAGAGCGGCTCAGCGCCTGGCGGAGACATGGATGCCGCGGCGCTCGACGTCACGGAGGTCCGCGTGGTCGCGACCACCGAATCGGAGGATTCGAGCCCGACGGACACGGCATCGGATTGGCTGCCGGGCATTCGCGACGAGCACGAGGACGATGGCTGGGCCGCGAAATGGACCGAGCGGCCTACGTGGGATCACACAGTCACCCCGAACGTGATCAAGCGAACCGGGCAACGACCGCCTCGCGGCCGGCGCGGCCGGTAGCGACAGTGAGCCCGCACAAATCACAGCAGGAGGATCCATGGACCCGTTGAGTGAGGCTTTCCAGCACCATACCTGGGCCACGGAGCAGCTGATCGTGCACCTCCGTAAGCTTCCCAAGGAGGCTCTCGGCGCCACCGTCCCGGGTGTCTACGGGGAGGTGCTGGCGACGCTATCGCACCTGATCGCGGCCGATTCGCGATACCTGCGCTACCTCGAAGGCACGCCGCCGCCGCCCAAGAGCGGCCCGGACCCGGTGAGAACCCTCGATGAGCTGTCCGACGCCCTGCGCGACCAGGCGGTTCGGTGGCGAGTCGTCCTGGCTCGGGCGGGCCAGCTCGACGTCACGCTGCCTGCCCGAGGAGAACGTCCCGAGTTGCCGCACGCGACGAATCTGCTCTTTGCACAGGCGCTCCACCACGGCAACGACCATCGCACGCAGATCTGCACGGTCCTGTCATCGAACGACTACCTGAGCCCGGACCTCGACGTATGGACCTACTGGATGGACCGGCGGATGAAGCCGGCCGGTTGAGCGGGACCCGGCACGACTCCTAGAGCAGCTCCGTCGGGACGGCCGGCTCGGGGATCGTCGGAGGCGCACCCACCGCGCGCCCCGCGGTCAGGGCCAGCACGACTAGCAATCCGACGACCATCGCGAGCGCAGTGCGGAGCCCTACCGCTCCGGCCACGGTCCCGATGATCGGCGGCCCGGTCAGCAGCCCCGCATAACCCATCGTTGAAACGGCGGCGATACCGAAGCCGGACGGGATCCCCGGCTGAGAGCCTCCGGCCCTCAAGCAGATCGGGACGATGGCGCCGAGGCCGAGCCCGAGCATCGTGAAGCCGACGATCGCCGGCGCCGCCATATGCAGAAGCAAGGCCATCCCGAGCCCCGCCGCCCCGAGCACTGCCCCCAGGGTGACCAACCTGCCGGCGCCCAATAGCTCGGTCATGCGGTCGCCCACAAGCCGTGACACCGCCATTGCGACCGAGAAGGCTCCGAGAGTCAGAGCCGCCTGCTGTTCGGTCGAGAGGACCGAAGTCCGCATGTAGACGCCGCTCCAGTCGCCGGCGGAACCCTCCGCCAGCATGCCGCAGAAGATCAGGAAGCCCAGGGCCAGCAGACGGCGCGGCGGTCGACGGAGGGCCGAACCCCCAGCCGGCTGGCGGTGCGGGAGCATGGTCCGCCCCAGAACCAGCGCGGAGCCCGCCATCCAAACGGCGAGCAGGCAGAACTGCGCCAGAACCGAGAGGCCGAGCGTGACCGCCACGATTGTCACTGTGGCGCCCAGGAACGAGCCGATGCTCCACGTGCCGTGGAGCCGGGAGATGATCGGCCGCGTCCCGGCCTGTTCCACGGCCAGTCCGTTCGAGTTCATCGCCACGTCCATCGAGCCCTGGAAGGCACCGACGAGAAGCAAGGCGACGGTCAGCGTGACGAACGAATTCGCGAGCGCCAGCCCGGGGACCACGACCGCGTAGCCGAGCAACATCGCCACGGTTACGACGTGGCTGCCGAAGCGCCCGGCCAGGACCCCGGCGAACGACATGGCGAGAACGGCCCCGGCCGACGCGGCAAGGAGCGCGAAACCGAGGTGCGTCGAGTCGAGGCCGGTCTGATCCTTGATGGCCGGGATGCGCGATGCCCAGGCGCCGAACATGACGCCGTGGACCAGGAACGAATAGGCGACTGCCCCGCGAGCGCGGCCCAGATGGGCAGGTTCGGGCAGGCGGCGGTCGGTCGGCATGCGGGCAAGTATCGCGTCAGGCGGGGCGGCGCGTGGCGAGTGGCGCGTGGCGAGTGGCGCGTCGCAACGACGCGGCCCTCGGTCAGCCGGCTCCGAGCGCCCGTCCGACGGCCACAAGCAAGACCGCGGCCACCACTCCGGGGAACAGCAGACGCGTCCTGGCGACGATCAGCGCGCAGAAGACCACGGCGACGGGCTCGATGCCGATAACCAGCGACGGAGGCGTGGCATCGGTGACCACGCAATTCATCGCTGCGAGGGCGGCCAGCGCGGCGGGTCCGGCCAGGCGCAGGTAGGTGACGGCGACCGGCGGGAGTCGGTCGATCCCCGGCGCCAGCATCGGCAGGGCGCGGGCGGGAAAGGTGACGGCCCACATCAGGAACATCAGCGGGACCAGGCCGAGGCTCATGGCAGGCCGGCCTCGGCCGAAGGCTCCGGCGTCTCAGGATTGCTCGACTCTTCCGCGGGCGACGCCGGCACCGCCAACCCGAATAAGGGGCCGAACACAGCCCCGGCGACCAACCCCACGGAAGCGCCCCCGGCCAGCCCGACCGGCACCGCGACCGCGACGGCGCCAAGAGCCGCGGCCACGTCGCGACGCCCCGAAACCATCCCGAGCGAGAGTCCGGCCATCGCGGCCGGGAAAGCGACGTCCAGCCCGAGCCGATGCGTATCGACGGCGCCGCCGGCCAGGTATCCGATCACCGAGCCGATGTTCCACGGGATGAAGATCGCCATTGCCGCGAGCCAGTAGCCGCGCCGGTCGAAGCGCCCGATCCGCCGGAAATGGGCCAGCGAGAGCGCAAATGTCTCGTCGGTCAGGAAGTGGGCCATGAACGCCCGCTCTTTTCGAGGCCGTTCGATCGTGTACGGCGCCGCGGCCGCCGAGTAGAGCAGGTGCCGAGCGTTGATCAGCAAGGTCACGCCGACGATCGCCGGCCACGGCGCTCCGGCTTTGACCATGCCCGCCGCCGCGAACTGTGCGCCGCCCGCGAGCACCACGACGGACGCCGCAACCACGTCGAGCAGCGTGAAATGCGCCTGCAGCGTCGCGAGCCCATAGACCAAGCCGACCGGCAGTGCATACGCCGCGATCGCCAGCGCGTCGCGGGTCAGCTGCTGCCGCGACTCTCGGACAACGTCGGCCGTCGGCTCCGCGGCCCCCTGCTTCGCGGCCCCCTGCTTCGCGGCCGCCGCCTGCGCTATTCCAGGGCGCTCCCCGTTCATCCGCGCTCTCTCCTCAGCGTCCCAACCTCCGGTCGGTCGTCGGATCGTACCGGACGTGGGGTATGGGCGCGTCGTATGCTCCGAGAGTGGACGCACAGGGGGATCTGAAGGTTCGACTCGCGGCCTTCGAGTGGCTGGGCGAGCGGGTCGAATTGGACGGAGCTGATCCGGCTGTTCCGTGCCGCGCGCGACTGTACGGCCAAAGTTCCGGATTATGCGCACCACGACTCTTGTAGACGTCCGGGACAATCCGGACGGCCGGGTGAGGCGCGAACCCGCACGACTCACGCTCAGCCGGACCTCGAATCGGCCGTTCGACCCCCCAGACGAAGGAGAGTCCGTCCCGGCGTTCGTTAGCAGTCGCCCCATGCATATAGCGCAAAGTCGAACCAGAGTCGGGTCGGGTGCGCTGAACGGCTGTTCTATTTCGCGGTGTTGCCCTACAATGACGGCCTATGCCGCAGGAAGAACTCGTCGTTCGCGGAGCCCGCGAGCACAATCTCAAGAACGTCACCGTGGCGATGCCGCGCGACCGGCTGGTCGTGATCACCGGCCTGTCGGGTTCGGGCAAGAGCAGCCTCGCCTTCGACACGATCTACGCCGAGGGCCAGCGCCGCTACGTCGAGAGCCTGTCCGCGTACGCGCGTCAGTTCCTGGGCGAGATGCAGAAGCCGGACGTCGACCAGATCGACGGCCTGAGCCCGGCCATCTCGATCGACCAGAAGGGCGCCAGCCGAAACCCGCGATCGACGGTCGGCACGGTCACCGAGATCTACGACCACCTGCGCCTGCTGTTCGCTCGCATTGGCCACCCGCACTGCCCCACGTGCGGGCGCGAGATCGCGCGCCAGAGCGTCCAGCAGATCGTCGACCAGATCTACGAACTGCCCGAGGGTACGCGGTTGCTCGTGCTCGGCCCGGTGATCAAGGACCGCAAGACCGAGGGCGACCGTGTCTTCGACCAGATCCGCCGCCAGGGCTTCGCCCGCGTGCGGGTCGACGGCGAGCAGATGGACCTGTCGGAGACTCGGCAGCTCGACAAGTACAAGCGCCACTCGATCGAGGTCATCGTCGACCGCTTCGTCGTGCGCCACGCCGATGTCGCCGACGCCGCGGCCGCAGCGGAAGCCCCACCGACCGACACCCAGACGAACGAGCCCGTCAAGCCGCCCGATGCCACTCGGCTGGCCGATTCGGTCGAGACGGCGCTGAGGCTGGGCGAAGGCGTGGTCCTGATCGCGCCGTCGCCGCGCGACGGTGAGGCGCCGGATTTCGAGGAGCGCCGCTACAGCGAGCGCTACAGCTGCCCATACGACAACACCACTGTGGACGAGCTGGAGCCGCGCAGCTTCAGCTTCAACTCTCCCCACGGCGCGTGCCCGAGCTGCACCGGACTTGGCAGCCGCCTGGAGATCGATCCGGACCGCGTCACCAACAAGAACCTGCCGTTGTCGGCGGGAGCGCTGGTGCCCTGGGCCCGCTTGCCGATGGAGAACTCCTGGCACGGCAAGATCGTCGAGGCGGTCTGCCGCGAACACGGCTGGGACGTGAACGCGCCGCTCAAGAATCTTCCGGCGGAGGCGCTCGAGTACCTGCTCTATTCGAAGCGCGGCGAGAAGGTCGTAATCGGATACCGCCATGAGCGCGGTCAGAACACGTACGGCGCCACGTTCGAGGGGATCATCCCCAACCTGGAGCGGCGCTACCGCGAGACGGAATCCGAGTTCATCAAGTCCGAGCTCGAGCGGTACATGGTCGCCCGGCCGTGCCCCACGTGCGAAGGCAGGCGGCTGAAGCCGGAGATTCTGGCGGTCACGGTCGACGGTCGAAACATCTGGCAGGTTTCGACGCTTTCGATCACGGCCACCTGCGACTTCGTGACCGCCCTCCCCGAGAAGCTGACCGAGCGCGAGATGACGATCGCCCGCCAGGTTCTCAAGGAGATCGCGTCGCGTCTGGGCTTCCTGCTCGACGTCGGCCTCGACTACCTGACGCTCGATCGGACGAGTCAGACGCTCTCCGGCGGCGAGGCCCAGCGCATCCGGCTGGCGACTCAGATCGGGTCGAGCCTGATGGGCGTCTTGTACATCCTGGACGAGCCGTCGATCGGGCTCCATCAGCGCGACAACGCCAAGCTGATCGCAACGCTCACGCGCCTGCGCGACCTGGGTAACACCGTGCTCGTCGTCGAGCACGACGAGGAGACCATCCGCACGGCCGACTGGGTGATCGACATCGGGCCCGGAGCCGGCGAGCACGGCGGCGAAATCATCGCCAACGGGCCGCTGGAGACGATCCTCGCCGAGCCGCGGTCGATTACCGGCGCGTATCTGCGCGGTGAACTCCAGGTCGAGATCCCCGCCACTCGCCGCAAGGGAAGCGGCCAGTCGATCGTGATCCGCGGCGCCCGCGAGCACAACCTCAAGAACCTCGACGTGGCCTTCCCGCTCGCACGCTTCGTCGCGGTCACGGGCGTCTCGGGCTCCGGCAAGAGCACGCTCGTCTCGGACATCCTGTATCGAGCGCTCGCCCGCGAGTTGAACGGCGCGCGCGACAAGCCCGGCGCCCACGACTTCATCGAGGGGCTGGCCGCGATCGACAAAGTGATCGACATCGACCAGAGCCCGATCGGCCGGACGCCGCGGTCTAACCCCGCGACGTACACCGGCCTCTTCGCCCCGATCCGCGAGCTCTTCGCCGGCACGCAGGAGGCGCGCGTGCGGGGCTACAAGCCCGGGCGCTTTAGCTTCAACGTCAAGGGCGGCCGGTGCGAGCACTGCAAGGGCGACGGCATCCTCAAGATCGAGATGCAGTTCCTGCCCGATGTCTACGTCCCTTGCGAGATCTGCAAGGGCAAACGCTACAACCGCGAAGCACTGGAGATCCACTACAAGGGTCGATCGATCGCGGATGTGCTCGAGATGACCATCGAGGAGGCTCTCGAGTTCTACTCGGCGGTGCCCTCGGTGCGGTCGAAACTGCAGACGTTGAACGAAGTGGGTCTGGGCTATGTCCACCTGGGCCAGCCGGCGACCACGCTCTCGGGCGGCGAGGCGCAGCGCGTCAAGCTCGCCACGGAGCTGTCGAAACGAGCTACCGGCCGAACGGTCTACGTCCTGGACGAACCCACAACCGGGCTCCACATGGCAGATGTGGAGAAACTGCTCCACGTCCTGCACCGCCTCGTGGACACGGGCAACACGGTGGTGGTGATCGAACACAACCTGGATGTGGTCAAGACCGCGGACTGGATCGTCGATCTCGGGCCGGAGGGTGGCGAGCGCGGCGGCTATGTGATCGCCGAGGGCACACCCGAGGAGGTGGCCCGCGTTCCGGGTTCGGCCACCGGCGAATACCTCGCCCGCGTTCTGCGGGGCGAGCCGCTCGTGCCCCTTTCCGCCGTCACTTTCGCCGAGTCGGCCGGGCACGTGCCCGCCTCGCCGCCCAGACCGCAGATCCGGATCGAAGCCGTTCCCAAGAAGCGGGCGGCTGCGGTGGCGCTGCGGAACATCCGCGGGGACTGAGCGAGCCTGCTACAGTCGTCCCGATTGACGCAGCGTCGGCAAAAGCTGCCGGGCCGAGCGGGACGTCTCACGCCACTTCGCGCGGGACGCGGAATCACGGGAAATGGAGAGATGAGCTCGATGCGAAACAGAGGGTGGCGTCGGATCTTGCTGGCCGCAATTCCGGCTCTCGTCGTGAGCGCGTGCGGCCCCTCGCCGGTCAAGCCGACACCGACACCGGCGCCGACGCCGGCGGTTACCCCCGCCGGTCCCGTAACGGTCGTTCGATGGTTCGTCGGCCTCGGCAAGGGGAACGACGCCAACCAGGTCGACGCCGAGAAAGCGTTCGTCAAGACCTACAACGCCTCGCAGAACCGGATCTACATCAGCCTCGAGATCGTGCCCACGGCGACGGCGTTCGCGACGCTGACGGCCGAAATCGCCAACGGCACCGCGCCGGACATCGTCGGCCCCGTCGGCGTGCGGAGCCGCAACGGGCTGTCGGGGGCTTTTCTCGACCTGACGGCCGAGATCACCAAGAACACATACGACATGACCCGCTACCCATCGGCCCTGATCGACTTGTTCAAGCAGGGCAAAGAAGGCCAGATCGGGCTTCCGTACCTGATCAACCCGGGCTTCATCTTCTACAACAAGGACCTGTTCACGAAGGCGAATCTGCCGGATCTCCCCAAGAAGGTGGGCGATCAGTGGAACGGCAAAGATTGGACCTGGGACACGCTCGGGACCATCGCCGCGCAACTCACCGTCGACAAGAAGAACAAGAAGTCGACGGATGCGGGCTTCGATCCAGCCAATATCGCTAGCTACGGGATTGACTTCCAATGGGCCGACGGACGGCGGATGGCGTCCTGCTTCGCGCCGGGATCCTTCCTTGCAGCCAACGGCACGGCCACGATTCCGGACGCCTGGAAAGCCGCCTGGACCTGGTATTACAACGCCATGTGGAAGACACACACGGCACCCACTCTCAAGGCCGTCGACTCGCCGCTGCTCGCCAACGGCTCGACGGTCGCCTCCGGCAACATCGCTATGGCTGTCTCGTGGCCGTGGGCCATCAGCACGTACGGCTCGCTGGACGTGACCGGAAAGACGACTGCCAAGTTCGACAGCTGGGACATCGCGGTCATGCCGTCCTCGGGCGGCCAGACCTCCTCCCCCCTGGACGCCGATACATTCGTGATCACCAAGGGTTCGGAGCATCCGGATGCCGCCTTCCAGGCGATGGTGGCGATCATGGCCGACAAGAACCTGCGGGTCGCGTACGGCGGAATGCCGGCGGCGACCGGGGACCAGAAGGCCTGGTTCGACCAGTTCGACGCATACCTCGCCAAGATCTTCCCCGGCACGAACGTGTCCTGGTCGGTTCTTCAGGAGATGGAGAACTACCCGGCCAACCCGAGCCCGGAGGCCGACCTGCCGAACTTCCAGAAGGTCATCAACCTGACGGCCGCGTTCTACACGAAGATGCAGACCTCAGGGAGTTTGAACCTGCCCAACGAGATGACGAACCTCCAGGCGGGCATCGCCAAAGCCTTCGAACAGGCGTCGATCAGCCCGAATCCGTAGTCCAAGTCCGCCGGCTGCGGGCCGGTGATTCGAATTCGTCCACAACCGCAGGCCGGAGCGCGAACGCCGCGCTGCCACCCGCTACGATGGAGCAATGCCTCAGATCGAGTATGCGTTCCTGGCCGACGCCGCCGAAGTCCAGCCCGGCCAGAAGTTCCACGTCCTCGGCGGTGGAGTCACCCGCCTGAGCGGACCATCGATGCCGTTCCAGCACCCGCATCTCGCCGTCGTGGTCGGACTGCGGCTGGGCGCAAACGAGCGAGACCGCGAGCACGACCTGGAGTTCATTCTTGCCGCCCCCGATGGGACGAAGGTCAGCAGCTCGTCCGGGCGGGTGGTCGCCCACGGCCCGCAGGATCCCAACGACATCATCCTGACCCTGACGATCGATCTGTGGAACCTGACGCTGTCGACACAGGGCGAGTACACGGTCAGGATCATCGTCGGCGGCACGGAGCGGAAACGGCTGTCGCTGATGGTCAGCCAGACCCGAGAATCTGCGCCGGAGCAGCGGTACCTGGCTTGAGGATCGGAGATCTCGGTCCGGCGCGCCACGAGCGTCCGGTCATCGATGAGGCGGCGCTGACTGCAGCCAGGAGCGCGGAGCGCTTGCTCGACGCGGCGCGAGCGCGCGGCCTCACGCGGTGGGAGGAGTTCCTGGCCCAGGTTCCGGGGTTGCTACGGGACGTCGCGATCGCGGATCTACGGCGGGTCGCAATGCGCGCCCGTGCGGCCTACGGCCCCAAGGACTCGATCCGAGAGATGTTCCCCGCAGACCTGACCGAGCCATTCCTGACCGATCTCGACAGGCTCCTCAAGGCCCTGGCCCGCGATGCGATGGAGCGATAGACGGCGGGTATCCTCTTCTGGACACGGGCTCCTGGCGTGCGGTCGGTAGCTGGAGGCAAGGCTTGAACACCTGGCAGGTGAGCGGACAAGATCGGGCTGTCGTGCCATTGCCTGCCGGTGTCGCAATCGCCGGGGTCGGCCCGCGTCTGGGAGCATGGCTCCTCGATGGGGTCCTGTTCGCGGTGTTGAGCCTGATCCCCCTGATGCTCGCGGCCGTGACGGGCGCTCTGGAGCTGAATCCCGCAGCGGTGCGGCAGATGGATGCGGATCCGTACGGCCAGCCGACCGTCCCATGGCTGCTCGTGAACATCGGCCCGCTGATTGCATGGGCCGCGGTGTGGGTTGCGATGGCGATCGGCTACTCGACCATCTGCTGGGCGTTCTTCCGCGGCTTGCCCGGCCAGAGGCTTCTATCGCTCCAGGTTGCCGACGCCCGAACCGGGAAGAACCTCTCGCTGCCACAAGCCGTCTTGCGCGCAGTGCTTCTCAACGGCCTCCCGGCGGCCGCAACGGCGGTGACATTCGTTGCCACTTGTCAGTTGCTGGCCAGGATTGTGCCTTCGACCTTCGGTCTTCCCGGCGATCCCAGTTTCTATGCGATCGATACCGGCCCTTGGGGCGGTCTGGTTTCGTTTTGCAGCCTGGCGAGCTGGGCGTGGCCGCTGCTCCTGTTGATCAGCGCGGTCGCGAGCCGCGACAGGCGGGCGATCCACGACCGGCTTTCGGGCTCGGTCGTCGTCGGGCGCGCCCCGGCGTTTGCGGCATGGAGATACCCGTACGGGCCCGCGACGGCGGCCCCAGGCGGCTACCAATATGGCCCGGGGCCCGGCTTCGTGCCCTACCCGGGCTTCGTGCCGGGACCTGGGTTCGCGCCCGGACCGGCGTTCCCATACGACCCGCCGCCCGGCGCGACTGATGAGCCGCCCGCGGACGACCCATCTGTCGATCAGATGCCACCTGTCGCGTTGCCCGGTGCGATGCCGACGGACGGCACGGTTCCTTCCTGGGGCGAACAACCGCCGACGGCGTCCAATGCCGGGCCGGCGGTAAGGAAGCAGGTCGCGGAGAACCCGCAGGTGTTCGGTGCGAAGCTTCCGGAAGGTTTGCGGGTGGCGGGCTTCAAGCGCCGAGCCGCAGCTTTCGTCCTCGACATGCTCGTCGTTCTCGGGCTCTTCGGCGGGATAGCAACGGCGGTTCTGGGGACCCAGGCGACAAGCGTCACGGATCCGCCCGAGCGTCTGGCGATGCTGGCGGGTCTTCTCGCGGGTATCGCCCAGGCGGCGGTGTTCGTTCTGACATGGTCTCTTTGGCGAGGGTCGATTGGGCAGAAGGCCGTCGGCCTGCAGGTCGCCGAAGAATCGACCGGCCATCGGCTGGGCCTGGCCGATTCGCTCGTGCGGTGGGCCTTGCTCATGGGACCCTTCGCCCTCTACATGGCCGCCCCGTATGTGCTTCGGCCGCTGCTCGGCATCGTTACGATCGGCTGGATGTGGCTGCTGATGTACAGCGTTCGGAACGATCCCGACGGCCGGGGCTACCACGACCGCGTGGCGCACAGCATGGTCGTCGAGCAAAGCTGAGACGGCGCCGGACTGTACCGGGCGTCGCCACTAGGGAGGGTCGCGCTCCAGGCCCAGCTCGCGATCGCTGAACGCCTCCAGCAGGAATGGCGAGGGCGAGGCGGGATCGTAAACGATGGTCAGCGATCGGCGCGCGCGGGTCCAGGCGACATAGGCGAGGCGGCGTTCCTCCTCGAGGGCGCGCTGCGGCTCGGTCGACTCGCGCAGTGAGCGGGCCGAGGGGAAGCGGCCGGCGTCCATCCCGATGACCGCCACGTGGTCGAATTCCAGACCCTTCGTCGAGTGGGCCGTGGCCAGGGTGAGCTGAGCGTCGTCCCGGCGCAGCTCTGCGATCCTGGCTCGGTGGCGCTCAATCGCCTCGGCCAGATCCGATAGCGAGTGGTACGGCGCAGCCCAGCCGACGAGGGCCGCCAGCAGATCGCCCGTCTCAACGGGGAGTGGCTCATCGAGGTCCCGATCGTCGAATTGCGACACGGCGCGAGGCGGCGATTCAAGCAGCTCTATCCCGCTCCTCGCAAGCGCCGCGAGTCCCGGGAGGAGCGACCCCGCGGCCGGCGCGCTGCTTTCCGCCGCGCTGCTCTCGGCGGCCCGCAGGATCGCGTCCACGCGGCGATCCTCCGTGAGCAGACGCAACCTGGCGGCGCGGAACGGCAGCCCCATCTCCACCGCGACGGCGGCAGCAGGCAGCAATTCCGAATTCGTTCGGGCCAGGATTGCGCGCGTGCCGCCGTCGTCGGGCCAACCGCCGATGACGTGAGCGATTCGAGTCGTCTCATCCGAACCGTCGGGCGCAAGTATCAGCCGGCCAGCCGCGACAGGACCGGGTCGGATCGACTTCACGAATCGCTCCTGGTTGTGCTCGACCAGCCGGACGGCCCGCTCGACAACGACGGGAGGGCAGCGGTAGTTGACCGTGAGGTCGATCCGCCTCAGGTCCGGCAGCGAGTCCGCCAGTGCCAAGACCCTGCGCACGTCCGCCAGTCGCCAGCCGTAGATCGTCTGGTCGTCATCGCCGACGAGGAA
>JADGQJ010000147.1 GCA_017881885.1 Chloroflexota bacterium
GGCCGAGCTGGTCGCAGACGCGGTCCAGGACCGCCTCGGTTCGACCGGTGGCGCCGGTCCAGCCGTCATTTGCAGGATCGGTCGGGCGCGACACGGTGGGAACGTACGAGAGGCGTCCGGTGGCCGACCAGGCCTCGAGCCGGTCACGGTGCGCCAGCTCCGCCTGGTACGAGACGCCGTGGACGACGACGATCCGCGGTCGGTTTGGTGAGCGCATGAGCGCCTCGGACATGGACACGAACGGCGCAAGGCCGGTACCGGTCGAGACGAAGAGGTGCGTGCGCTCGTCGCCTTCCTGGAGTGTGAAGAGGCCCTTCGGCGGCCCCAGCCAAACGCGTCCGCCGGGCGCCACCTGCCACAGATGCGGCGTGAAGGTGCCCGTCCCGACGCGCCGGATGAGGAACTCGACCTCGTCGGTCGTTCCTGCGGGTGAGGCGGTCGAATAGGGCCGCTGGAGCAGCGCGCCGTCGACCTCGAGCCCGAGCGCGAAATACTGGCCCGGCTTGAATGGCGGGACTCCGCCATCGGGCCGAACGACGAAGCGGGCGATGGCCGGAGTCAGATCGATTCTGGAAACGAGCGTCGCGTTCGGCGTGATCTCGCGACGGCGAATGGGGCGCGCCTCGATGAGCCCGCCCATCAGGGGTGCGCGAGCGGTCAGCGGAACGGCGGGCCCGATGGGTCCGAGCGGACGCCGCTCGATGTCGAGGACTGGCGCTGTCATCTTCGTGTCCTCAGGAGACCCGGGTGGGGTAGGAGGCGTCGATTGCGGCCCGGACCTGGCCCGGATCCACGTACCAGGTCGCGTCGACCCACGCGAAGCCGGCCCATTCGGCGGGCAGGCCGTCGGCCCGGAAGATGGCCTTGTTGGGGCACGCCGACTCGCACGAGCCGCAGTCGATGCAGTTGTCCGGGTCGATGTAGAACTTGCGATCGGCGCTTGGGTCCGAAGTGATGCAGTCGACGGGGCAGACCGCCACGCACGACTGGTCCATCTGGTCGATACAGGGTTCGGCGATCACGTAGGCCATCGGAGACCTCCAGGGGCGGCGGGGCGGTTGCGAATGTTCTGGCGAATTGACGACGATGCTTCGGACGGCGGGTCGAGCGTGTCTTCGATGCGGCCGGCGGGGACGTCGGCGCTCGGGAGCGGGACGCCGCTGCCCGGGAGGGGAACGTGGGTGCCCGGGAGAGGGAGGCCGCCACTCGGGAGCGGAACGCGATTGCCCGGGAACGGAATGGGTGCGCGAGTTATCAGCGGGCTCTCGGCGACCGGTCGTTCGGATGCGGGACCCGAGAGGCGGGTGGAGATGGAGACGATGATTCGATACACGAGCAGGAAGACGGCGGTGGCGCCGGGCACGAGGTAGAGCCAGAAGGCCCACGGAGCGCCGCTGTCGGAGCCGGACATGACGCCGTGCCCGATGGCGCCGATGAAGACCAGGAACGTCAGGTAGTGGAGCAATCGCCAGGCCCGCTGGCCGATCTGGCGGCGGACGTAGAAGCTCGCGGTGATGACCGCCAGACCGTAGAAGGTGAGCTGGCCGATCCCGACCCACACGGCCGCGTACGGCGAGGCGAACGGCACGAGGATGGCGCGCGGGGTGAACGGGAAGCTCCCGTCGGCGAGCAGCACCGTCGCGTGCACCATCGCCAGAACGAACCCGACGACGGCAAGGTCCTTGTGCAGGGCGAAGCTCACCGGCCGGTGGGCGATAGCGTCGAGGATCTTGGTCGAGAGCAGCAGGCCGTACAGCACCGAGGCGGCGACGACGAGATAGGCGAGGAAGCCCATCGCGCGGACCGTGTACCAGGCCAGGAGGCCCGGCTGCAAAGCGGCCACCGCGCCGACGCGTCGCAGGGCAGTGGGAGCCGTTGCGCCGAGGATGCCGCCGATGACCACGGCCGCGGCAATCCACAGGGCAAAACGCACGATCCTGGGCAGGCCGCGGTAAGTTGGGCCGACGGCCCTGCTGGGGCGCCGAGCGGGCTGTGTCGAGGGGATCGTGGGGATCCCGGGGATCCCGGGGATGCCGGGGATGCCGGAAATGCCGGGGCTCGTTCGGCCCGCCGCATCCGGCGCGCCTATGCGAGGCAGCAGCCGCGGTGGCGGAGGTGTGATGGGGTTCTGGTTCGGGTCGCGCGGCAGCATTGGGTCGTCCTCAGTTGCCCAGAAGGGCGAGCGTCTGGGGAAGGGCGAGTGTCTCTCCCCGGTCGGTAAGGATCACAGCTCCCTGGACCCTAGCACGTTCCAACAGGGCGAAGCCTTCGAAGCTGCCGGCGATGACCGCGGCCTTGGCCAGGGCCTCGGCGCGGAGCGCGGAACCGGCGATCACCGTGGCCTGCACCACGTCGGTGACGGCCGGCCGGCCGGTGCGCGGATCGATCAAATGGTGGCGGACGCGTCCGTCGACGTTCCAGCGGTGGATCGAGATGCCCGAGGTGGCCACTCCCCAGCGACCCGGGAAACCGTCCGGAGCCGTCAGGCGCAGCACGGCGATCGACGTGTCGGGAGTGCGGGGGTCGTCCACCGCCACTTCCCACGTCTTGCCGGGGGCGCACCGGATCGCGAGGTCGCCGTCGGCATCGACGACGGCGCTCGGCCAGTCGGCGAGGAAGCGGAGGGCGCGATCGGCGATCCAGCCTTTGCCCACGCCGTCCAGGTCGAAACGAAGCCCTGGTGAGCGTCGAACGATTGCCGAGCCGCGACGGCCCGGCGCGATCGACCAGTCGTAGGCGCGAGATGTGAGTTCGACGTCGTCGCCGGCCAGCCCTTCGGCGGCCAGTCGCGCGTCGAGGAGCGTGATGTCGGCCAGACCCTCGGTCGACTCCGTGACCATGCGGCCGGCCCGCAGGAGGGCCGCAAGTGTCGGTCGGACCGGGATCTCATGGCGAGGATCGGCATTGAGAACCGAGAGATCCGACGTTTCCGAATACCTGGTCAGCCGCGTTGCCCAGCGCTGGACGCGTTCGACCAGCGCCGCGGTCGATCGACCGGCCTCGGCGCGGCGCCCGTCTTCCGCTTCCACGTGGATGACGAGCCGGCCGCCCATCGAGGAGGCGGCGTGGCTGAAGGGGACGATCGGGTCGGTTGTTCCGACCGGCCGCTCGACGGACGCCTGCGCGCCGCCGAGCAACCGCGCCCGCGGGCTCCGAAGGTCCCGGGCGGCGATCACGGGATGACCTTGCCCGACTGGGTCGTCCTGATGATGATCGGCTTCTGGGCCTTCGCGGCCGGAGCCGGAACCGTGACGACGACCGAGGTCGGCATGGGGCCGGACGGTTCGACGACCACGGCGCCCGGAGGTGCCGTCTGGCCGGGCAGCAGCTGAACGTATTGGATCGGGCGCTGCAGCGAGATCGGAGTCCCGCTCGTAACCGGTGCCGCCTGCAGTTGAGGATCGACCGCCGGCACGATCACCGGAGGCGTGGCCGGCAGGATGATCGCGGCCAGCACGGCCGAGAAGGCGGCCAGGCCGCCGGCGCCGAGTGCGGCACGCATCGGCCGGGCGTCGGGCTTGGACTTGGGCGGATGGGCGTTGGGGGAAGCCGTGGGCGCTCTTCGAACCAGAGGCGAAGGCTGGATCCCGCGGGTCTCGAAGTCTTCCATCAGTTGTCATTTCCTCCGTCGTCGCCGCCCGGGGGCGCGGTCACGACAATATGCACAACGGGCGGCTTCCTGACCTTAGGGGCTGGTTGGACCACATGAATGATCGCCGGCGTCGGCATCGGGTTGATGTAGATCGTCTGCGGTTCCAGGCTTACGGTCGGGTCCGGGGTGGGGTCGGCAGTGTCGGTAGCCGACGCCTGCGCGGTGGCCTGCGCCGCGGTGTGCTGCGCCGAGGTATAGCCCTCGACGATGAAGGCGCCTGCCACGGTGGCCACTGTGGCCATCCCTGCGATGGCCATACCTATGCGATGGATTGAGTTCATGGCGTTCTCACCTCATCTCGTCTGAAGATGAATTCCCGGTGGTGGCGGGGAAAACATCACTTAGAACGAAGGTAAATATTGGGGATGGGGGTGAAACGACCGTGGAGCGAAGATGGAGGCTGGATGGAGGTTGCGTGAAGCACTGCCAGGCGAGACGGAAAGGTAAAGATCGGGTGATGCCCGAGGCTTCGAGATCTAGACATTCGAGACACCTAGCCGTCATTCCCGCCACCGTCGTCGCCACCGCCGCCCACGATGACGTGGATGACCTGCTGTGGCTGGGGCGTGGGTGTCGGTGGGGCCGGCGGTGCCGTCGGCATCGGATTGATGTAGACGATCTGGGGCGCCGAGGCGGCGGCCTGCGCCGTGGCCTGGGCGGTAGCCTGGGCACTGGCCTGCTGAGCGGCTACGTAGCCCTGGGCAACGAAGGCCCCGGCCACCGTAAGCACGGTCGCGAGGCCGGCGATTGTCACTCCTAAGCGATGGATGGAATTCATCGCGATCTCCTGGCTGTCCAAGTCCGGGGGCCTTGTCGAAATTCGATGTCGATCACTGCCGTCCGGTACTGCTTGAATCTCGCGTCTCGACATGGAACGCCGGTGGAGTGGCAGTGAAGTCCGAATGGACGTTTCGTGGAGTATCTGGACGACCCGTGCGGGTAGGTGGGCGCTTCAAAGTCCCGATCGGCGCCGGCCGCGGGCGCACCGAGCGGCGGCGACCTCCGGCGGCGGCGTCAGGCGCCGGCGCGGGTCGCTTCCCTACCGCCCCGCGACGAACTCGGCCACGAAGCGCGGAACCGGCGGATCGCCCGGTTCCAGGACCTCCTCCAGCTGCGTCATCTCGAGGCCCGGCGCGGCAAACGCCTCGAGCTCGGCGCGAGTCAGGGGCCACGGCATCTGGCCCTCCGGGTCACCGGGGCGGCGGCTGCGGGCAACCACGAGCAGGGTCCCGCCCGGGGCGACGAAGTTGCCGATCGATCGAGCGCAGACTCTGCGAGCCTCGCCGGTCAGCACCTGGACCGTATATGCCTCGAACACGAAGTCGAAGCCGCGCTGCCAGAGGGTTGGCGCATTCAGCGCGTCGGCCACTTCATAGCGGACGTTCGACTCGGGGAAGCGGGCGTGGCAGCGCGCGATCGCGGAGGGCGCGACGTCGAAGGCGGTCACATCCAGACCCGCCGCGGACAGCAGCTCCGAGTCGTCGCCGTAGCCGCAGCCCACGACGATGGCCCGACCGATGGGCGGGGCCGACCGGCGCCGGAGCCATTCGACCAGGTACGGGTTCGGTTCGAGATCCACCCAGGAGATGCGGAAGCCGTCGCGCTCGGACTCGGCGTAGAGCGTCTCGAACCAGCCGGTCACGTCGCCGTGCGCAATCGATTGGCGGGCCAATTCCCTGGCGCGGGCTCGAGGGTCCGACACGCTTGGCCTCCGAATCAGAAGCGCCAGGTCAGGCGACCTGGCGCTTCGGGACTTCGAACGATCGGCGAAAGCCTACTTCTTGGCCTTCGCTGCCGGCTTCTCGGCCTTGGCCGGCGCCTTTTCCTTGGCCGGGGCCTTCGCCTTCGCGGCAGGCTTAGCGGCCGGCTTCTCGGCCTTGGCCGGGGTCTTCTCGACCTTGGCGGGGGCTTTCGCCTTGGCCGGGGCTTTCGCCTTGGCGGCAGCCTTCTCGACCTTGGCCGGGGCCTTGGCCGAGGCCTTTGCCGCGGCCGCCTTCGTGGCGGCCTTGACCTTTGGAGCGGCCTTGGCTGCGGTCTTCGGAGCGGCCTTGGCCTTGGGCGCGGTCTCGACAGGGGCCGAGGCCGCAGCGGCTGCGGCGTCGGAGCGGGCAGTCTTGGAGAGCGCGGCGCGGGCCTTGCCGGCGGCGGTCTGCGGGCCCTTGGCCTTGACGGCCTTGCCCGAAGCGATACGGGTTCGCGCGGCCTTGATCGCAGCGGCGGTGCCGGTGCTCTTGGCGGCGCGTCCGCCGGTCTGAACCGAGTCGCCGGCGGCGAGCGCGTTCAGCCGCAGGGCCAGCCGCGACTTTCGACGGGCGGCGTTGTTGGGGTGGATGACCCCGACCTTGGCGGCCTTGTCGAGGGCGCTCATGGCCTGCGCCAGAGCCTCGGCGGTATCGCCTGGGGCTGCGCCGGTGGCGACTTTCACGGCATTGGCCGCGTAAGTCTTCGCCGCAGTGCGGCGGGGTTGATTGATGGCCCGCCGGCGCTCTGCCTGGCGAACCCGCTTGATCGCTGACGGCGTGCGGGCGCCGGTCCAGCCTCGGGGCGTCTTGGCCAAGTTCGAAGACCTCTATGCTGCAAAAGGAAGCGACAGGCAGGCGAAGAAGGCCCCGCCTGACGCGACGGTTGATGGTACCAGAGTCGGCGCATTACGCGTGCCTGCTCTGGCCGCGCCCGCGTGCCGCTCTCGCGAGGCCGGTATCAGTTGGGCCGCAGGGTCAGCGGCGCCGTCTGGTGCGCCGGGC
>JADGQJ010000043.1 GCA_017881885.1 Chloroflexota bacterium
CGTCATCGACGCGGCCAAGCCGCGTGTTGGCACCGGCATCGAAAAGGAGGTGCTCGGCCAGCGTCGTCTTACCGGCCCCGGCATGGGCCGCAATGACGACGCTGCGGAGGTGGAGGAGGTCGACACTCTTGGTTGTCATCTGCTCTATCGATCCTCTGGTGGCTTCAGATCGCGTAGGACGAGCGGCCTGACGAGGGGGGCCGGCCGCAGTGGCGCCATGATAGCCGGGCGCGTGTCCGCGGACGAGGACGGCGTGACGCACTTTCGTCCCTCGCGGCGCGCGAACCGGCCGTCGAGGGCGTCGGCTCGGGCGCTCTGCCGGCGCTATACTCGGCCCGATGTCAGGACACTCCAAGTGGTCACAGATCAAGCGCCAGAAAGGCGTCAACGACGTCAAGCGCGGTGCCGTCTTCACGAAGATGGGCCGCGAGATCAGCGTTGCCGCGAGAGCCGGCGGCGGTGACGCCGACGGCAACTTCAGGCTCCGGCTGGCGGTCGAGCGCGCCCGCGCCGAGAACATGCCACTCGACACGATCAAGCGCGCAATCGAGAAGGCGACCGGCGGCGGCGAAGGCGAGCAGTTCGAAGAGATCATGTACGAGGGCTACGGCCCGGGCGGGGTCGCGATCATCGTTGAGACGGCCACCAACAACAAGAACCGGACGGCGGCCGACGTACGCTCGATCCTGACCAAGGCCGGCGGCCAGCTGGCGGTTTCCGGCAGCGTCGCCTGGCAATTCGAGCAGCGCGGTGTGATCCTCCTCGCTCCGGGCGGCGATCCCGACGAGCTATCGCTCCTGGCGATCGATGCCGGTGCCGACGATGTCGACTCGACCGGCGATCAGGTCGAGGTCTACACGGAGCCCCACGAACTCGAATCGGTCCGCCGCGGGCTCGAGGCTGCCGGAGTCAAGATCGAGTCGGCCGAGTTGTCGATGTCGCCCAAGAACACGGTTGAACTGGACGAAGGCAAGGCTCGCCAGGCTCTGCGGCTGGTCGAGCTTCTCGAGGACCAGGACGACGTCCAGCGAGTGACCGCCAACTTCGAGATCCCCGAAGCGCTCCTCGCCGAGGTCGGCGGGTGAGACTCGGGCGAGGCGTAGCCGAGTTCGAGCCGATCGAGATTCGCGGAGCGGATCTCGCCAAAGTCAACCTCTGCGGAGCAGGGGTTGACTCGTGATCATCCTTGGAATAGATCCCGGCACGGCGATGCTCGGGTACGGAGTCATCGAACGAACCGGCCCACGCCTCCGAGCCATCGATTACGGCGTCATCTCGACTCCTTCCACGCTCTCCCTGCCCGAACGACTCGAGGCGATCTACCTCGCCTTGAACGATCTGATGGAGCTCCACGCGCCGGCGATGGTCGGCGTCGAGCGGTTGTTCTTCACCAAGAACGTCCAAACCGCATTCGCCGTCGGCCAAGCCAGGGGAGTGGTGTTGCTCGCCGCCGCGCAGCACGATCTCGAAGTTCGCGAGGCCACGCCGAACGAGGTGAAAGTGGCCACTGCCGGTCACGGTGGCGCGGCCAAGGAGCAGGTCCAGCGCATGGTCCAGGCGATCCTGGGCATGGCCGAGATGCCGACTCCCGATGACGCCGCCGACGCGCTGGCAATTGCGATCTGCGTGGCCAACCGTGAGCGGTCCGTCAGCCGTATTCCAACCGGCGCGCTTGACCGGTCCGCGTTGCTGCCGGCGCCGAGCGGCACTACACCGTACGAGAAGGCCGTCCGCGAGGCTTTGCGCCGCGAACGACTCGGCCTCGATCCGGACGGGCACTCGTCGCGATTGCCCGAGCCCAAGACCGCCTCCTAGTTTCGCGAGAGGGGCCCGCCGTGATCGCCTCATTGGATGGTCTGGTCGGAGCAGTCTTCGCGGATTGCCTGATCCTCGAAGTGGGTGGCGTCGGTTATCGCGTGTTCGCGGCGCCGTCCGTGCTGGCTTCGACACCGGTCGGCGGCCGAAGTAGGCTCTTCACTCACCACGTGATCCGCGAAGACCTGCAGGCCCTCTACGGCTTCCGCACCCCGGAGGAACTGGGTTTCTTCGGCCTGCTGTTGACCGTGACGGGTGTCGGTCCGAAGGTGGCGCTCGGGATCGTCGGCTCGCGCGCCGTGGGCGATCTGCAGCTCGCGATCCTGTCGGACGACATGGCTCTGCTGACCGCGGTGCCCGGCGTCGGCAAGAAGCTGGCCGCCCGCGTAGTGCTTGAACTCAAGGAGAAAGTCGCCGCGGCGGGCATGGCAGCCGGTGTCGCTGCCGGCGGCGGACCGGCCGGCGAGTCCGATGTCGTGGCCGCGCTCCTGGCCCTCGGGTATTCGGCCGGCGAGGCGCGCCAGGCTTCGCGCGACGCGCTCATAGACGCGTCGGTCGGAACCGGCCTGGAGGAGCGCGTAAAGGCGGCCCTGCGGACGCTCGTCAGGGGTTAGTGGGCCGCGGAGAGCTCATTTCGTGTGCAGAACGCCCGTTCTATCTGGTATGATCGGCACATGACCGAGCGTCCCTCGTGAGCGACATCTCGCGGATCCTGGCCCCCGACGTCCAGGAAGAGGCGGACGTCGTGGTCGACCGGTCGCTACGGCCGCACACGCTGGACGAGTACATCGGTCAGCGCGAGCTGAAGTCGAACCTCTCGATCCTGCTGGGCGCCGCCCGCCAGAGAGGGGACGCCGCGGATCACGTCCTGCTCCATGGCCCGCCCGGACTCGGCAAGACGACCCTCGCCACGATCATCGCGCGCGAGCTCGGTGCCAACATCCGATACGCCAGCGGCCCCGCGATCGAGAGGGCAGGGGATCTGGCCGCCATCCTGACCTCGCTGGACGAGCGCGACGTCCTGTTCATCGACGAGATCCACCGCCTCAACCGCGCGGTGGAGGAGATCCTCTACCCGGCGATGGAGGACTACGCGCTCGACGTGATGATCGGCAAAGGGCCGTCCGCGCGCAGCCTGCGCCTCAGCCTCAAGCCGTTCACGATCGTCGGCGCAACCACCCGGGCAGGCCGCATCTCCAGCCCGTTGCGCGACCGCTTCGGGGCCACTTACCGGCTGGACTTCTACGACGTCGCGGACCTGACGGCCATCGTCGAGCGCTCGGCGCGACTTCTCGGAGTTGAGCTCCACACGGACGGCGCGACAGCCATTGCCCGCCGGGGCCGCGGCACGCCGCGCGTCGTGAACCGGCTCCTGCGCCGCGTCCGCGACTACGCTCAGATCCACGGCGACGGCACCGTAGATGCGGCGACCGCCGACAAGGCTCTGGCCGCCCTCGAGATCGACGACGAGGGCCTGGACGGGACCGACCGCAAGCTCCTCGCCGCGATCGTCCAGAAGTTCGGGAGTGGCCCGGTCGGAGTTCAGGCTTTGGCCGCGGTTTTGGCGGAAGAGCCCGAGACGGTCGAAGACGTCTACGAGCCGTTCCTATTGCGGCTGGGCTTCCTGGATCGAACGCCACAGGGCCGCATCGCCACGGACGGCGCCCGGCAGCACCTGGCGCGGCTCGGGTATGACGTGCCGCCGCCGCGTCGCGGCGAGGCCGATCAGCCGGCGCTCTGGGACGGCGCCACCGAACCCGACGACCCCGCCCGCTGATATGACAGCCGTTCCGGGCGAATCGCCGGCCCTTCGCGCCTCGCCGGCCCAGTACGAGGTAGACGTCCCGCCGCCGGCGGACGGCTCCACTCATGCACGGGTCGGGCGGCTGACGCTGCCCCACGGGGTCGTGGAAACGCCGCAATTCATGCCCGTGGGCACCAACGCCACGGTGAAGGCACTCTCACCGGACGATATCCGCGAGGTCGGCGCGAGCATCATCCTGGCCAACACCTACCACCTCTATCTCCGCCCCGGCCACGAACGCATCGCTCGGCTAGGCGGGCTGCACAACTTCATGGCGTGGGACGGACCGCTCCTCACCGACTCCGGCGGCTTCCAGGTCGTCTCCATGGGCGAGCTGCGCAAGATCGACGACGACGGCGTCACGTTCCAGAGCCATCTCGACGGCTCGTACCACCGCTTCACGCCCGAGCATTCGATCGCCGTCCAGGAAGCGCTCGGCGCCGATATTGCCGTCGCCTTCGACCAGCCGGTCCCGCCCGCGTCGTCGACCCGAGAAGCAGTCGCGGAGGCAACCGCGAGAACGCATCGCTGGGCCGAACGTTCGCTAGCCGCCCATACGCGGCCGGATCAGGCTCTGTTCGGGATCATTCAGGGCGGTCTCGATCCGGAGCTTCGGGCGGAGTCCACCCGGTTCATGACGAACCTGCCGTTCGAAGGGATCTGCATCGGCGGTCTGGCCGGCGACGAGACGCCCGCTCAACGCGCGGCGGCGCTCGATGTCGCCGTCGGGCTCTTGCAGGACGATCCGCGGCCGCGGTACTTGATGGGGCTGGGCTCGCCGGCGGACCTTCTCGAGGCCGTGGATCGCGGCGTCGACCTATTCGACTCGGTGCTGCCCGCCCGGGTTGCCCGCAACGGCCAGCTATGGATCCCCGGCGCACACCTCAACATGCGCAACGCCCAGTTCGTGGAAGATCCGCGTCCGGTTCAGGAGGGCTGCCGATGCCTGCTCTGCCGGACCTTCTCTCGAGCGTATCTGGCCCATCTGTTCCGGACCCAGGAGCTGCTCGCGTACCGCCTGGCAACTTGTCACAACCTGACCTTCACCCTAGACTTTATGTCCGAAATCCGCTCTGCGCTGCGCTCCGGAACGTTCACGGCCCGCTTGCCCGAACTCCGGGCCTGGGCCTCGCCGTCAGGGTCGAGTGCATTGCCAGTGCAGCCGGAGTGAAGAGTCCAGCCATACCCTACTGAACGCGGAGGCGCACCCCATGGCGAGCCGAGACCGCCCCAAGAAACAAGAGAAGAAGAAGCCCAAGGACGCGGGCCTGAAGACCCCCAAGCTGCAGCCGATGCTCGAGCCGCCGACCAACGTCGAGGTCTGGAAGCCCAAGCGGAAGCCGCGGACCGAAGAACCCGAGAGCTAACTCGCGGGCGGACGCCATCGGGCGACCCGTTCCGCTAATCCCAGAAGTCGTCTGACGACTCATCGTCGAGACGATCGAGGACAGGAGCGAGGAGCAAGGTGGCGATGACCGATCGAGGGGCCGAGACCCGAGCAACTGCGGCTGAGCGTCCCGGCGAGCGCGGCAAGGCCGTCGACGCAGCCATTCTGGCGATCGAGAAGCAGTTCGGGCGTGGCTCGATCATGCGCCTCGGTTCCGCCGAACGGCAGGTCGTCGACGTGATTCCGACGGGTTCCATCGCCCTCGATCTCGCGCTCGGCGTGGGTGGGATCCCGCGCGGCCGCATGACCGAGATCTTCGGTCCCGAGTCTTCGGGCAAGACGACGCTCTGCCAGCACATCCTGGCCGAAGCACAGCGCAAAGGCGGCGTCGTCGCCTTCATCGACGTCGAGCATGCTCTGGATCCGGGCTACGCCCGCGCCTGCGGCGTGAACGTCGACGAGCTGCTCGTCAGCCAGCCCGACACCGGCGAGGACGCCCTCCAGATCACCGAGACGCTGATCCGCTCCGGCGGAGTGGACTGCGTGGTACTGGACTCGGTAGCGGCCCTCGTCCCCAAGGCCGAGATCGAAGGCGAGATCGGCGACTCGTTCGTGGGCATCCAAGCCCGCCTGATGAGCCAGGCGCTGCGCAAGCTCGCCGGCGTGGTCAGCCGCTCGAACACGAGCCTCGTCTTCACGAACCAGCTGCGCGAGAAAATCGGCGTGATGTTCGGCAACCCCGAGGTCACTCCCGGTGGCCGCGCTCTCAAGTTCTACGCCAGCGTCCGGCTCGACATCCGCCGCATCGAGACAATCAAGTCGGGCACGGACTCCGTCGGCAACCGCGTCAAGGTCAAGGTCGTCAAGAACAAGGTCGCGGCGCCGTTCAAGGCCGCCGAGTTCGACATCATGTTCGGCACCGGGATCTCCAAGGAGGGCGGCCTCCTGGACGTCGGCACGGCCATGAGCCTCGTAGCGAAGACCGGGGCATGGTTCAACTTCGGCGAAGTACGTCTGGGCCAGGGGCGCGAAGCAGCCAAGGAGTTCCTCAAGGCCAACCCCGACATCGCCGCCGAGATCGAGAAGCAAATCCGGTCCAAGATGTCCGAGGTGACCCTGCCGGTGGAGGGCATCGAGGAAGCCGAATAGCCGGCCATGCGCCGCACCCCCGAGCAAAGACCTCGCGAGTCGTTCCGCGAACGTCGTGAGCGGCGCGCTGGGATAGACGACCCAGACGTCGTCCTCAACGCCGCCGCCCGCTTTCTCGAGGTCCGCTCGCGCTCCGTCGACGAGGTGCGGCGCCATCTCACGCAGGCCGGATACCAGCACGAGCTCGTCGCGGCGGCCGTGGACCGTCTGACTACGCTCGGCATGCTCGACGACGCCGTCTTCGCCCGAATGTGGGTCGAGTCGCGCGACCGCGCGAGGCCGCGCAGTGAGATGGCGCTCCGCCGCGAGCTGACCCTCAAGGGGATCGACCGCGAGCTTGCGGCGGAGGTTCTCGACGAGAGGCGAGCCGGAAGGTCCAGTGGTGCCGGTCGTGGACTCGGCGGTGTCGTCGTCGGCGAGAGCGGCGATCAGGACGAGGAGGCCGAGAGCCCCGACATGGTCGCGGCCGCCCGCCTGCTCGCGAAGCGCGCCGGCGCGCTGGCCCGGATCTCGCAGCCGCGCGAGCGCCGGCAGAAGGCGTACGCCCTGCTGGCCCGCAACGGGTTCGATCCTGAGGTCTGCCGCGAGGCCACGAACCGCTTTCTAGTCGCCGCGCAGGAAGCGGCGGACGACGCGACATCCGAGGCCGACTGACCTTCCAATCCTGCCGGGAACGCCACTCGAAACAACAGGCCTGAGCGACGGGACCGCGTGGCCGGTTTTCGGTTTGCGCCGTAGACTACGCGCGAGACGAACAACGCGTCGTTGGCGGTGTCCAATTCCGGCGACGTCAGCTCGAATCATTGACAATGCGGCTCGATCCGGTGGCACCCGGGAGTGGGTCCAGACCGGCTCGGTCCGCCCTAAGAATCTTTCACGTACCTCCGGCCCCGTCATCGGCCGGACGGGAGGCAAGTTCATATGGAATCCGCCCTCGTGGCCACAGCCGCTGTGGTCGCCCTTGCTGTGGGCGTGGTCGTCGGCTTCCTGGCTCGCGGCCAGTTCGCCAATCAGGCCATCAAGAGCGCCCAGGACAAAGCCGCACGCATCGTCGCGGAAGCGCGCGCGCAACAGAAAGAACTGATCCTCGAAGCCAAGGACGAGAAGCTGCGGCTGTCGCGTGAGGCAGAGGACGAAGCCCGAGCCAAACGAGGCGAGCTGTCCGGCCTCGAGACCCGCCTGCTTGCGCGCGACGAGCAGCTCGACCTTCGGTCCGACATGCTCGAGCAGCGCGACCGCAAACTGCTGGACCGCGAGCGCGAACTGGAGAGCAGCCGCCAGCAGGTCGCAGAGGCCCAGCAGGAGCACGTAGCGGCCCTGGAACGCGTCAGCGGCATGACTGCCGAGGACGCCAAAGCCCAGCTGCTGGAGGCGGTCCGCGACGAGGCCGAGCGCGACGGCGTCCGCATCGGCAAGGCGATCGAACGAGCCGCCCGCGACGAGGCGGAAGACCGCGCCCGCGAGATCGTCATCTCGACAATGCAGCGCATTGCCGCCGATCACACCGCCGAGCACACGGTCAGTTCCGTCCACCTGCCCAACGACGAGATGAAGGGCCGCATCATCGGCCGCGAGGGTCGCAACATCCGCGCCCTCGAACAGGCCACCGGCGTCGACCTGATCATCGACGACACCCCCGAAACGGTCGTCATTAGCGCCTTCGACCCGGTCCGCCGCGAAATCGCTCGTCTGGCACTCACCAAGCTGATGATGGACGGCCGGATTCACCCCGGACGAATCGAGGAGGTCGTTGCCAAGGCCCGCGCCGAGGTCGATCTCGTGATGCGGCAGGCCGGCGAGCAGGCAATCTACGACGCCGGCATTCCGGCGCTCCCGGCCGAGATCGTCAAGCTTCTGGGCCGCCTCAAGTACCGCACCAGCTACGGCCAGAACGTGCTCGTCCACTCGGTCGAAACCAGCCGGCTGTCGGCAATGATCGCGGCCGAGTTGGGCCTGGACGTACAGGCCGCCAAGGTCGGCGGGCTCTTGCATGACCTCGGCAAGGCCGTCGACCACGAGGTCGAGGGTCCGCATGCGCAAATCGGCGCGGCGATAGCGGTACGCCACAATCTCTCGCCCAAGGTCGTGAACGCAATTGCGGCCCATCACCAGGAAGTCGAGTATGCCTCGATGGAAGCCCCGATCGTCCAGGTCGCGGATGCCATCAGCGCGTCCCGGCCGGGCGCCCGCGGCGAGTCGATGGAGACCTACGTCAGGCGCCTCGAGGATCTGCAGGCCATCGCCGAGAGCTTCGAAGGAGTGGAGAAGAGCTTCGCCGTCCAGGCCGGGCGTGAGGTTCGGATCCTCGTTCGACCGGAGCAGATCGACGATGTTTCGGCGACCCGGCTTGCCCGCGATGTCGTGAAGAAGATCGAGGCGAGTCTCACGTACCCGGGCCAGATCAAGGTGACGGTCATCCGCGAGACGCGGTCCGTCGAGTACGCCAAGTAGCCGCCGTGTCCGCCTCCGCCGGCCCGCCTCTAACGCCCGCAGGCCGGCGCGCCTGCCGCATCCTCATGATCGGCGATCTGATCGGCAAGCCCGGCCGGCTGGCCGTGGAGGCTCTGCTGCCGGAGCTCCGTCATGAGCGCGACATCGCTCTCGTGACCGCCAACGGCGAGAACGTGGCCGGTGGGATGGGCCTGACCGTCTCCACCGCCGACGCCATGTTCAAGACCGGCATCGACGTCATCACGTCCGGCAATCACGTCTGGGACAAGCGCGAGATGTACGAGCAGCTCGAACACGACGAGCGCATCCTGCGGCCGCACAACTACGGGACCGACGGCGTGCCCGGTCGCGGCTGGGGCATCTTCCACGCCGCCGACGGTACCGACGTGGCCGTCCTCAACTTCCAGGGCCGGACATACATGACGCCCATCGAGAACCCCTTCACCGACTTCGATCGCCTGATCGACGAAGCCTCAGAGCCGTTGCCGCCGGTGCGCGTGGTGGACTTCCACTGCGAGCTGACGAGCGAGAAGAACGCCTTCGGTATCTACCTGGACGGCCGAGCCAGCGCGGTCGTCGGAACGCACACACACGTTCCCACGGCCGACGAGCGGATCATGCCAAAGGGTACGGCCTACCAATCGGACCTGGGTATGTGTGGGCCCGTCCACAGCGTCATCGGCTTCGATCCCGCGACCGTGATCCCACGCTTCCTCAACGGCCTGCCTACGCGCTTCGAGGTGGGCACGGGGCCGGTCGTCTTCAACGCCTGCCAGATCGACGTCGATCCGGACACCGGGCGAGCGCTCGCGATCGAGCGGATCCAGCGAATCGTCGAGGTCTAGCGTGTCGTTCGATCGACGGCTGCCGGCCGGTGCCGATAGCCGGCAGTTCGGCGGCCTGGCCCGCCGGCCGGATCCCGGACGCGGCGACGGCCTCAAATCCGACCCCAGGTCTTTCCGCCACCGCTCGAAGGCCTACCGCTCCACTCATGGCGACCCGGTGGTCCCGCCATATCCGTCGCGCGTCGACCTGCACACGCACAGTTGCCGCTCCGACGGCGTTCTGGAGCCGCTCGAGCTGGTCACCGCCGCCGCAGCCGCCGGCGTCCAGGTTCTCGCACTTTCCGACCATGACACCCTGGCCGGCGTTCGCGAGCTGACGGGCCCAGGCCGGCCGCCGCTGCCGCTGGAACTGCTTCCAGCCGTCGAGATCAACAGCGTCGCGAAGGGCGTCCCGCATCTCTGGGAAGGCGAGCTGCACATCCTCGGTCTCGGCGTCGATATCAACGACGAAGTCTTCGAAGGCACGCTCGAACGCCAGCGCGGCTTTCGCCTGACGCGCTTCAATCGCATAGTCGACCGCCTGCGACAGCTCGGGTATCCAGTCGACGCCCAGGTCGACGAGATGCTGGCAGGCCGGGGCGCCGTGTCCGGAGCTTCCCTCGGCCGGCCGCAGATCGCCCGCTGCCTCGTCGCGGCGCACTTCGCCTCCAGCGTCGACGACGCGATGCAGCGCCTCCTGGTGCGCGGCAAGCCGGCGTACGTGCCTCGAGAGGGCCTCGGCCCCGTGGAGGCAATCTCGGCAGTGCGTGCGGCCGGGGGGCTGCCCTCGCTGGCGCACTTTGCCGACGCGTACGAACGCCGCGAGCTCGTCGAAGAGTTGGTGGCCTCGGGCCTCGGCGGGTTGGAGGTGCATTACCGCCATTTCGACCGCGCCACCGTGGCCGATCTGGGCGTGGTGGCGCGCGAGCTTCGCCTGGTACAGACCGGCGGAAGCGACTACCACGGCGACGCGGAGACGTATGCTGAGGCGCACGCCGTTCTGTTCGTACCCGACGAGGACGCCACGAACCTCTTCGCATTGCTCGGCCGCCGCCGCCTGACGATCCTCACCGAGGGCTCGCCCACGTGACGCTGCGGCCGCCGGGGGTCCTCGCGCCGCTTCCGCTTGGTCACATCGACATGCCGCGAACGGCTGAGCCGCCTGCCGTGGATCCGGCCGTGTCGGAGTTCCGGCCCGGCGCGCACGAGACGCCCAGCTTCTTCATCTGGACCCTCGGCTGCCAGATGAACCAGAGCGACTCCGAAGAGATGGCCGGCCAGCTGCTCGCGGTCGGCTGCGAGCGTGCACCCTCGATGGCGCTGGCCGACCTCATCGTGATCAACACCTGCGCCGTCCGCGAGCATGCCGAAGCGAAGGTCATCGGCCGCCAGGGCCGGCTCGCCGAGCTCAAGGTGGCGAAGCCGGGCCTGCGGGTCGTGCTGACCGGCTGCGGCGTCCGCGAGTCCGAACGGTCCGGCCTGGCGCGTCGCTTCCCAGCGGTGGACATGTTCCTGCGACCCGACGAGGAGCCCGAGCTTGCGCTCCGTCTGGCGCTCGTCTCCGCCCAGGCTCCGGTCGGGCTCAAGATGACCGCGACCGCCGCCACGACCGTCGTCTCCGGGCGGCCCGTGAGCGCCGCGGATCACCTGGCGCCCAACCGGGCCACCGCCCTGTCTGAAGGCCGCGTCGCCCGCTCGTCGTCGGTCTCGGCGTGGCTGCCGATCGTCTACGGCTGCGACAAGACCTGCACCTACTGCATCGTCCCGTTCTCGCGCGGGCCGGAGCGCAGCCGACCGTTCGACGACATCCTGGCGGAGGCTCGCGACATCGCCGCGGCCGGGTTCCAGGAGTTGACGCTTCTCGGCCAGAACGTCAACAGCTACGGCCACGATCTGCCGCCGGAAGAGCGCTTCGAACATATCTGCACCGAACGCTCGAGCGGGCGCAAACTCGATCTCCAGGGCCGGCCCGATCTTGCCGAGCTGCTGCGCTCGATCGACGCGATTCGTGGTGCGGACGGACTGCCCGCGATTCGGCGGCTGCGGTTCATCACCTCGCATCCGTGGGATCTGTCGGATCGGCTGATCGAGGCGATGGCCGAATGCCCGAGCGTCTGCGAGAACCTCCACCTGCCGATCCAGTCGGGCGACGACGAGATGCTCCAGCGGATGGGGCGCCAGTACACCGTCGAGCACTACCGCGAGCGGCTTGCGCGGATACGCGACGCCGTGCCCGGGATCTCGGTATCCACGGACGTCATCGTTGGCTTCTGCGGCGAGACCGAAGGCCAGTTTCAGGCCACGCTGGAGGTTCTCGAGGAGCTGCAGTACGACACGGTCTTTGCCGCGGCCTACTCGCCTCGCCCCGGAACGCCGGCGTTACGGATGGCCGACGACGTGCCCGCCGCCGTGAAGCGGCGCCGCCTCAACGAACTGCTCGCGCGCCAGGAGTCGATCGGGCTGGAGCGCAACCGCGAATGGCTCGGACGCGACGTCGAGGTGCTCGTCGAGCGGATCACGCCGCCCCGCCGCCATCTCGACCCCGACGACGCCGACGCCCTGGACGTCGAAGCCACCAACGAGCCCGTGTCGGCCGTTCCGCAAATGTACGGTTCGGCGGGGGAGGGGAGCGTCGCGATGGCCGGCCGGACGCGCCACAACAAGCTCGTCCACCTCGCCGGCGATCCGGCGCTGGTCGGCCAGCCGGTAAGGGTCCACATCGAGCATGCGGGCCCGTTCGCGCTGCGCGGCCACCTGGTCGAGGCGCCCGGCGAGCCCGATGTCCTCGCCTGACGGGCTTCCGCCGCTCATCGTTGTGGCCGGGACCACCGCGAGCGGCAAGACTTCCCTGTCGCTGGCCCTGGCTGAAGAGCTGGCCGCGCACGGAATCGCCGCTGAGATCGTCTCCGCCGACTCGCGCCAGGTCTACCGAGGCATGGACATCGGCACGGCCAAGGTCACGGTGGAAGAGCGCGCCCGCGTACCTCATCACGGCCTGGACCTCGTGGATCCGGATAAGCCGTTCAGCGTCGCCGAATACGCCGCTCACGCTCGGGAGGCGCTGGCGGGCATCACCGAACGCGGCGCCGTCGCGCTGTTGGTCGGCGGCACGGGCTTCTATCTCCGTTCCGTGGCGCGCGGCCTGGCCGTCGACGAGCTGCCATGGGACCCGGACGTCCGCGCGTCCGTGGACGAGCTGCTCGCAGCCCAAGGATTGCCGACGCTCGTTCGCGAGCTGCGCACTCTGGCGCCGACCCGATCCGCCGCCATCGACCTGCATAATCCGCGCCGCGTTGTGAGATCCCTCGAGATCGCCCGGCTGCAGGGAGACGCGCCACTCCCCGAGCCTCGTGGCTACGGCCGCCCGCTCCTGTGGCTGGGTCTGGCCGTGGAGCCGCCGGCCCTGCGCGAGCGCATCCGGGCGCGAGCCCAGGCGCAGTTCGACGCCGGCCTGGTAGAGGAGACGCAGACGCTCGTCGCCCGCTTCGATCCGACCTCGCCGAGCTTTTCGGGGATCGGCTATGCCGAGAGCCTGGCGTTGATCGCCGGCCGCCTCACCCGCGAAGAGGCGATCGCCGAGGACGCCCGCCGCAACGTCCTGCTGGCCCGCCATCAGGCCACCTGGTTCCGCCGCGAACCCGACATCTGCTGGTTCGACGCCACGCGCGAGTTGCCGACCGCCCAAGCCCTGACCGCGGCGCTGGAATACCTCGCCCTCTAGCACCGGCCAAAACCGCCGGTTCGGCTATCCTGGCCGGTGATGACCAAAGACATGATCGATCTGAACACGCCCAAAGAGCGGGCGTTTCTCGTTGCCGTCGACACCGGGGACGATCCGGGCTGGACCGCCGAGGAATCGATAACTGAGCTCGCCAGCCTGGCCGACACGGCCGGCGCCGAGGTCGTGGGCGCGGAGTGGCAGAACCGGCGCCATGTCGACCCCAACTGGTACGTCGGCAAGGGCAAGGTCGACGAGCTGGTCGCCGCCAAGTCGGAGACCGCCTACACGATCGTGATCGCCGACGACGAACTCTCGCCGGCCCAGCAGCGCGCGCTCGAAGAAGCCGTCAACGCCAAGGTGATCGACCGCTCGCGCCTCATCCTCGACATCTTCGCGCTGCATGCCCAGACGCACGAGGGCCGCCTCCAGGTGGAGTTGGCCCAGCTCGAATACCAGCTCCCGCGCCTGACTCGGTTGTGGACGCACCTTTCGCGAACCGGCGGCGGCATCGGCACCCGAGGCCCCGGCGAGTCGCAGCTGGAGACCGACAAGCGGCTCGTCCGCGACCGTATCAAGAAGCTCAAGGAGCGGGTCGAGCAGGTCGCCGAACAGCGCCGCACTGCGGGACGCGCCCGTGACCGGCGGCTCATCCCGACGGTCGCCATCGTGGGCTACACCAACGCCGGCAAGTCGACGCTGCTGAACTCGCTGGTCGGCCAGGTCGTCGTGAAGGCCGAAGACCGGCTGTTCGCCACAGTCGATCCGACGTCGCGCCAGGTCAAGCTCGGCGAAGGCCAGACGGCGATCGTGACCGACACAGTGGGTTTCATCCACAAGCTGCCCCACCAGCTCGTAGACGCGTTCCGCGCCACCCTCGAGGAGGTCACGCGCGCCGACGTCCTGCTCGAGATCGTCGACGCCTCGGACCGCCACTTCGCCGAGCACCGGGCCACGGTCCAGACCGTGCTCGAAGAGCTGGGCGCCGGCGACAAGCCGCGCTTGGTCGCGTTCAACAAGGCCGATCTGATCGAGGCCGCCGCTCGCGACGGCAATACCCCCGCTCCGGCGATCTCGGGCACGGTTCTGATCTCCGCCGTCACCGGCTACGGCCTCGAAACCCTCAAAGCCGAGCTCTCCGCCCTGCTCGCCTCGCTCTGGGTGGACGTGGACGTCGCGATCCCATACCGCGCCGGCGAGCTGATCGCCCGCATCCGTGAGCGCGGCACCGTGGAGCTCGACTATCGGAACAGCGACGTTCGCGTCAAGGGCCGGGTCAGCCCCCCGCTGGCCGGCGAGCTCGAGGTCGTCGCAGCTCGATATCGCGAGTCGCTCCGAGAGGGCGACACCGCCGCCGACGACGCCTGAGCGCGCTCGGACGGCCCCGGAGCACTCTCGGCCGCCACACGGTGGAGTAGGGGAGCACTAGAACACCCGTTCTCTACCGCCTGGCAGCGTGACGCCGGGGGCTCCTACCCGTGTTGGCGGGAAGTGGACAACTCGCAAAACTGGCTCGTCCGCCGCCAAAAGTGGTGGATAAGCCCCTTCTCCCGGAGTGGGGCCCGACATATTCTTTGTCTTGCCCGGAGGGGCCAGCGAGATCGACACCGACTCAGCGATCTTGATAGAAACGGTGAACGATCTACGTGAAAGATCTTGGACTCGCAAGGGTTCCTGGTCCTGATCGCAGAACGTCTGTCGCGGAAGTCTCGATGTAGAGGAGCCGGTGGCAGTTCCGGCAGTGGCCGGAGCGCAGTTCGCCGTTTGAGCGAGAGGTCGCAAGATCTCCTGTTCGCGATGGACAAAGCGGCCAGTACACGCGGGACCGCAGTCCGATCGAAATGGTTCCTCTGGGCACTTCTTTGTGTCCGGCGCCCAGGCGGGCCGGCCCTCGGGCCGCTCAGCCAGCAGGGTAGGGGAGAGAGAGGGTATCCTCGGCCGCGACCCCGTCTTCGCAGCCAGGAAGTCTATGCCGTCCGCCCCGCCGCCGCATCCGATCGCAGCCGCGCCCACAGCCACTTCGCACGGCAGCCCTCGCGTCTGGATCATCGTTCCCACTTACAACGAGCGTGAGAACGTCGGCCCGATTACAGAGGCGATCCTCGCGACGGTCCCCCAGGCGAACATCCTCATCGTCGACGACGGCTCTCCGGACGGAACGGGATCGCTGGCCGATGAGCTGGCCCGCAAGCTGCCGCAGATCGCCGTCCTGCACCGCCAGTCCAAGCAGGGGCTCGGCCGCGCGTACGTGGCCGCCTACCGCGACGTCCTGGCGCGCGGAGCCGACGTCGTCGTCCAGGTAGATGCCGACTTCAGCCACCCCGTGCGGTTCCTACCGTCGCTGCTCGAGCCTCTGGCTGCCGGCAGGGCCGACCTGGTCCTCGGGTCGCGCTATGTGAAGGGCGGCCAGATCCCGCGCTGGAACATCTTGCGCCGCATCGTCAGCCGCGGCGGCAGCGTCTTCGCCGGCGTCGTGCTCCTGATGCCGTATCGCGATCTCACGGGCGGCTACAAGGCCTTCAGCGCCCCGGTGCTCCGCGCCATCGACCTCGATCGACTCCATGCCGGCGGCTACGCCTTCCAGATCGAGACGACCTTCCAGGCCCGACTGGCGGGCGCTCGAATCGTCGAGACTCCGATCACCTTCGAGGAACGTCGCGCCGGGAAGTCGAAGATGAGCATGGCCATCTTCTCGGAGGCACTCCTTCTGGTTCTGGGGTTGCGGTTCAAGAACTTGCACCGGCGCCGGCGCGCGCTGCCGTCCGAGGCGCCCGAGCAACCGGCCGAACGGCCGTTCTAGGACCCTTCGGTAGGGGAGCGGGCCGAGCCCCACGAGTGTGCGCGAGGCGTGGATAGCTCCCCCGCTCGCCGCCACGAACTTCCCGAAACGTGGATAAGCCGGTTGGCACGGGCGTGCGCGCGGACTAGATTCGTTCTTGCCCGGAGGGGCCACGAAAGACCGAACGACTCGACCGATTCTCGGATCGGCCGAACGATGCGGGGTCGCGGTTCCTCTGGGCATTTCTGTTGC
>JADGQJ010000148.1 GCA_017881885.1 Chloroflexota bacterium
GATCAAGTCCCACCACGTGGGCGAATCCTCGAGTCATCCGGAGCGAACCCTTGTCCTAGGCAAAGAATGGCGCGACAATCTGTCCATCGCGATGTGGCTGCGGGGCTTACGTGGCCGGCAGCGCGGAAAGGATCCCGAGCGATGGGGGACTCACTCCCGGCCCGAAACCGTCTCCTTGCAGCGCTGCGCGCCGCAGACCCGGCTGCCGAAGCGCAGTTGCGGGAAAGATTCGAGTCGGTCGAGCTGGAGCTTCACGCCCGAGTCATGGCGCCGGACAAGCCGATCCGGCATGTCTACTTCCCGGAGACCGGGGTTCTGTCTGTGATCCAGCAGATGCGCAACGGCTCGGCAGTGTCAGTCAACCTTGTCGGTAGTGACGGCATGGTTGGTCTCGCCGTATACCTGGGCGGCGTCAC
The DNA here is from genome assembly GCA_017881885.1 of Chloroflexota bacterium. GTDB lineage: Bacteria > Chloroflexota > Limnocylindria > Limnocylindrales > CSP1-4 > Fen-1039. Next base: position 417 of record JADGQJ010000148.1, read on the forward strand.
CTTTCCGATGGAGGTGATTTGCCAGGCCCCGGGAACGTTCCTGCGCATGAGGGCTGCGGAGTTCCGGGCCGAAGTCGCCCGGAATGCACCGCTGCTCACCGTCCTGCACGGGTACACCCAGGCCGTTCTTGAGATTCGCGCCCAGATCATCGGCTGCGAGCGCTTTCACGCCGTGGAGGCTCGGGCGGCTCGCTGGCTGCTCGAAATGGACGACCGCGTGCCAAAGGACGAGCTGACCATGACCCATGAGTTCCTGGCATTCATGCTCGGCGTGCGCCGTCAGACCCTGTCTGCCGTGGTGTCGCACTTGTGTCAGCAAGAATTGATCGTCTACCGCCGGGGTTCGGTCGAGATCGTCGATCGCGTCGGGCTCGAGGGCGCGGCGTGCGAGTGCTACGAAGTCATTCGCGATGAGTTTGCTCGCCTGGTCGGGCCGCCGATCGCGCGGGCACGCAGAGAGCTGGCAGCCGTCAAGTCGGCCTAGATCCGGCGACCGGAGTGACCATCGCGACGCCGCCACGGTGGTCTGACTCACAGATCCCCGGTCCGAAGCCCCGCGGGCGGATAACCAGACGCCAGGTCAGCGGGTCGCGAGAAACTCGAGCACTCGCTTTCGAAGGAGCTCCGCGGCGCCGGCACGGTACGACGGCAGGCTGGAGTCGGCGAAATAGTGCTGGTCGCCGGGGTACAGGAAGAGTTCCGCATCTGCTGCCGACTCGACGATTGCGCGGGCGGCGTCGATGTCGCCCTCGTCCACAAAGATCGGGTCGGCGTCCATGCCGTGGATCTGGACCGGCACGCCCGCCGGCCACGCGGACCCGAACGCCGACGTCGGCACGCATGAGTAGAAGAGCAGCGCGCCGCGAGCCCCGGCGCGGGTCTGCGCGAGCTTCTGCGCCGGCAGCACCCCGAGCGAGAACCCCGCATAGACAAGCTCCGCCGGGAGGACCTCCGCCGCGCGAACCCCGCGCTCGATGACCTCGCCGGGGAACCCGATCTCCTCGGCGTACGCCATGCCCGCATCGATGCTGTCGAAGGTGCGGCCGTCGAAGAGGTCGGGCGTGTGGACGGTGTGCCCTGCTCGTCGCAGTTCGTCGGCGAAGGCGTGAAACCCCGTCGTCTGCCCTTGCGCGTGGTGGAATAGCAGCACTTCAGCCATGTCACTCCCTGTCCTGAGTGTGGCGCCCACGAGCGCCACCGAACGGCTGCCGCCGATGACTTACTCCCGTTCCGGTGGACGACTATCGTCGTATAGACAGCCGCAGGTCTGATTCGTAGTCTCACTAGGCGCAAGCCTCCGCTGGCATTCGGTGCCCGGGGGGTAGCGTTGGGACGATCGAATTGATCGTTCGATCATCCCGTCGTCAGTTGACGTTCTTCGTGTGCCGCCGACCGAGGCGAATCAATGGTCGCGTCCTCCGAGTCGCTCGCTCTCGTCGACGAGTGCGAGCGGTGCCACAAGCGATACGTTCCGCCGCCGGAGGCCCCACTCGGCCTGGTCGGCTCGTTCCGCGCGATCCAAATGGGGCTCGGTCAATCAGTCCGACTCCACAAGAGCCTTGAGACAGGTCGCGCTCAGGCCCGCCTGCAGATCGTGACCGCGGCGCAAGACGCGGCTTATCGGGCGTTTGTCCAGGGGTTCGATCTCTGCCGGTCGTGTCGCCAGTTCGTATGCGAAGACTGCTGGCACGGCCCCAGTCGCACTTGCCGGGCGTGCTCGCTTGGGGCACGGGTCGCTGCGGTCCCCTCTCCGCAGGTCGAGACGGCGCCGCCGCTGGCGGCCGCGGCGGTCGCAATCGTGCCGGTCTCGGCCTCGCCCGTCTCGGCGATGCTCGCGGCCTTCCAGCCAGCCTCGGTCCTGCCCGCCTCGGTCCCGCCCGCTTCGGCGACGCCTCCGGCGACTCTTCCGCGAGAAGCCGCGATCGTCCTGCTGCCCGACGTCTCGCTGCGGCGGCCTCCGGGCCGTGCCCGGGGCCGTGGCGTGGGAAAGAAGATCGCAGTCGCGGCCGCGCTGGCGCTCCTGGTTTTCGGAGGGGGCTACGTCGTGATGGCAGTGTCGGCCGGTAGCGGCGGCTCGAAGGCGGTTGCCCTGGGTTCGATCGGCACGATACCCACACCCCACGCGACCGGAGTCGTCGAAGCCGGAGCCGCGTTTGGAAGCCCGTCGGTTGATTCGACCGCGGACCCGACCGCGCTCGGCACGCCCATGCCGATGCCTTCGGCCGGGCCGTCGAAGACCTCCGGCCCCACATCACACCCGAACCCGACCGGCAGTCCGAAGCCGGGCCCGACTCCCAAACGGACCCCAACTCCCACGCCAACCCCGACTCCGACGCCAACTCCGACTCCGACGCCAACTCCGACTCCGACTCCCACGCCAACCCCGACCCCGACTCCCACGCCAACCCCGACTCCGACTCCCACGCCCACCCCGGATCCCACGCCAGCCCCGACTCCGTAGTAGACGCCGATCGCGGCGGCAAATAGTCAGCCGCGGCACCGAGTCTCAGTGCAGGTGGTGCTCCCAATCCTTCGGGACGCGGCCGGCCGGTCCGGGCGCGGGCTGGTTGAGCGGGTGGTGCACCGGCGGCGCAAGTTCGGGCCCGTCGAGGTCTTCCTCGGTCGCGAAGTTCCAGAACCAATCCTCGCCCGGCTCATAGCTCTGGACGATCGGATGACCGATGTCCCGCGCGTGGCGGCTGGCGTGCTGGGACGGCGACGAGTCGCAGCAGCCGACATGGCCGCACTGGGCGCAGCGGCGCAGATGGAACCACCAACCTCCGGTCGCCTCGCACTCGACGCAGCCCGGCCCGCTCGGCGGCACCGAGGGATCGATCTCAGGTTGCTTGGACATCGGCGACCTATTCCTTTCCCGGGCTCGGCTTCTTGGGGCGACGAGCGATCAGTTCCTGGGTCCAAACGTGGAGCCGCGGCAGGTGCTCGGCGTAGTGCTCGCCGCCGGCCGTGGCCAGCCATCGACTGTTCGACGCTGTCGGTTCGGGGAGTCTCGACCAGACGCGCAGCATCCACCAGCGGGCCGCCCAAGCCTGAGTGTGAACCGTCTCGAAAGGTATGCCGCGCATCATCTCGAGGAAGCGGGCGTTGGCCTCATCGACATCGAGTTCGCCCTCGACGTAGGTTCCTGCACCCATCTGCTCGAACATCTGGCCGGCTTGCGCCATCCACGCGCCCACGTGGCCGACTACGTCGCAAACACTCCAGCCTTCACTGAAGTACCCAGGTTCGTTGGCCTCGGAGACTGTCAGCTGATCGACCAGACTGTGGAACTCGTGCCATCCGGCTGCCTCGGCGCGCCGCGCCTCGACATCGGTTCCATCGAGTGGGATCGCAACTGCACAGCGCGTGCACTGCGGGGCCGAGGTGGAGGGGCCACTCAGGGTCGGCTCGCTCATGGGCGCCCGATCGTGCGGATCGGTTCGCTGCCGAGGGCGGCGTAGACATGCGGTCTGTCGTTCACCGGGGACTCGTTTCGATTTGATGGTCTGCGTCAGGAGAGCGCGCCCAGAAGAGAGCGCCCAGAAGAGCGTAACGGCCACGGTTAGCTCGTCTCGTCCGCCGGTCCAATCGATGTGACGAACCGGACCATCAGCTCTGCGGCCTGCGCGTCCGTCAAACCCTCCGCGGCAAGCGATCGCCACGTCTCGAAGCCGACTGCATGCCCGATGGCTGCATGTCGCAAGCCCGCCCGCGACGGTCCCGGCCAGCCGGTCTCCAGGACCTCGACCGTGGCAGTCGGAAACGCGAGGATGCCCGGGCGGAACATCTCAGGGATCACCGCGATGTCGCGGAGAAGGTTCGATCGCATCCGCTCCGTCGAGCGGTAGTAGGAGTAGAGCTCGTCGAGTGCCGCGCCGAGCCGGCGAACCGGATCGGCGATTGCGGCCCAGCCCGCAGGATCCGGGCGGGGGTTCGCGGCAAGCCAGTCTGAGCTACACGCCTTGAACAATGCCTCCTCGTTCGGATAGTGGCGGTAGAGGGTCGCCCTCGTGACCCCGGCGAGCTCGGCCACGGCGCTCATCGTCGTTGCGGCCGGCCCGATCGTCCCGTGCAGCTCCACAGCGGCGCGCGTGATCCGCTCGCGCGTCCGGTCCATGCCGGCTGCGCGGGCACGCAGGCGATACGTCCTATGTGCTTTCGTGAGACGGTTGTGTTCAGCCATTGACAGGGCGCCATTCGGGGGTGAGGATCGTCGCGTTCACGATACACCACTGACTCACGAACTTCCAGGAGGCGTCTCATGCTCACGTTGGCCAGCGCACATCTCGCAGTAGTCGAACCCAATCGCCCGGATGCCCCGCTCATCCCCGGCCTGACGGCGACGACGCGTCTCTCCTCCGCCGAGACGGGTTCGATCTCGATCGTGGAACACGTCTTCTCGCCGGGTGCCCTCGTCCCGCCGCACACGCACACGCTCGAGGACGAGATCTCGTACGTCGTCATGGGCGACATCGGCTTCCGGTCAAACGGCAAGGAAGTCACGCTCGCGGCCGGAGGCTACATCGTCAAGCCGCGCGGCGAGCTCCACTCCATGTGGAACGCCGGCAGCACGCCGGCTCGCATGATCGAGATCATCAGCCCCGCGGGGTTCGAGAAGTACTTCGTCGAGCTGGCAGAGGCGGTTGCGGCGGCCGGCGGGCTTCCCGACCCGTCGACCATGGGCGCGATCGCCGGACGCTTTGGTCTCGCGTTCGATCTGTCGGAGGTTCCGGACCTCGTCGCCCGGTACGGCCTCATCGCGCCCGGCGGTCAGCCCCGTTGAGAGTCAGCCGCCCGTCGCCGGGACGGCGCTGAACACAGAGGGGCGGGATCGCGGCTGTGGCCGGACCCCGCCCCTGAGGCGTTACGCTTCTCTTAGTGCAGCAGTTGCAGGTTGTCTTAGTGCAGCAGTTGCAGGTTGTTCGAGCCGTCGTCGACGAAGTAGAGCCCTTTGCCGCCGGGCGCGACCGCAAGTCCGAAGAGGGTTCCACCTCCGACTGAGTCGAGCAGCTTGACCGCCACCTGGTGGCCGGCCGGGGTGATCTCGACCGCGTTACCGTCGGCCGCGTTGACCGTCAGGATGTCGCCGTTTGGGGCCATGGCCAGACCAAGCGGCTGATTGAGGTGGTTGTGTGCCGATACGGTGGTTCCCATGTGGGAAGCCGTCATCCGCGTCGCGGCGTGGGGAATGACCGCGATGCGATTGTCGAGGGTGTCCGCGACATACAGGTTGCCCATGCCATCGAGGGCGAGGCCGGTCGGGCCGATGACCAGCGCGGCCGGGTCGGTCCTCTCCGGGAAGCCTGAACCGATCACGCGCTCAGACGTCACGTGCGGCATGGAGGAGTTGGCGCCCGAGATGTCGATGCGGACGACGGTGCCACGATGGACCACGTTGCCGTTCGCCGCGACCGTGCCGTTCAGCACATTGGAAACGAACAGGACAGCTTTGCTGCCGCCGTCCCACGCCGTCATGTCCCACGGCCCGTTGATCATGCTGCCCTGAATGGTGGTGGCAACGTGACCGGTCCGGTCCAAGACGATGAGGCAACCGGCCATCGCCGTCGCAGGGGTTCCGTCGCCGGTCGGGAGGCTACCGACAACGACCCAGCCGCTACGTAGCACCACCAGCGCCGTCGTCAGGCCTACGCCGCCGACACATTTGGGCACGTCCGATGCCATGACCGTGGCAAAGACGGTCATCGCGCCCTTTGGCGAAATCTGGACGATGGTCGTACCGGTTCCTTGAGTGTTGGCGCCGCTGTTGAAGTTGCTGACCAGCACGTCGCCCTTGACGAGATTCCCGATCGATTTGGGCACGACGGCGATGCCGTACGGATTGATGTC
>JADGQJ010000044.1 GCA_017881885.1 Chloroflexota bacterium
CTCATCACCCCGATCGCCCTCGAAGTCGGCCAGCGCTTCGCCATCCGCGAAGGTGGCCGAACGGTCGGCGCCGGGGCTGTCACCTCGATCACCGAGTAGACTGCTATGGCTAAAGTAGACGCCCGTCCGATCATTCAGCTGGCCTGCACGGAGTGCAAGATTCGCACCTACACGACGCGCAAGAACAAGAAGAACGATCCCGGCCGGCTCGAGCTCCGCAAGTACTGCCCTCGCGAGCGCCGGCATACTCTTCACCGCGAGGCCAAATAAGCGGACATCGCAGGCGCCTAGCTCAATTGGCAGAGCACTGGTCTCCAAAACCAGGGGTTGTGGGTTCGAGTCCCGCGGCGCCTGCCAGCTTCGTCAGATAACAAGTTAGAGAGCAGCCCGTGTCACGGATCCGCCGCTTCTTCTACGAAGCGTGGCAAGAATTGAAGAAGGTGAACTGGCCGACACCGGAGCAGGCCCGCAACCTCACCATCCTGGTGCTGGCCATCAGCTTCATCGTCGGTTCGTACATCACGTTCTTCGACGTCATCTTTGGCGCGATTGCCAAACACTTCAACGCCGGGTGATCTCAAACATGAAGACGGAGCAGGCTGCCGAGGCCGTTCGGCCTCCCGAGAAGCGCTGGTACGTCATCCACACGTACTCCGGCTATGAGAACAAAGTCAAGGCGAACCTCGAGCATCGCATCGAGTCGATGGGCATGGACGACAAGATCTTCCAGGTCCTCGTTCCGATGGAAGACGAGATCGAGATCCGTCAGGGACAGCGCCACACAGTCCAGAAGAAGGTCTATCCGGGCTACGTGCTCGTCGAGATGATCCTCGACCCGGACTCGTGGTACGTGGTCCGCAACACGCCGGGTGTCACGAGCTTCGTCGGCGGCGGGAACATCCCCGGCGTCCGAAGCGAGCCGATCCCGCTGGACGAAGCCGAGGTGAAGCAGATCCTCCGGCAGATGGGTGTGGAAACGCCCCGCTACCGGGTCGCCTTCACGAAGGGCCAGAACGTTCGGGTCACAGACGGTCCGTTCGCCGAGTTCATCGGCACGGTGGACGAAGTCAACCCGGAACGCAACAAAGTCAAGGTGCTGGTCAGCATCTTCGGCCGCGAAACCCCGGTCGAGCTCGACTTCCTCCAGGTCGAGAAGCTGTGAGCACCGTCCAGTCGGCCGATGCCGGCGTTGTCGCCTCCGGGCGCTCGCTCACGCACATGGGTGCGCTCGCTCGCGTCCTCGGCTCCGCCTTGGCCTCGACGCGCCGGGACGGCGCTCACCGTTGCAGCAACTAGAAAGGTAGCTCGAGCCCCGTGGCCAAGAAGATCCGCATCGTCCTCACACTTCAGCTCAACGCCGGCAAGGCGACGCCGGCGCCGCCCGTCGGCACGGCGCTCGGACCGCACGGCATCAACATCGTCGAGTTCACCAAGTCTTACAACGAGAAGACGGCCGACAAGGTCGGCCAGGTGATCCCGGCCCAGATCACGATCTTCGAGGATCGCTCGTTCACCTTTGTCCTCAAGACGCCGCCGGCCGCGGATCTCCTCCGCAAGGCCGCCGGAGTTCAGAAGGGAGCGGCTACCGCCGGCCGCGAGACCGTCGGCAAAGTGACCCGCGACCAGATCCGCGAGATCGCAACGATCAAGATGCCCGACCTCAACGCCACGGACATGGACGGTGCTGTCGCCCAAATCGAAGGCACCGCCCGGAGCATGGGCATCGAGGTGGTCGGCGGCTAATCGGCCGGGAGGTCGGTTAGCTTGGGAGAATAGCTGGAGCGATTTCTCCTGAATGGTGGTAGATCTACAGATGCCGGCAATCCGGTCGAGTGACCGGCGATAGACCCCGTCGCACAGGGGGAGGCTGAACCGGGAAGCCGGTAGGCCGTTACGAGGAGAACGAAATGGCAGAACGCGGCAAGAAGTATCAGGAAGCGGCCAAGCTCGTGGACCGCACGAAGGTCTATTCGCCGGAAGAGGCCGCCGAGCTTGCCCGCAAGACCAGCTACGTGACGTTCGACGCAAGCGTCGAGGCGCACCTCCGCCTTGGTGTCGACCCGCGCCACGCCGACCAGATGGTCCGCGGCACCGTCGTTCTGCCCCACGGCACCGGCAAGAAGATCCGGGTCGTCGTCTTCGCCCAGGGCGAGAAGGCCCTCGAGGCTCTTCGCGCCGGCGCGGACGAGGTCGGCGCCGACGATCTGGTGAAGAGGATCGAGGCTGGCTGGACCGACTTCGACGTCGCCCTGGCCGCCCCCGACGTAATGGGCATGGTCGGCAAGCTCGGCCGCATCCTCGGTCGCAAGGGCCTCATGCCGAACCCCAAGTCGGGCACGATCACCTTCGACCTCGAGCGCGCAGTCAAGGAAGTCAAGGCCGGCCGCGTCGAGTTCAAGGTAGACAAGGGCGGCATCATTCACGTTCCGTTCGGCAAAGTGAGCTTCGAGTCCCAGCAGCTGGTAGAAAACCTGGCGACCCTGGTAGACGCGATCAACCGCGCCCGCCCGAGCGGCGCCAAGGGCCAGTACCTGCGGACGCTCACGATCGTCCCGACGATGGGACCCGGCATCCGGATCGACATCCCAGCTCTGCTCGCGGTCGCTGCCGCCTCCTAGGCCGCAACCCGCATCCGCGGCCGGCCCGGTGGGCTGGGCCGCCAATATATGAGGCGAGGCCACGGAAGCGTGGATCCCGCCGGGCGACGAAACGCCGTGCAGGCGCCAGCCGCCACGTAACCGAATACGACGGACCGCCGCAGACAGCGTGGGCCATCGGGCTCAATCGTCGGCGTCGGGGCGTTGACCGGATGACTGGATCGCGCGGCTCTGCCGGGCGCCTCTCGCAAACGGAGAATTGCTCCCGCAATTCTCCCGGGTCACGCGCCTCCGGCGACTGACACCACGCCGAGGCAGGGACCAAGCCTCCATCCGCGTGGGTGGGAGCGCCCCTGTGGCGATAGACCGTCGCAGGGGCGTTGTGTTTGGTGGGCTCAGCCCGCTCAACACAGGCGACACGCCGCATAAGCAGCGAGGAGAAACCGAAGGTTTCTCGCAAAGCGAATGCGGCCGCAGCCGCATTCGCTCACCGCCGCGCGCCGGCTGCGCGTAGCAGTCCAAGGAGGTTGGCAATGCCTACCGAGGCCAAGCGCGAGACCGTCGCGGAGCTGACCGAGGAAGCTCGGGGCAGCACAACGATGATCGTCTCCGAATACCGCGGCCTCAGAGTTTCCGAACTCGGCGAGATCCGCAAGTCGCTGCGCAAGCAGAACGTGACGTATCACGTCGTCAAGAACCGGCTGATGAAGATCGCCGCACGCGACGCCGGAATGGAGACCCTGGGTCTCCTACTTGAGGGTCCGACCGCGGTGGCCTTCGCTCGCGGCGACGAGGCCGCTGCCGCCAAGGCAGTCCTCGACGCAGTGCGGCCCTACCGCCTGGTCAAGGTCACGGGAGCCGTTCTCGGCACCCGCGTCCTCGACGCCAACGGGGTCGTGCGGCTCTCGCAGTTGCCCGGTCGAAGTGCTCTTCTTGCACAGATGGCCGGCGCGATCTCCGCGCCGATGTCCACGATGGCCGGCCTCTTCGACGCCCCGCTGCGGGACATCTCCGGTCTGGTACAGGCTCTCGCCGATAAGGGCTCAAGCGCAGCTTGAGCTTGGAGCGCGTAAACCCGCGCCCTTCCGAAACCACCCGCCCGGAGCTCCATCGCCCCTGGCAAACGAGGAGTAATTGACGAAATGGCAAAGCTGACTCAGGACCAGTTGCTCGAGGCCTTCGCCTCGATGACCGTTCTCGAGCTCGCCGACTTCAAGAAGGCGTTCGAGGACAAGTTCGGCGTCGTCGCCGCCGCTCCGGTCGCCGCCGCCGCCGTCGGCGCCGCCGCGCCGGTTGCCGCGGTAGCCGAGGTCGAGGAGCAGACCGAGTTCGCCGCAATTCTCACCGAGATCGGCCCGAACAAGATCCCGGTCATCAAGGTCGTCCGCGAGCTGACCGGTCTCGGCCTCAAGGAGGCCAAGGATCTGGTCGACGGCTTCCCCAAGCCGGTCAAGGAAGGCGTCACCAAGGACGAGGCCGCAAAGATCAAGGCCGCCCTCGAAGAGCAGGGCGCAAAAGTCGAGATCAAGTAATCTCTCTTCGGACGGTGGGGCGGGCAGCCGCCCCACTGAGCCGAATCCGCGATGGCTGCGGCATCGGCCGGGCTGGGCTGTGGGGTTCTTCTGGCGCGCCCATTTGACACCCGCTACAATCGCGGTATCCTACTCCTTCTGTGAGCGCGGCCTTTCCCTATCTCCTCCGTCAAGGAGCGGTTCATGCTGTCTGTCGCTGAGTCCTCTCGCGCTTCCGCGATCACCCCTCGAGTGCGGTACGCGCGGATCCCCGAGGTCCTGGAAATTCCCAACCTGATCGAACTACAGCTGACGTCGTTCGATTGGTTCGTGGACAAAGGCCTTCGGGAGCTGTTCGACGAGATCAGCCCGATCAAGGACTTCACCGGCAAGGTGATGGAGCTCCATTTTCTGGACTATGAATTCGGCGCGCCCAAGTACGCCGAGCTCGAGTGCCGGACCAAGGACCTCACCTTCAGCCGGCCCCTGTACGTCAACGTCGAGCTCCTGATCAAGGAGACCGGCGAGATCCAGCGCCAGCGGGTCTACATGGGCGATTTCCCGTTCATGACGGGCCAGGGAACATTCATCATCAACGGCGCCGAGCGCGTCGTCGTCAGCCAGCTCGTCCGCTCGCCCGGCGTGTATTACAGCGCCGCAGACGACCCGACGAGCGGCCGCATCCTGTACTCGGCCAAGGTGATCCCGAACCGCGGCGCCTGGCTCGAGTTCGAGACCAGCAACAAAGACCTGCTCTCGGTCAAGGTGGATCGCAAGCGGAAGATCGCCGCGACGACACTGCTGCGCGCCGTCGGCTACGAAAGCAACGACGACATCGGCGGCCTGTTCGCCACCGTCGACACAGACCCCGAGCATCAGTACATCGCCTCGACGCTGGACAAGGACCTGACGAAGACCCAGCAAGAGGCCCTGATCGAGGTCTACAAGAAGCTGCGCCCGGGCGACCCGCCGACCGGAGACAACGCCCGCCAGCTCGTCGAGAGCCTCTTCTTCAACTTCCGCCGGTACGACCTCGGTCGCGTCGGCCGTTACAAGTTCAACAAGAAGCTGAGCCCGGTAGTCGAGCGGATGGGGATCGAGCTCGATCGCGAGCAGAGGATCATCACCCGCGAGGACATCGCCGCAATCGTCGGTCACCTGATCGAGCTGAACCGCGGCCTGGGCATCGCCGACGACATCGACCACCTCGGCAATCGCCGCATCCGTGCCAACGGCGAACTGATCCAGAACGCCTTCCGAGTCGGCCTGCTCCGCATGGAGCGCGTCGTCCGCGAGCGCATGACGATCCAGGAGATCGACAAGGCCACTCCGAACGCCCTGATCAACATCCGCCCGGTCGTTGCGGCAATGAAGGAGTTCTTCGGTGGCAGCCAGCTGAGCCAGTTCATGGACCAGACCAACCCTCTGGCCGAGCTGACCAGCAAGCGCCGCCTGTCGGCCCTCGGCCCCGGCGGCCTCTCGCGAGAGCGCGCCGGCTTCGACGTCCGCGACGTGCACCACAGCCACTACGGCCGCATCTGCCCGATCGAGACGCCGGAAGGCCCGAACATCGGCCTCATCGGCTCGCTTGCGACTTTCGGCCGGATCAACCCCTACGGTTTCATCGAGACGCCTTACCGCAAGGTCGTGCGGACGATCGCCTGGGACGATCCCGAGATCGCGCGCCGCGAGGCGGGCGTGGACCTGATCGGCAAGGACGGCAAGGTCGTCCTCAAGGCGGGCGACCGCTTCACGGGCGAGGCCATTGCCGAACTGAAGCGCCAGAAGGCCCAGGCCTTCCAGATCCGCCCCATCGTCACCGCCGAGATCGAGTATCTGGCGGCGGACGAGGAAGAAGAGCACTACGTCGCCCAGGCCAACGCCGAGTTGGATGCGGAGGGACATTTCGTCCGAGACCGCATCCCGTGCCGCCACCGCGACCAGTTCCCCGAGGCTCGACCCAATCAGATCGAGTACATGGACGTGTCGCCCAAGCAGGTCGTCTCGGTCGCCACGGCCCTCATCCCGTTCCTCGAGCACGACGACGCCAACCGCGCCCTGATGGGTTCGAACATGCAGCGCCAGGCCGTGCCGCTACTCGAGCCTGAGGCGCCGATCGTCGGCACCGGCATGGAGTGGCGCTCCGCCCTCGACTCGGGCCAGGTCGTCGTCTCCCGCCGTCCGGGTGTCGTCACCAGCGTGACCGCGGACCGGATACGGATCGAGACCGACGCCGGCGAGCTGGACGAATACCTGCTCTCGAAGTACGTCCGCTCCAACCAGGGCACGTGCATCAACCAGCGCCCGATCGTCGACGTCGGCCAGCGCCTCGGCGTCGGTGAGCCGATCGCCGACTCCAGTTCAACCGACCACGGTGAGTTGGCCCTGGGCCGCAACGTTCTGGTCGCGTTCATGAGCTGGGAAGGCGGCAACTACGAGGACGCCATCGTCATCAGCGAGCGCCTCGTCAAGGAAGACTTCTTCACCAGCATCCACATCGAGAAGCACGAGCTGGAGTCGCGCGACACCAAGCTCGGGCCCGAAGAGATCACCCGCGACATCCCAAACGTCGGCGAGGAGTCCCTCAAGGACCTCGACGAGGAAGGGATCGTCTACATCGGCGCCGAAGTCCAGCCGGGCGACATCCTCGTCGGCAAGATCACGCCCAAGGGCGAGACCGAGCTGACCGCTGAGGAGCGCCTCCTGCGTGCGATCTTCGGCGAGAAGGCCCGCGAGGTGAAGGACTCCTCACTGCGCCTGCCCCACGGCGAGCGCGGCAAGGTGGTCGATGTCCGGATCTTCTCCCGCGAGGAAGGCGACGAATTGATGCCGGGCGTGAACCGCCTGGTCCGAGTCTCGGTCGCTCAGAAGCGCAAGGTCAGCGTCGGCGACAAGATGGCCGGCCGCCACGGGAACAAGGGCGTCATCGCCAAGGTTCTCCCGGCGGAAGACATGCCGTTCCTCCCGGACGGCACCCCGGTCGACATCGTCCTCAACCCGCTCGGCGTGCCGAGCCGAATGAACATCGGCCAGATCCTCGAGACGCACCTCGGCTGGGCGCTCCACGAGCGCGGGCTCAAGGCCGCCACGGCCGTGTTCGACGGCGCCACCGAAGAGCAGATCCGGGAGGAGCTGCGCGCGGCGGGGCTGCCCGAGAACGGCAAGATCACGCTCCGCGACGGGCGCACCGGCGAGGCCTTCGATCGCCCGATCACGGTCGGCTACATCTACATGCTCAAGCTCCACCACCTGGTGGAGGACAAGATCCATGCCCGGTCCACCGGACCCTACAGCCTCATCACGCAGCAGCCTCTGGGCGGTAAGGCCCAGTTCGGCGGCCAGCGCTTCGGTGAGATGGAGGTCTGGGCCCTCGAGGCCTACGGCGCGGCGAACATCCTGCAAGAGCTTCTCACCGTCAAATCTGACGATGTCATGGGTCGAGTCCAGACCTACGAAGCTATCGTCAAGGGAGAGGAGATCCAGGCGCCGGGCGTCCCCGAGTCGTTCAAAGTCCTGATCAAAGAACTCCAGAGCCTGGGGCTCAACGTCGAGATCCTCAACGAAAACGACGAGGAGATCCGGTTCGCCGAAGACTCCGGCACATACCCGATGCCCGATCTGGGCGGCATCAACCTTGCCGGGTTCGAAGACTGATCCCAACTGCACGCATGACGCGGCGTCTGTGCCAGGCCAGCCAGGCGTCGCCGATCCACGGTCCGAGCTACGCCGCCGAGCCAGGCGACGGCGTGGAGGAGAGCAATGCTCGAAGTTAACAACTTCAACGCGATCCGGATTTCGCTCGCCAGTCCCGAGCAGATCCGGGATTGGTCCTCAGGCGAGGTCACCAAGCCCGAGACGATCAACTACCGAACGCTCAAGCCGGAGAAGGACGGTCTCTTCGACGAGCGCATCTTCGGTCCCACCAAGGACTGGGAGTGCTATTGCGGCAAGTACAAGCGGATTCGGTACAAGGGCATCATCTGCGACAAATGCGGCGTGGAGGTCACTCGCTCCAAGGTTCGCCGCGAGCGCATGGGCCACATCCAGCTTGCCAGCCCGGTCAGCCACATCTGGTATTTCAAGGGCACTCCGTCGCGCCTGGGCATCCTGCTCGACATAAGCCCCCGCAACCTGGAGCGGATTCTCTACTTCGCCCTGTACATCGTCACCCATGTGGACGAGGAAGCGCGGCGCCGGGCCCTGACCGCGCTCGAAGATGAGGCTGAGGGTAGGGGAGGCAAGGGCGGCCGAGCCCTGAGCGAGCTCGAGGATGAGCTCAAGTCTCGCTTCCATCGCCACAAGGACGAGCTCAACGCCCAGTTCGCCGCGACCAAGGGCGAGCTCGAGCAGCAGCGGACCGCCCGCACCGAAGAGATCGTCGAAGCCGCCCAGGGCGTCGAGAAGCTTCTCGCCGCTCTCGGTAAGGCACCCGCCGCCGAGGCGATCGCCTTCCCGATCACGGGCGAGGTCGTGGTTGCCGCCGGCGCCACTGCCGGCAAGGAAGCCACAGCAGCCCTCCGCAAGATCGTGGCCGCCGAGACCGAGCGCGTCACGCTGGAGATCCAGCAGCGCGAGGCCGACGAGGAGCGCAGCGCCGGTCAGAAGATCACCGACCTGCAGCTCGAGAACGACGCCGAGCTCGAAGCCGAGCGCGAGCGTCTCCGCCGCGACGCCGAGGGCGCCAAGGACGATATCCGCAAGCAGCGCGACGAGATCGAGTCGATCAAGCCGCTGATGACCCTTTCGGAGAACGACTTCCGCTACCTGGACGAGCGCTACGGCTCGGGCAGCCGCGGAGGCCGGATCTTCCACGCCGCAATGGGCGCGGAAGCGGTCCGCGACATCATCGGCCGGATGGATCTCGAGGAGCTGGCTCGCGCCCTCCACATCGAGGTCCGGACCACCTCAGGCCAGCGTCGCAAGAAGGCCATCAAGCGGTTGCGCCTGATCGAGGCCTTCCGCCGGTCGGGCACGCGGCCGGAGTGGATGATCCTGTCGGTCATCCCGGTCATCCCGCCGGACCTGCGCCCGATGGTCCAGCTCGACGGCGGCCGCTTCGCGACCTCCGACCTGAACGACCTCTACCGGCGCGTGATCAACCGGAACAACCGGCTCAAGAGGCTTCTCGAGCTCGGCGCACCGGAGATCATCATCCGCAATGAGAAGCGCATGCTCCAGGAAGCCTGCGACGCCCTGATCGACAACGGGCGGCGCGGTCGGGCGATCGCCGGCACCGGCAACCATCGCCTCAAGAGCCTCTCGGACATGCTCAAGGGCAAGCAGGGCCGGTTCCGCCAGAACCTGCTCGGCAAGCGCGTGGACTACTCCGGCCGGTCGGTCATCGTCGTCGGCCCCGAGCTCAAGCTCCACCAGTGCGGCCTGCCCAAGAAGATGGCGCTCGAGCTGTTCAAGCCGTTCGTCATGCGCCTCCTCGTCGAGAAGGGCCACGCCCACAACATCAAGAGCGCGAAGCGCATCGTCGAGCGCGTCCGGCCCGAGGTCTGGGACGTTCTCGAGGAAGTCATCAAGGACCACCCGGTCCTGCTGAACCGCGCCCCCACGCTGCACCGGCTGGGCATCCAGGCCTTCATGCCGATTCTGGTCGAAGGCTCGGCGATCCAGATCCACCCGCTCGTCTGCACGGCCTTCAACGCCGACTTCGACGGCGACCAGATGGCGGTCCACGTGCCGCTCTCGACCGCCGCCCAGGAAGAGGCGCGGACGATGATGCTCTCGACGGCCAACCTGCTTTCGCCGGCCGACGGCAGCCCCGTCGTGGCCCCAACCCAGGACATGGTTCTGGGCTGCTTCTACCTGACCATGGACAAGCCGCTGCCAGAGGGCAAGAAGATGCGCCTCTTCTCGAGCGAGGAGGAGGCCATCCTGACCTACCAGATGCGTGAGGTCACCCTCCACGAGCCGGTCATCGCCATGGTCCTGGCCTGGGACGAGACTGCCGGCGCGGCGATCCCGACCCGCGTCCAGACGACCGTCGGGCGAATTATCTTCAACCAGATCGTCCCGGATCGGCTCCGCTTCAAGAACGTGAACATGAAGCGGACCGAGCTGCGCAAGCTCGTCGACGAGTGCTACCGCATTCTCGGCCCGGAGGAGACGGCCGTCGTCGTCGACGGCGTCAAGAGCGTCGGCTTCGAGTACGCGACGCGCGGCGGCATGACCATCGCCGTCACGGACATCGTCATCCCGCCCGACAAGGGACGACGCCTGGTGGAAGCCGACGCCGCGGTCGACCAGATCGACCGCCAGTTCCAGCGCGGCCTGATCACCGACGACGAGCGCTACGAGCAGGTCGTCGACGTCT
The DNA here is from genome assembly GCA_017881885.1 of Chloroflexota bacterium. Classification (GTDB taxonomy): domain Bacteria; phylum Chloroflexota; class Limnocylindria; order Limnocylindrales; family CSP1-4; genus Fen-1039. The sequence continues at coordinate 10,431 of JADGQJ010000044.1, forward strand.
GGCAGAAGACCACCAATGACCTGTCCACCGCGATGATGGACGGCCTCGATGCCTTCGGCTCCGTCCGCATGATGTCGGACTCGGGCGCCCGAGGTAACAAGGGCCAGATCAGCCAGCTCGGCGGCATGCGAGGCCTCATGGCCGACCCGTCGGGCCGCATCATCGACGTGCCGGTGCGGAGCAACTTCCGCGAGGGCATGACGGTCCTCGAGTACTTCATCTCGACACACGGCGCCCGCAAGGGCCTCGCCGACACGGCCCTCCGCACCGCCGACTCGGGTTATCTGACCCGCCGTCTGGTGGACGTGGCCCAGGACGTGATCACCCGCGAAGAGGACTGCGGCACCCAGGAAGGAAGCTGGATCACTCGCTCCGAGTCGGCCGAGATCACCAGCAACGAGAAGGGCGCCTATCAGAAGCGAATGGTCGGTCGCCTCTCTGCGGCCGATCTCTTCCACCCCGTGACGGGCGAACTGATCCTGGGCCGCAGTCAGGAACTCACCGAGGCCGCCGCGGCCGCGATCGACGAGTCGGGGATCGACGAGGTTCTCGTCCGCTCACCGCTGTCGTGCGAGGCTCGCCAGGGCGTCTGCCGGCTGTGCTACGGCCGTAACCTCGCAACCGGATTCCTCGTCGGCATCGGCGAAGCCGTCGGCATCATCGCCGCACAGTCGATCGGCGAGCCGGGCACACAGCTGACGATGCGAACGTTCCACACCGGCGGCGTCGCCGGTCTGGACATCACCGCCGGTCTGCCGCGAGTCGAGGAGCTGTTCGAAGGCCGGGTCCCCAAGGGCAAGGCCGAGATCAGCCACATCGACGGCATCGTCGAGATCGTCCGTGGCGACACGGGCACCCGCGTCAAGGTCACCAGCCGCGAGCAGTACGACAACCATATCGCCCTGCCCGCCGGAGTGGAGCTGCTGGCCGCTGCCGGCGACCTAGTCGAGCCGGGCCAGGTCATCGCCCGCGCCGAAGGCGGCGACAAGTCCGCCGACGTCACGGCTCCGGCCAAGGGCTTCCTTGTCCGCGAAGGGGACGAGATCCTCGTCCGCTCCGAGGACACGGTGGAGCGAGAGTACGCCATCCCTCACAACGCCAAGCTCATGGTCGAGAACGGCGCCGAGATCCGCGCCGGCGACGCGATCACGGACGGCCCGATCAACCCGCAGGAATACCTCGAGACGCGCGGCAAGGACTCCGTCCAGCGATATCTGGTCAAGGAAGTCCAGAAGGTCTACCGCAGCCAGGGCGTCACGATCAACGACAAGCACATCGAGATCATCGTCCGCCAGATGCTCCGCAAGGTTCGCATCGATCAGCCGGGCGACACTGAGCTCCTCCCGACCGAGCTGATCGATCGGCTCGACTTCGAGGAGGTCAACAACCGGGTCCTGGCCGAGGGCGGCGAGCCCTCCACTGCTCAGACGGTCTTGCTCGGTGTGACCAAGGCCTCCCTCAATACCTCCAGCTTCCTCGCGGCGGCCTCCTTCCAGGAGACGACCCGGGTGCTCACCGAGGCCGCCATCAACGGCGCCAAGGACCACCTGATCGGGCTCAAGGAGAACGTCATCATCGGCAAGCTCATCCCGGCCGGGACGGGCGCGCCGGCCAACATCGCCGCCGCTCGCGAGCGGGCGCGCCGGGCCGCCGAAGAAGCGCTCGCCGGCGAGTCTCTCGAGAGGCTGCGCGGCCCGGAGTACGAGTACAACCCGTTCCTCGAGGAGGCAGGACAGCTGCCGTCCGAGGAGACGACGGACCTGGCCTCCCTCCTGGTCTCCAGCACCGGCGAGGCGCACGAGGACGACGAGGACTTCGTCAACCCGTTCCTGGGAGCTCTCGGCGTCGCAGCCGGCGAGTCCGGGTCCGATGACGAAGTGGATCTCTCGGCGCTCCTCGGCGGCGATACGGATACGGAAGAGAAGTAGCCGCCGGACGTCCAGCGACTGCCTCGGAATAGGGAGGCGGAGTGCGTCCGCGGTGCCTCCGGAAGGTTTGACACTCCCGGTCGGCTGCTGATAGACTCCGCGCTCGTGGCCTCACGGGAAGCCGCGGTCGGCGCGTGCCGATCGCGTGTCTCAAGGAGGTCATAGGAAGGCGGAAAACGTGCTGCCGGGCCTGCCAAGGCCGGGGAGCGGCGGCCCGCCGGACCATCGAAGCGATCCGCGCCTGACCAGATCGCCTCCATGTCGCGACCGTGCCGCTGTGGCGGCCCATCGGACGCCGGAGGTCAATGCGGAGGCGCAGGTTCCCGTCGATCGGACTCGAGCCTGGGACAAACCCGGCCTCGAAAGCCCGTCCCGGCGTGGGATCGCAAATAGCCATCGTCAACAAGCAACTACCAGAAACGAAAGGAGCCGCGTCTCCGTGCCGACAATCAGCCAGCTCGTGCGGCATGGCCGCCAGCCGAAGATCAGAAAGATCAAGGCGCCGGCTATGCGCAAGAACTGGAACAGCCTTCGCCAGCGCCAGGTGTCCATTCCGGGTGCACCTCAGAAGCGTGGCGTCTGCTTGCAAGTGCGCACGATGACGCCGAAGAAGCCGAACTCGGCTCTTCGAAAGATCGCCCGCGTTCGACTCACGAACCAGATGGAAGTTACGGCCTACATCCCCGGGATCGGCCACAACCTCCAGGAGCACTCGGTCGTGCTGGTTCGCGGCGGGCGCGTGAAGGACCTGCCGTCGGTCAAGTACCACATCATCCGCGGTACCCTCGACGCCGCCGGGGTCCGCGACCGAAAGCAAGGCCGCTCCAAGTACGGGGCGAAGGCCGCTCAGCAGAAGGGCAAGAAGTAGCGTGCCGCGTCGCCATACCACCGCCCGCAAGACCAAATACCAGACCGCCCCGACGACCCGGCTCACCGGCCGCTTCGCGACCAAGCTGATGACGGACGGCAAGCGCCACCTTTCAGAGCGGATCCTGCGCGAGGCGCTGGCCCGCGCAGAGGCGCAGGCTCGCCGGCCCGGCATCGAAGTGCTCGAGTCGGCGATGCGCAACGCCACTCCGATTACCGAAGTCAAGCCTCGCCGCGTCGGCGGCGCCACCTATCAGGTTCCGGTCGAGATCCGGGGCGATCGTCGGATGTCGCTCGGCGTCCGCTGGCTCGTCCAGGCCGCGCGCAAGCGAAGCGGCAAGAGCATGTCGGAGAAGCTCGCCGCTGAGCTCGTCGATGCCATGAACGGCCTCGGCGCAGCAGTCAAGCGTCGTGAGGACACCCACAAGATGGCCGAGGCCAACCGGGCCTTCAGCCATTTCAAGTGGTAGTCCGCTAAGGAGTTATAGATACTCGTGGCACGTCAGGTTCCGCTCGGAAGAACGCGGAACATTGGAATCATCGCCCATATCGACGCTGGGAAGACCACGGTCACCGAGCGAGTGCTCTTCTATACGAAGAAGATCTACAAGCTCGGTGAGGTCCATGAGGGCGCGGCCACCATGGACTGGATGCCCCAGGAGCAGGAGCGCGGCATTACGATTACTGCCGCGGCTACGACGTGCTTCTGGGACGATCATCGAATCAATATTATCGATACGCCCGGGCACGTGGACTTCACTGTTGAGGTCGAACGCAGCTTGCGAGTGCTCGATGGCGCGGTCGTCGTCTTCGACGGTGTGGCCGGTGTCGAGCCCCAGTCCGAGACCGTCTGGCGTCAGGCGGACCGGTACCACGTGCCGCGTATCTGCTTCATCAACAAGCTGGACCGCACCGGTGCCGACTTCTGGCGCTGTGTCGACATGATCCGGGAGCGCCTCGGGGCGCGGCCCGTGCCGATCCAGCTCCCGATCGGGTCGGAGGACAAATTCCGCGGCATCGTGGACCTGATCACCATGAAGGCGATCGTCTACAAGGCCGAGGACCTCGGCGCCGAGTCGGAAACGATCGACATCCCGGCCGATCTCGTCGAGGCAGCTCGCGCCCAGCGCGAGAAGATGATCGAGGTCGTGGCCGAGATGGACGACGAGCTGACACATAAGTACCTCGAAGGCCACACCCTCAGCCCCGAGGACATCAAGCGCGGCCTGCGTCTCGGTACTCTCGAAGACCGCATCGTGCCCGTCCTGGCCGGATCCGCCCTCAAGAACAAAGGCGTCCAGCCCGTTCTCGACGCAGTCGTGGATTACCTTCCTTCGCCGCTCGACGTGCCGCCGATCATCGGCGAGCACCCGGTGACGCACAAGGAAGTCCTCCGCACCGCGAACGACGCCGAGCCGTTCAGCGCTCTCGTCTTCAAGATCGCCGCGGACCCGTACGTCGGCAAGCTGGCCTACTTCCGCGTTTACTCGGGCACGCTCAACTCCGGGTCCTACGTCTTGAACGCGACCAAGGGCAAGAAGGAGCGGATCGGCCGCATCCTGCAGATGCACGCCAACCACCGCGAAGAGATCGAGACCGTGTACGCCGGCGACATTGCCGCCGCCGTCGGTCTGAAGGAAAGCTTCACCGGCGACACCCTGAGCGATCCGGATCATCCGGTCGTGCTGGAAAACATCGTCTTCCCCGAACCGGTCATCGAGGTGGCGATCGAGCCCAAGACGAAGGCCGACCAGGACAAGCTCGGCCTCGCCCTGCAGCGGCTCGCCGAGGAAGACCCCACATTCCGCGTCCATACGGACGAAGAGAGCGGCCAGACTCGCATCGCCGGCATGGGCGAGCTGCACCTCGACGTCCTCGTGGATCGCATGGTTCGCGAGTTCAAGGTCGCGGCCAACGTCGGCCGGCCGCGCGTCTCTTACCGGGAGACGATCCGCCACGCCGCCGAAGGCAACGGCCGCCACATCAAGCAGACCGGCGGCAAGGGCCAGTACGGCCACGCGGTCATCAAGGCAGAGCCGAACGAGCCCGGCAAGGGCTACGAGTTCATCGACAAGATCGTCGGCGGGACCATCCCGCGCGAGTACATCAAGCCGATCGACCAGGGCATCCGCGAAGCGCTCGAAACAGGGCCGTATGCCGGCTACCCGATGGTCGACGTGAAAGTGACCCTCTTCGACGGGTCCTTCCACGAGGTCGACTCCAGTGAAATGGCGTTCAGGATCGCCGGCTCGCTGGCCATCAAAGATGCCGTCTCCAAGGCCGGTCCGGTGGTTCTCGAGCCGCTCATGCGGGTCGAAGTGACGCTGCCGGAGGCGTTCCTGGGCGACGTGATCGGCGATCTCAACTCCCGGCGGGGCCATATCGAGGCGATGGAGTCGCGCAACTCGACGCAGGTCGTCCGAGCGCGAGTCCCGCTGGCCACGATGTTCGGCTACGCCACGGACCTGCGGTCGATGACGCAGGGTCGCGCCAGCTATTCGATGGAGTTGTCTCACTACGCTGAGGTCCCCGCCAGCGTGGCGGCGGAGCTCGTCGCCAAGTCCAGAGTCTGACCAGTCCACCCAGCCCGTTAAGCAGGAGCGAGGGAGCCACAGCGATGGCGAAGAAGAAGTTCGAGCGGACTAAGCCGCATGTCAACATCGGCACAATCGGCCACATCGACCACGGCAAGACGACGCTCACCGCGGCGATCACCAAGTACCTCGCTCTAAAGGGTGGGGCCGAGTTCCGC
>JADGQJ010000045.1 GCA_017881885.1 Chloroflexota bacterium
CCGCGCGGCGGCGAGCTCGATCGCCAGCGGCAGACCGTCGAGGCGAGCGCAGATCTCGGCGACGGCTGCGGCATTCGCCGCCGTGACGGCGAAGTCGGGCTTGACTGCGGCGGCGCGCTCGGCGAACAGGGCGACTGACTCGTTCCGAAGCAGTTCGGCCGGATCGGCGTCGACGCCGACCATCGGCAGGGCAAGCGGTGGAACCTCGTACTCATGCTCGCCGTAGAGGTGCAGAGTCGCCCGGCTGGTGACAACCACCCGCAGCCCGTCGCTCGCCCGCAGCAGATCGCCGACGAGCCCCGCGGCCGGAAGGACCTGTTCGAAGTTGTCCAGGATCAGCAGCAGGTGGAGGTCTCGCAGGTGCTCGGCCAGCCGGTCGGCGACGGGCTGGCTCGCCACCTCCCGCACGTTGAGGGCCGACATGATGGCCGGCGCCACGAGGTTTGCGTCCTCGATCGACCCGAGGGGTACGAAGAAGACACCGTCGGCGAATTCGGAGATCGACTCTGCCGCGAGCTGCAGACTCAGTCGCGTCTTGCCCATTCCCCCAGGCCCGGTCAGGGTCAGCAACCGGGTCGTGGCCAGCAGGCGCCTCGCCTCGGCCACCTCCGCGGCGCGCCCGACGAAGCTGGTCAGCTGGGTCGGAAGATTGTTCGGGGTGGCGTCGAGGGAGCGCAGCGCCGGGAACTGCGAGGGCAGGCCCGCGATCACCGTCTCGTAGATCCTCTCGGGCTGGGCGAGGTCCTTGAGGCGGTGCCGCCCGAGATCCCGAAGCTCGACTCCGGCCGGCAGCGCCTGCTCGACCAGGGCCCGCGTCGATTCCGAAACCAGAACCTGGCCACCGTGGCCGACGGCCGCGATCCTGGCGGCCCGGTGGACGTCCAGGCCGACGTAAGTGCCGTCGCGGACGACACCGTCGCCGGTGTGAAGTCCCATCCGCACTCGCACTTCCGAGCCGCCGGGCCAGTCGTGATCGGCGAGTGCGCGCTGCGCGTCCACTGCCGCGCCGAGGGCGCCTGTGGCGCCGCTGAAGGCGGCAAAGAGCGAGTCTCCCTCGGTTCCCATGGGTACCCCGCCGCCCGCCTCGACGGCGGCGCGGAGCAGCCTGTGGTGCTCGCTCAAGAGTTGCGGGTATTCGTCCCCGAGCTGTTGGAGCAGCCGTGTCGAGCCTTCGATGTCGGTGAAGAGGAAGGTCACCGTCCCGGTGGGGAGAGTTCGAGAGGGGCGCAGCAGTTCGGCGACGGCGGTATCTCCTGGGACGGCTCCGGCGTGATCGGGATGCTGATCGGCCGGCCGGAAGGTGTCAACGCGAGTCGCGCCAGGGGCCGGCCAGTCGCACGCACGGGAACGAGGCGAGCCAGATTGGGCCGAGCGTTGTGCAAGCGCCGGGCGTGCGCTACACAGAGGACTGTTGCCCGCCGCAAATCGCAGCGGCCCTCGGAGGAGAGTCGATGACCCAGGCTATGGAGCTGGTCGACGAGCTCGGGTCACTCGCGCTCTTCGCCGACCTGCCCCGTCCGCAGCTGGACGCCGCCGCGCACTCATTCGAGGAAGCCTGGTTCGGCGAAGGCGAGCGAGTGCTGCGCGAAGGGCTCACCGGCTCCGGGTTCTACGTGATCCTCGACGGCCAGGCAGTGGTCCGCGCCGGCGGTAAGGACGCCGCCGTGCTGGGCCGAGGCGACTTCTTCGGCGAGGTTTCGGCGTTGCTCGGCGAGCCGCCCTCGGCCGACGTCGTCGCGCTCAATTCGATGCGCTGCCTGCACATGGCGGCGCCGGATTTGCGCCCCTTCCTGATGGCCCATCCCGCGGTCATGTACCGGATGCTCCTCGACCAGACGCGACGGCTGCGGACGACCACCCGGGCTCGCGGCTGAATCCAGTGGCACGAGGCGATCCTCCGGCGGGCGACGACCGGCCGTTTCCACCCGGCGAATACCCGCTGGTCGTCGTCGGCAGCGGCCCGGGCGGACTCCAGCTCAGCTACGCGCTGCGACGCCTCGGGGTCGAGCACGCTGTCATCTCCGCGGATCCGGCTCCGGGCGGCATGTTCCGACGCTGGCCCTTCTTCCAGCGGCTGCTGAGCTGGACGAAGCCCTACGCGCCTGCCGAGCACGGTACTCGCGCTTACGAGCGCTACGACTGGAACAGCCTGCTCGCGGAAGAGGCGGAGAACAGGGCTCTCATGACGGGCTTGATGGATGGAACTTCCTATTTCCCGTCGCGACCGGAGATGGAACTCAACCTCGTCGCATTCGCTGAGCGGACCGGGGTGAAGGTCCGCTACGGATGCCGCTGGGAGTCGACCCGGCGGGAGACGACCGACTCCGGCGAACGCTTCGTCCTCGAAACATCGGACGGCGAATACCGCTGCCGGGTGGCCGTCTTCGCGGTGGGCGTCGCCGAGCCGTACGTGCCGCCGACGCCGGGCCTCGATCTCGTTCCGCACTACGCCGACACGCGCCCCGCTGAGACATACGCCGGCAAGCGCATCTTCATCGTCGGCAAGCAGAACTCCGGGTTCGAGCTGGCCAGCGGACTTCTGCCGTGGGCTCGATCGATCGTGCTGGCATCCCCGAGCCCGGCCAAGCTGTCGGTCGTCACGCGCTCCCTCGTCGGGATTCGAGCGCGCTACCTTCAGCCTTACGAAGACCATGTCCTGGCCGGCGGAGTTGCCGTGCTCGAGGCCTCCATAGACCGCATCGAGCCGACCGGCAATACCTTGCGCGTGACCGTCAGGCCGTCCGGTGGCGGCGAACCGGTCGCTTTCGAGGTCGATGAGGCGATCGCGGCAACGGGCTTCGTCGCGCCCCTGCGCGACCTGCCGGCGCTCGGAGTAGCGACCTTCGGGTCCAGCCGGCTGCCGGCCCAGACGCCCTTCTGGGAGAGCGCGACGGTGCCCGGGATCTACTTCGCCGGAACGATCGGCCAGGGCGCCACGGGCTTGCGCAAACACGGCATGCCCGCCAATTCGGGAGCCGTCCACGGGGCGCGATACAACGCCAGACTGCTTGCCGGGCACCTCGCCGAAAAGCACTTCGAGATGGCTCGTCGTAGGCGGCCGATCGCCGAGACAGAAGTCTTGCCGTTTCTGATCGAGGAAATCTGCCGGGCTCCTGAGCTGTGGCATCAGAGGGCATACCTGGCCCGCGTCGTCAGCGTCGATGCGGCCCAGGGAATCGCCGACGAAGGATTCGTCCCACTCGCCCATTTTCTCGATGCCGGCGGACCCGACGCCATCGCGGCCACGATCGAGGCCGACGCGGAGGGCGGCGTTTATCCGGTGTTCTACCTCCGACACGCCGGCAAGACCGAGGAGCGCGTCTTGCCCGGCCATCCGCTCCACGACTTTTCCTCGGACGAGCACCGCCGCGCGGTGGCCTCGCTCCTGAGCGAGCTGGGTCTGGCCCCGGCCGAAGAACGAGCGGCGCCCGCCGCGTCCTGATCGGCGCCCGCCGCTTCCTGATCGGCGCCCGCCGCTCCCGGCGCCGGTCCGCACCGAACCGAGCTCTCTGGGCGTACCATCTGAGCGTCAGCCCGTGCCGTGCACCGAGGGGACGATGACCGACCAGCCTTCCAGCGCAGACTTCCTCACACAGCGTCTGCAGCGCTGGCTTGGCCCCCTGGTCATCCTTGCGACGATAGCGGCCGCCTTCGTCGTTATCGGCGACGTGACCGGCCTGATCGCGTACTTCAGCGACGTGATCATGATCTTCTTCCTGGCATGGCTACTGGCCTTTATCCTCAGCCCGCTCGCCAGCGCCCTCGTCCACCTGATCCCGGGTCTGCCGCGGGCGCTGGCCGTGATCCTCGTCTACACGCTGCTCATCGTCTTCCTGGTCACGGCGATCCTGGTTGTGGCGCAGCAGCTGTACTCGTCGATCAATGGTCTGGTCAGCAACTGGCCCGACGACCAACGGCTGCAGACGCTCCTCCAGCCCTGGCAGGACCGCCTGAACTCCGTCGGCGGCGCCCAGATCAGTCTTCATGACCAGTTCAACCAGCTGCTGGCAAACCTCAAGAACGGCGCCGGACAACTGGCGCAGCCGCTCGGCGGCGTTGCCGTGGCCAGCCTCGGCATATTCGGCAACCTGCTCTTTGTCTTCTTCCTCTCGCTCTACATGGCCGTCGACCGGGACCGGATCGTGAGCTTCCTCTTCCGCCTCGTGCCGCCGTCATACAGTGATGAGGCCAAGCTCCTCGAACACAGCGTGGCTCGATCATTCGGCGGGTTCCTGCGCGGCCAGGCGCTGTCGGGCTTGATCTACGGCGCCGTCTCGATGGGCGCCAGCCTGTTGCTCGGACTGCCGTACATGCCAGTCACGGCCGCCTCTTCGGGCATCCTCCAGGCAATCCCGTTCTTCGGCCCATTCATTTCGTGGGTGCCGCCGGTGCTGGTGGCGATCTTTTTCGTGCCCGATGCCGTGCTGCCCGCGCTGATCATCATGATCATCGGCTGGTTCGTGCTGATGAACGTGATCCAGCCGCGGCTCATGGCCGAGGCCGTGGGCCTCCACCCCGTTGTCGTGCTGGGTTCGGTCATGATCGGTTCGAAGCTGGCCGGCATCCCCGGCGCCATCTTCGGCATCCCCGTCGCGGCCGTTCTCGCGTCGTTCTTCTTCTACTACCTGGGGCACATGCGGGTCGATGCTCAGTCGGTCGCGGCTCGTGCGGCCCGCCGCGTCGAGGAACGCGAGGGCAGGCCGGTCCGAGTGCCGCGTCTGCCGCACGCCGGCGAGGATCAGGAAGTGGAGCTGGGCATCGCCACGGAGCCGCAGCCAATGGCCCGCAAGCGGCCCACCGCCGCGCTGCCCGAAGCGCCGGAGCCGGAAGCGCCGCAGCCCGAAGCGCCGCTGCCCGAAGCCGACGCATAGCCCGGAAACGACCGAGCGGCCACTCGATGGAGCAGCCGCTCGAAAGTTGTCTCAGACGGGCCTGGATCGGCGGGCCGCCGATCGGTCACGGGCGTCAGATCTTGGGGATCACCTTGAGTGCCGCCGCAATGCCCACCAGCGTCGCCTGGCTCATGTGGTGGCCGAGGATCTTGTAGGCGGTCTTGGTTCCCGGATTCACGTAGATCGAGTATTCCAGAACCGCCGTGTTGAAGAGATGTCCGGACAGGCCGCCGAAGCTCGCGGCAGTTGAGCTCCCTGGGGGCGAGCAGACGGTCGGGGTCAGGCAGAAGGATCCTTCCGCGAGCTCGATAGAGGCGCCGCTCGGGCCCTTGTACTTGGCCGAGAAGGTGCCGCCGCCGGCGGGTGCGGCCCAAGAGGCCGTCGTGAGGGACCAGCCCTTACCGAGGCTCGCACAATAGACGGCGAACTTCAGAGTCTTTGCGGCCTTGAGCAACTCCGGCCAGTTGGCGGCCCCGCCGGTGCAGAAAGCTGCCGGCGAGGTTGGGCCGCTCGACGGGACGGGCGTGGGGGCCGCGGTATGTACCGCGGTCGGCCCTGCCGTCGGCGTCGGGGCCAGGCTCGGCCACGGCGTGAAGGAGGCTGAGAGCGTGGTCTCAGGCGTCGGCGTGGCCGGAGCCTCGGTGGCCACAGGTGTCGGCGTCTGGACGATGACGATCGGGGACGGCTGGTCGGTGCTGGTGCACCCGGCGCTGACCAGTGCGAGTGCCAGGGCGGCACCGGCAAAGGTGACGGCGCGAAGGCGACGGTGGTTCACAAGCGATCCTCTGGTGTCGATCATGGATTCCCCCAACTATCCAATGGAGGTCGGGGCAGTACGCCGACCTCGCGCTTCCGAGATATCTTCCCCCCTCGACGAGACCCTATTCGAACACTATGCGGGCACAGCAGGCTGGGCGCTGAAGATGGATGTCTGTGCCGGTTCGGGGAGCATGACGCCCAGGATCTTCTGCAGGGCGAGTACGTGGACGCATGATCCCCAGCTCTCAAAGAAGTGGCAGGTGCACTGCCAGGCTCCGCCGTCGAGTCGGACCGTGTGAGTGTCGTTGTCACCTTTGAACGTGACCGCGAGCTGTTCGAACGAAATTCGATCCAGCTCACGGGCGTAGCGGTTTGCCTTCTCGACCTTCCCGATGAGAGTGCTGTGCATCGCCGATACCCTCCGTCGCCCTGCCTGCCCCGAAGAGGTCCGCCGCCGGCCGTCCAAACAAAACGGTCGGGGTCGGTTCGCCTCACTGTACAGCTGCGAGCCAAGAGATAGCGGATCGTCCCGGCGCGCCGAAAGCTGTCGGTCGGCGAACCTGCGAACGACCACTTCGACGCCCCGCACGAGGCCGCTGTGGCGACTCGCGGTCGGCCTTCACCCGGAGGGTGTCCGGGAGAGGCGCGTTGGACCGGGCGCCTCGGACGAAAGGCCGAACGCTCGTTCGAGAGCGGCCGGAAAATCAGGCCTCTCGGACCATTCCCTCGCCGGCAGTCAGGTTCGCGTCGACCGCCGCCGACGAGGTGGCCTCGGTGTAGACCCGGACGAGCGGCTCGGTGCCGCTGAATCGCACCAGCAGCCACGAACCGTCGTCGGCGAAGAACTTGAAGCCGTCTTTGGTGTCCAGCGGCTGCGTCCGGACCACGGGCCGGCCGGCTAGCGCGGTCGGCGCCCGCTCGGGCAGCTCCTTGAGCAGGCGGCCTTTGAGCGCCGGATAGACCGCCTTGTCGAAATGGATGTCGACCCGCCGATAGCTCGACGGCCCCGCGATCTCGTGGAGATGCGCGATCGCCTTGCTGACCGGCCAGCGGCCCGCCTCCCGCTCGCGAATGAAGAGGTCGAGGAGCATCAGGTCGGTAAAGATGCCGTCGCGTTCGGGCAGGTGCATGCCGAAGCCGAAGCCGCCCGACTCCTCGCCGCCCATCATCGCGCCGGTTTCGATCATCTTGGGGCCGATGTACTTGAAGCCGACCGGGACTTCGTGTACCGGAACTCCATAGCGCTCTCCCAGGCGCTCCGCCATAGCGGTCTCGTTGACCGTCTTTACGACCGGCGCCCGAAGGCCGCGATGCTCTACCAGGTAGTACATCAGCAGGCCGAAGATCTGGAGCGTGGAGATGAACGTGCCGCGCTCGTCGCCCAGACCGCACCGATCCGCGTCGCCGTCGAGCAGCAGCCCGACGTCGTAGCCGCCGCCCGCCAGCTTGGCCATGGCCTCGTCAATGTTGGGCGGGATCGGTTCGGGGTTGACGCCGCCGAAATACGGGTTCCGCTCGGAGTGGATCTCGGTGACCTTGATCTTTCCGCCGGCAAGCAGCCTCGGGATCCAGCCGGCCCCAGCGCCGTAGAGCGGATCCACCAGAACGCTCATGTCGGCGGCGGCCAGGCGGTCCAGGTCGATGTTGGGTCGGATGAACTCCACGTAGCCGGCATACGGGTCGTAGCGCTCGACGAGGCCGGCGGCCTCCGCGTCGGCTAGCGGACGGCGCGGGATCTCCTGGCCGGCGTTTGCCGCGATGAACGCCTCGATGGCGTTGAGCATCTCAGGACCGCCCGCGGCGCCCGTGGGCGACTTGACCTTGAAACCGTTGTCGGTCCAGGGGTTGTGGCTGGCGGTGATCACGATGCCAGCAGCCGAGCCGCGCTGTACGACCTCGAAGGAAGACATCTGCGTCGGCACGGCGTGGGCCGCAAGCGCGACCGGGATGCCCTGTGCGACGACCACTTCTGCGGCGGCCGCGGCGAAGTGCTCGCTCGCGAAGCGGCGGTCGTAGGCGATCACGATGCCCTGCGACTGCTCGCCGCGCTGGACCACGTACTCCGCAACGGCGCTGGCGCAGCGTCGGACGTTCACGAATGTGTACTCGTCGGCCGTCCGCGCCCGCCAGCCGTCAGTTCCAAAGACGATCCGGGTCGGCTCCGACGTTGCGGCGATGGCGCTCAAGGCTTGGTCTCCATTGTGGGCGCGGGCTTTCTTGATCGAGCCATTTCCTCTGCGATCGCCCGCACCTCTTGCGAGTGATCCGCCGAGCAGATGAGAAGAGCCTCGGGGGTGTCGACGACGATCGTGTTGTCCAATCCGATGGTCACGACCAGTCGATCGCCGGCCAGTACGAGACTGTTCGACGAGCCGAGGTCGCGCATGTTTCCGATGCCGACCGCGCCGGCACCGTAGGCGCCGGTGTCACCGGTCCACGCGCGGCTGGCGCTCGCGCGAGATGCCTCTTGCCAGGCGTCACGCAATGCCGCCCAGCTGCCGAGATCGCTCCAGCCCACGTCGATCGGCACGACCGCGACCGCTCCTTCGAGTGATGCAGGCTCCATCACGGCATAGTCGATAGAGGTGGCCCGCAGCGAGGGATAGACCGTGCCAAGGCCTTCGGTGGCGCCGGACGAGCAGATGGCTCTTATCGGTCCGACGATCTCAGGAGAATGCCGCGAAAGCCTGTCGCGGATGGCGGCGCGTGTCCACACGAAGATGCCGGCATTCCAGCTTGCGAGCCGCGTCGCGATCAGTTCTTCCGCTCGCTCCAGGGTGGGCTTCTCCACGAACCGATCGACGACGTAAGTCTCGCGCCCACCCACGATTCGAGCGGGCGGTCGGGCGAGGACATATCCGTACCCGGTCTCGGGGCGATCCGGCGCGACACCGAGCGTCACCAATGATCCGCCGGCGGCCACGTCGGCGGCTACTGCCAGGGCCGCCCGCAATCCGGCCTCGTCGGCGATGTGAGCGTCGGCAGGGAGAACCAGCATCACTTCATCCGCGGGGCGATCGATCGCCTCGGCCGCCAGGGCCACCGCCGCCGCGGTGTTGCGGCCCATCGGCTCGCCCAGGAAGTTGGACTCGGGGATCGCGGGCAGCTGTTCGCGAGCGAGATCGAGGTATCGCCGATCGGTGACGATGTAGACGTCCGCCGCGTCGACGAGCGGCGCAAGCCGGATCACGGAACGCTGGATGAGCGTCTCGTCCCCGATCAGCCTCAGGAATGGCTTGGGGCGCTCCGGCGTGCTCAGCGGCCAGAGTCGTGTTCCTCCCCCGCCGGCTAGAACTACCGCGAACACGCGATCAGGAACCGGCGGCGGCGACTGGCATGGCCACGCCGCACTCGTCCGCGAGGGCGGCCGCCTTGTCGGTCCGCTCCCAGGGGAAGTCGTGATCGGTCCGGCCGAAATGGCCGTAGGCGGCCGTCGGCTTGTAGATAGGCCGGCGCAGGTCCAGCGCCTCGATGATGCCCGTGGGCCGCAGGTCGAAATGCTTCTCGATGGCGGCCAGGATTCGCTTGTCGGGAACGCGCTCCGTGCCGAACGTTTCGATCGATACCGAAGCCGGCTTCGCGATGCCGATGGTGTAGGCCAGCTGAATCTCGAAGCGGTCCGCGAGGCCCGCCGCCACTACGTTCTTGGCCACCCAGCGGGCCGCATAGCTGGCCGAGCGATCGACCTTCGTCGGGTCCTTGCCGGAGAAGGCACCGCCGCCGTGGCGCGCCATCCCGCCGTAGGTGTCGACGATGATCTTTCGGCCGGTCAGGCCGGCGTCGCCCATCGGGCCGCCGATTACGAAACGGCCGGTGGCGTTGATGTGGATCAGCGGGTCCCGGGAACGAAGCTCGGCCGGGATCGACGGCAGAATGACCGCCTCCATGATTTCGGGCCGCAGCTTCTCGTTGAGAACGCCCGGGTCGTGCTGGGCCGCGACCACGATGTTGGTCACACGCTTGGGGACGCCGCGCTCGTACTCGACGGTGACCTGGGTCTTGCCGTCGGGGCGCAGGTAGGGCAGCTGACCGCTCTTGCGAACCTCGGCCAGACGGCGCGCCAGGCGATGGGCCAGGGAGATCGGCAGCGGCATCAGCTCCGGGGTTTCGCGGCAGGCGAAGCCGATCATCATCCCCTGGTCGCCGGCGCCCAACTCGTGGCCGATCTCATCCACGCCCATGGCGATATCCGGCGATTGCTCCTTGACGCTGACGAGGGTGCCGCAGGTTTCGTAGTCGAAGCCGTAGTCGGCGTTGGTGTAGCCGATCTCCTTGACCGTCTCGCGCACCACGGACTGGAAGTCCACATAAGTCGAGGTCGTGATCTCACCCAGGACCAGCACGATGCCGGTGGTCGTGGCCGTCTCGCACGCCACGCGAGCGTCGGGGTCCTCGCTCAGGATTGCGTCCAGGATCGCGTCGGAGATCTGGTCGCACATCTTGTCCGGGTGCCCCTCGGTCACCGACTCGGACGTGAACAGGTACTGAGGATCGTCAAGGAAGCTCGCCATCGTTCTCCAGGGTTGGCGCTCGGGCAACGCGCATCTCGGCCCTCTGCCGCGGGGCAGCCCAAAGCGTAGCACGCGGGGGCTGCCCGTCCGAGCGGGTAGCGCCAGATGCAAAACGCGGTGCCGCCTGTCGCGCGCAGCAGGCTTTCCGAGCGCCCCCCGAACGGGTTTTGGCCGATCAGAAGGTCAAGTGCCGTGCTGCCAGGAGCCCATGTACTCGGCCTGCTCGGGCGTGAGCGGGTCGAGCACGATCCCCATCGCCTCGAGCTTGAGCCGTGCCACTTGCTGGTCGATCTCCGTGGGCACGTCGTAGACGCCGTTGGCGAGTTCCGCATGGTGGCGCTGCAGGTATTCCGCGCTCAGAGCCTGGTTTGCGAAGCTCATGTCCATGACCGCGGCCGGATGGCCCTCGGCGGCGCTCAAGTTGACGAGCCTGCCCTCCGCCAGAACGTGGACGCGGCGTCCGCCGAGGTCGTATTCCTCGACGTTCTGGCGGACCTCGCGGACCCGGCCGCCGGCGAGCGCCTTGAGCGCCGGCAGGTCCAGCTCCACATCGAAGTGGCCCGAGTTGCACATGATCGCGCCGTCGCGCATCACCTTGAAGTGCTCGGCCCGGAGGACGTGGATGTCGCCGGTGGCGGTGATGAAGATCTCACCCCAGGGGGCGGCGTCGCCGATCGTCATGACCAGATTCCCGTCCATCAGCGCCTCGAGCGCTCGGACCTGGTCGACTTCCACGACGGCCACCTGGGCCCCCATGCCCCGGAAGCGCGAAGCGATGCCTCGGCCGCACCAGCCGTAGCCGGCAACCACCACGCGCCGTCCCGCGATCAGGTAGTTCGTGGCCCGCAGCACGCCGTCGAGGGTCGACTGGCCGGTCCCGTAGCGGTTGTCGAAGAGATGCTTGGTCAGCGCCTCGTTCACCGCCACGACCGGATACCCCAGGGCGTTGTCTGCGGCCATGGCCTTGAGCCGGATGACGCCGGTCGTCGTCTCCTCGGTTCCCGCAACGATCTCCGCCAGCTGGCTCCGTCGCTCCTGGTGGATCAGCGTCACGAGGTCGCAGCCGTCGTCCATGGTCATCTGCGGATGGGCGTCGGCGGCGAGGTTGAGGTGCTTGTAGTACAGGTCGCGGTCGGCGCCGTGGCGGGCGAAGACGGAGATGCCGTATTCGGCGACGAGCGCAGCCGCCACGTCGTCCTGGGTCGACAACGGGTTCGAGGCGCAAAGCGTGACCAGGGCGCCGCCGGCCTTCAGGGTCCGGACCAGGTTTGCCGTCTCTGTGGTGACGTGCAGGCAAGCTGCCACGCGCAGGCCCTTTAGCGGCTTCTCGAGTTCGAAACGTTCCCGGATCAACCTCAGGACCGGCATCTCACGTTCGGCCCATTCGATGCGGCGGACGCCTTCGGCGGCGAGGGCCATGTCGGCCAGGTCGTGAGGAGGCATGGTCGACGAGGTCTGCATCGACGGGGTGGTGGTAGTCATCTGGTCAGGACTCCTTGCGGCGGGTGAAGAGGCGACGGATCGGACCCGCCCAGCCGCTCCAAACGGATTCGCTGCGGTGGATGAGACGTTCTTCGAAGGTGACATGAACCTGGTAGCCGAGATGCCGGTACGCTGCCAGGGCGGGCGGATTGTCGGCCCGGACGTTGAGCACGACCTGATCGCAGAAGCGCAGCAGCTCGGAGGTTACCGCGCCGGTGACGGCGGTGGCGTAGCCGCGGCCCCGATGCTCGGTGTGGGTCATGACGTTGCCTACAACGGCCAGACGTTCCGAAGCGCTGATGACATGCGTCCCGGCGGCAGAAACTAGCCGCCCGCCGAGGCGGATGCCGTAGTACAGCCCGTCGGCAATCGCGCTGGCCGGCAGCCACGAGGCGAAACCCAGCTGGTACAGGCGGTTCAACTCGCCGATCTCTACCGGCAGCAGGCGCTGAACTTCGGCCGGGAAGGGTCGGAAGTGATCTCGGTCGGTCCACATCCGGACCATCTCAGGCCCGGAGTCGACGCGGTATTGCGCCCCGACCGCCGGCAGGTTCGCCAGCCGGGCGGCAACGTACGCGGTCCGCGGCTTGATCACGGACGCGAGTATGCCTTCGATGCCCGCATTCTCGCCCATGACGAAGACCGGCTGGGGTGAATAGCCGGCGTACTGGAGCACGACTGCAACGGGGCGACCCCCGGACGTGGCCACTCCCCACCGGGTGCGGAGGAACTCGCGGTCGTCCAGGTCGCACAGGGCGTAGGCGGCGAACAGCCGATCGGTGTCCAGGAAGGCGCGCAGCATGGCCCGGTCCGTGGTCTCGTGGACCGAGATGGACTCACGCCCGTGCCTGGCGACGGCTCGGGTCGTCACCGCTTCACCTGCGCGCAACCGTCTGCCGGGGTAGCGTCCTGCCCAGAGCGATCCACCTGAGTTGCTACGTCGGCGTCGGGGAAGCTCACTAGACCTCGTCCGCGGATCAGTACTGGATGACGCTCGTGGTGGTGTACTCGCGGAGTCGCTCGCGGCCCTTGAGGAAGAGTAGCTCGACCAGGAAGTCGAGGCCGACGATCTGGCCTTGCAGTCGCTCCACGAGCTCGATCGTGCCACGGACGGTGCCGCCCGTGGCGAGCAGATCGTCGACGATCAGGACACGCTGGCCACGGCTGATGGCGTCCTTGTGGATCTCGAGCGTGTTGGAGCCGTACTCGAGCGCGTACTCGACCGAAACGGTCTCCGCCGGCAGCTTGCCGAGCTTGCGGACAGGCACGAGGCCGGCGTGCAACTGATAGGCGATCGGTCCGCTGAAGATGAACCCTCGCGACTCCATTCCCACCACCAGATCCACGCCCGCGTCGCGATACGGGTCGATCATGAGATCGATCGCCTGCCGGTATGCGTCCGGGTCTTTGAGAAGCGTCGTGATGTCGTAGAAGAGGATGCCCGGCTTGGGGAAGTCCGGGATCTCACGGATCTTGGCTCGCAGTTCCTCAACTGTCATGTCGAGGCTGACCTCCGGTCAAGGGGCGGCTGGGTTCGGCAGGCGAAGTCTACCGCAGCGGCACGCACACTCGACCGGCCGGCCCGCCGAATCTGCGATTCGACCTATGGGGGGACGCGCCCACGAGGGCTACGGCGTGGGCGAGGGCAACGGCGAGGGCGTGGGCTTCGGATTCGCAACCAGGATTGCGACGAGCTTCTGATCTATGGCCGGCCCCAGCGACGTGGCGAAAGTGGCCGTGAGATGGTGCTGGTCGCGGAAGACGATCATGCCGTTGAGCACCGAGGGGCACGCTCCGGTTCCCGGGCAGATCGCGTCCGTCAGGGTTATCAGGCTTGCGCCCGACGCCTTGGCCGCCACGACCTCTCGCTTGCCCATGTTGGACCCGAAGGCCGTCGATCGCGAGAAGGCGCACTTGCGGTAGTCGGTGAGATGGGCCGAGAGACACTCGGGCACGCTCATGTTCCACGGGTCGGGAATGTCCGAGATCATCACCAGAGTGGCGGAATTGGGGATCTTGTTCATCTCACGGGCCATGGCGTTGCCCTGAGCCGTGAGGCTGCCGTCCGAGGAATTGATGTTGTAGATCCAGCGGCTCATGTGGACGATCGCAAGGTCCGGCGGGTGGGCCTTGAGACGGGCGATCACGTTGTTGTTCCAGGTCGCGCATTCGGTATACGGGCGCTTCAGGTTGAAGTCCGTGACCGGAATGTCGACGAAGGAGCAATCGATCTTCATATAGATCACGAGCTTCCATCCGTGCGCGATGGCCACCGCGTTGATCCCGGGGAAAAGGGCCGAAGCATGCGAGTCGCCGATCAAGGCGACCTGGTAGGTACCCTTCGGGTTCCCGTAGACGCACCGACCCCAGGCCGGCGGCACGGTAGTCGCTTCCCAGCCCAGGCAGTTGTCGCGCCAGGGCTTCTCATAGTCCTTCGGCGCGTTGCCGAGTGTCGGGCGCAGGGCGTTGGTGACGGCGAAGCTCGTGGGTGGCTGGCCGGCCGGAGGGAAGGTCAGGGCCGGGGTCATGCCCGGCACAGGGGTCGGAGTGTCGCCGGGGGGAGGCGTGTCGAAGCTGGGAAGCGGCGTGTCGGTCGCGTCGAGGGGCGTGTCCGACGGTTGCGGAGAGTCCGTCGGGTCGACCTGTGCCGTCTGTCCGCCGAGATCGGCCAGCGCGTTCTGGGCGCTGAAACTGAAGCTGGTGCCGAGGAGAGCGACGATGACCATCACGGCTACCCCGGCCAGCACCGTCCGGCTGGGGCGCGGCAGCGGGATGTAGCCACGCCGGAATGGCTCCTCGACCAGGCCCCAACTCACCGTCGCAACGGGGATCGAGAAGAGCGCGAGGGCGAAGGCCTGCACCGGGGTGAGGATCTGCTGCACGTCGCCCGCGGCGGTGGACGGCTGCGCGGACCCCTGGAGGTAGATACCGCCCAGGATCAGCATCGGCCAATGCCAGAGATAGAGCGAGTAGCTGATCTTGCCGATGAAGCGGATCGGCAGCAGCCGAAGGAGCACGCCGGGGCCGAAACGCTCGGCGCCGGAAGCGATGAGCAAGACCGCGGCGATCGTCGGTATGAGGGCGGCGGTGCCCGGATACGGGATGGTCCGGGAGTCGATGACGAAGGCGTCGATCAGGAGGGCGCCCAGGGCCAGCCAGCCGACAACCGAGAGCAGCTGTGAGATCACGCTGCGGAACACGCCCGGGACCCGGGCCAGCGAGCCGGCACCCACCGCGAGCAGACCGCCGGCGGCGAGCTGCCAGGCTCGAGTTGGCAGCATGTAGAAGGCCCAGCTCGGATTGGCGTCGGTCATGTAGACGCTCGCCGCGAACGAGAGCACAACGACTGCCGCCAGGGCGACGCCCGCACCCAGGCGGGGAGCGCGCCACGCCGCCACGAAGAGCAGGGCCGGCCAGACCAGATAGAACTGCTCCTCCACGCCGAGCGACCAGAAATGGAGGAACGGCGAGTAGCTGACCGGGTTGAAGTAATCCGTCGTGAGGGCGAAGCGGACGTTGGCGAAGGACAGTGCGGCTGCCGCCCCGTCCTGCATCGTGTCGGGTCGCTGGATCAGGGTGACGAGGGCGTACGAGAGAGGGATCGTGACCAGGAGCACGACCGCGGCCGCGGGCAGAATGCGGCGGACTCGGCGGGCGTAGAACTTGGAGAAGCTGACTCTGCCGGTTCTCTCGCGCTCGCGGATCAGGAGACCCGTGATCAGGAAGCCGGAAACGACGAAGAAGAGATCGACGCCTATGAAACCGCCCGGGACCTGGAAGGGGGCGTTCGACAGGAGCCCGGCGTGGAAGAAGACTACGAGCAGTACCGCGACGCCTCGAAGCCCCTCGATATCGGGGCGGAAGTTCTCCTTGTCGCGGGAGCCGGTTGCCCTGTGATTGGTCGGTTGCTGCATCCCAAGTCCTTCCGGTTTTGGCCGTGGCGCGGGATGCGACGGAACTGACCGGTTGCCAGTGACGGGACCCATCGGGACCCAGCCCGGACCTTCTCTCTCGATCGGGGCCGTTTGATAGGTTACCCCGGATCCACCGGTCAAGCGCCGCAGACCGCCGGTCCGACGAGCGCAGGCCAAGGCGGCGACGAGCACCGGAGCGAGCGCACCTGGAGGTGCGTGAGCGAGGAAGCGCAGGGGCTAACGCAGGAATGCGCCGGCTGACCGAGCGAGATACAAGCGGCGATCCGGTGGATTCGGGGTCGCCCGGATGCTCCGGTCACGGGCCGGGCGGAGGCGCCGG
>JADGQJ010000149.1 GCA_017881885.1 Chloroflexota bacterium
CTGCTGATCGGCCACGTCGCCGGCGCGACTCGTGAGGGCGACAAGTTCCGGCTGCGGATCGAGCGAGTTCCGGAGGGCGGCATGTTCGGGGGGCCCCCCGGCCCGAGCGTCCCGCGCGACGCTGAGATGGCGAGCGTGTTCGACGAGGTTCCCGAAACCGGCCCAATCGAGGTGCTCGCGCGGACAGTGATCCTGGCTACCGGCGTAACCGGACACTTCCCGGAGTTCCCGGGCCGCAACGAATGCGTTGGGCACAGCCTCTTCTGGTGTATCCACTGCGAAGGCCACGAATCGATCGACCGGAACGTGGGCGTCGTGGGCCACGGCGAAGACGCGGTCGGGACGGCGCTGGACCTGCTCGTCTTCACCGATCGGGTCACGATCGTCGCCGGCCGCCCTGAGGGCTTCGATGTCCCGGCGTCGCGACTGGCCGACCTCGCCGCGAACGGCATCGCCGCCCACGCCTGCGGCGTCGCCGACTTCGAAAACAGGGATGGCCAGATAGAGGCGCTCGTTCTCGACGATCCTGGACGAACCCGGATCCCCGTCGAGCAGGTCTACACAATCCTCGGCACGAGGGCGACCAACGAGCTCGCACGGCAACTCGGCGTGGAGTTGAACCCGAGCGGCCAGATCGCGGTCACGTCCGAGCAGCACACGAGCGTGCCCGGCGTGTACGCGGCGGGCGACGCAACCAGCCTGCACGACCACCAGCTGAGCGCCGCCGTCCACGAAGGGAATCAAGCCGCGTTCGGAGCGAACTACCGCCTCTACTCGCCGGTTCAGCGCGACCCCGGCGACGCGCCGGCTCGCTCAAAGGCGAGGGCGCCACGCCGACGCGGCCCCGCGTAGCCCCTGAAGCCGGCTGCGCCGGCAACTAGTTCTGAGACGGTCCGCCTGCCGGAACCCGAGCGTCCCTGGCATGGCTTTGCTGCAGCCTGGGGATTGGGGGCCAGCCCTAACCCGGCCGGTCCGACCGGATCGTCGGAGGCGCCTTCCCCTCGGCAAGTCCCCTCTTCGTCCAGTAGGTCCTCTTGTCTGTGGCTCTTGCGCGGGCCTCGCGAGCGAGCTTGATGTGCTCGCGTCGAACCGGCGGCATGAAGCACTCGTCGAACTCGGTCGGCCCGGGCGGGGATACTGGTCGAGCCTCCCCGGAGTGGTCGGCCTCAGGCGACCGTCTCAAGATTCCCGCGCCAACCGCCAACAAGTACCAGGCGGCGATCAACCACAGTAACGGCTGGTCAAGGGCGACGGCCCCGA
Organism: Chloroflexota bacterium; assembly: GCA_017881885.1. Lineage (GTDB taxonomy): Bacteria > Chloroflexota > Limnocylindria > Limnocylindrales > CSP1-4 > Fen-1039. The sequence continues at coordinate 1,261 of JADGQJ010000149.1, forward strand.
TGCTTGCGACCGCCGCTGCCAAGAACTCCGCGAGAAGCCCGCGATGCGGCCGAACCCGGTTCGCTTGCACCGAGACCACTGCGTCGGCCACCCTCATCTCCATTGCGGACGATCACGCAGGCCAGACGATCCCCGATGGGTAGGCGGACGACAAGACGCCGAAGGTCCTGGCACCTAACTACTGGGTACTCGACGTCACTGGGAGTTCCTCCGGCATTCAAGCGGGCTACCGCCCGCTGAGCACCGCTCTGGAGGGCCTGGTATGACGCGGGCGACCAGGCGTCCGCCGTCGTGGTCCACCTGGGCGCCCACGCCACGATCCCGACTGACCGGCCTTACGTCAATCGCACGGCCCGGACGGTTCATGATCCGAAACCACCGTTCCAATCATCAAAGCCGGCTTCGAGCCGCCAGGTCTGAGGCGAGACGGGCCGCCCCTAATGAGCGCTCACAGGGCACATCGCCGTGAAGTCGCACCAGCCGCACGAGCGCAGGCTCGGAGTCGGAGCGAAGTCGCTGCCACGAATTTGCCTGGCGCGATAGGCCAGATCCGTGCGGGTGGCGTTCAGAGCAGCGTCGGGGCGTTCGGTGCTGAAGCGCTGACCCTCCTCGACAAAGTAGAGCGTGCTCCGCGCCGGCGGGCCGAGGTGAAGTGCATCCCGGCAGGCCAGGGCGTAGATCGAGAGCTGGAGGCTCGACTCGGCTTCTTCGGGCGGGCACGCGCGGCCAGTTTTGTAGTCGATCAGTTCGACCGAGCCCGACGGCAGGCGATCGACACGATCAATGAAGCCTCCGATGGCGACCGGCGTATCGAGGTCTAACGGAAGACGCAGCCGGAAGCGGAGTTCCTCGCCGACAGTCTGGGGTTGGTCGACCGACTCGGCGGCCCAGAAACGATCCAGCATCGGTTCGGCGCGCTGCCGCCACGTCTCGGCGTCCGCCTCCGCGGCCAGCGGGCTTCGAGCCCAGGCGGAGTCGAAAAAACGCTGCAGGTCCGCCCGGCCGGGTGACGGCTCTCCGGCGGCCAGCCGCCGGCGCCGATCGCGGGTGAACGCCTCGAATGTGGCGTGCGCGGCGGACCCGAACTCCGCCGCAGGCCGGGGCTGATCAGAAGGCAGCCGGCACAGGTACCGCAAGGCGTATTGGCGCGGGCACCGATCGAAGGTGTCGAAGGTGGTGTAGCTAAACCAATCCGGCGCCGCGACCAGGTCCAACGGCGATCCCCTGGCAACGACGTGCTCCGCAACGGCGCGCGGATCCGGCTCCGCCGATCGTGCATCGTCCCTCGCAGCGGCCGACAAGACGTTGATCATTTCGCGAGTCTGGGCCGAGGGCGTGACACCTAGGCTGTCACGCGGCGCGGCGGCCCCGCGCGGCGGGCCCGCGCATCCGTATGATTGGTCCAGCGTTCCAGAAGAGGACAGGAATTCCCAGGCGGAGCGCGGAATGGCGCCGCACAGTTCGGGAGGATCGCGATGACGGAGAACGAGTTCGGCGCCGGACCGAACCAGATGATCGTGGTCTACGTGTCCGAGGACACGAGCGGCGAAATGGACCCGCTCGCCCTGTTCGGCCATATCGCGGCTGACGCGGAGCAGCGCGCACTGGCGGGGTGCCGGATCGTCTCGATGGCCGTGATGCCTCTGCGACACGGCGGCACCCTCATGAATACGGGCGGCGGCTTCCAGACAAAGACCTCGGTCGCCGTCGTGTACACAACCTTGTAGAAGTCGCCGGCTGGGCGAGTTCCCGCGCGGCTCAACGCCGCGGTCGGCGTCGCCTGACGAGCCGGCCGGCCCCGTCGGACCCGATCGCGGTGCGCCGGGTGTATGCCTGTCGAAACGCCACTCCCGAACGTGGCGGCTGGAGGACGATCTTGAGCACAGCGACGGGCACCTTCACGGTCATAGGCGGCGGCGAAGAGACGATTCGCGAGGCCCCCGACGAAGTGCGGCTCACCCGCGTGCGAGGGTCCCAGCGCTTCGGCGGTGCGATCGTCGGCGACGGATCGGTCGAGTGGGTGTTCTGCTACCGGCCCGACCGGACGGCCAGATTCCTGGGATTCCAGCGGATCGAAGGCTCGATCGACGGGCGGTCCGGAAGCCTGGTGATGGAGTCGGTCGGCGACCACGACGGTAAGCGCTCGAAGGGCCACTGGCACGTGATCCCCGGGTCAGGCACAGGCGAGCTGGTCGGCATCCGCGGCGAAGGCACGTTCGAGGCGCCCGGCGGCCCAGAGGTCACCTACCGGCTCGACTACGAGCTGGGCTGAGTCGCTCCTCCTTGGCCCGCAAGTGACCGGCCCGCCACGTGGGCGCCGAAGCAACCGGACGTGCCGATAGCAGCACTTCCGGGTAGCGTCCGGTGCGAAGGGATGTGCCAATGATCGCGAGCAACATCGACCCGTTTCCTGCGGCGGATCTGGAGACTAACCGCAGCGGCCGTCTCAGCGACACCCAGCGCACCAGACTTCAGGGTCTGGCGCGGGAAGGCCGCAAGGACGAGTTCATCGGGGCGGTTTTCTGCGTCGGAATCGCAGTTCTCCTCCTGGCACCGGTCGGATCCTCGCCCAATCCCTGGGTCCGCCCGCTCGCGAGTGCGGCTTTCGTCGTCGTGGCGATCTTGCTCTTTCGGGTCGGCCTCAGCGGCGACGCGATGACCCAGGACATGCGCTCCGGTCGAGTCGAGAAGCTCGAAGGGGCCATCGCCAAGCGGTCCTTCGACTCGGACGCCGGCCGCACTCGCAGGCTCGTCTACTACCTCGATGTCGACGGCCAGAGCTTCGAGGTCGACAGCACGGCCTACAACGCCGCACCCGAAGCGGGCATCGTCGGTCTGTACGTGCTGCCGCGCAGCCACGTGATCGTGAACATGGAGCGCCTGCCGGATCGGCCGCTCCCCGCCGGTGCGCTGGCGTCGCCCGCCGAGGCAATCCGAGCCGCCGTCACCGCCGCGCGGTCGGGCGACTCGGTCGCGGCCGCGGAGGCGATGGCGGAGATGGCGGCCATGAAGACCGCGATGCACGTCGATACGGCCGTTACCGCCACTCCTCCGCCGCCCGATCAGCGCGACCCAAGGCCGCTGGCCGAGGCGATTCTGGGTTCCTGGCAGACCGGCCCGATCACGATGTCGTTCCTCGCGGACGGGACCATGTTGACGACGCTGCCGGGCGGTCGCCAGCAACGCGGCAGCTGGTCGGTAAGTACCGACGGGCGGCTCCAAGCCAACGCAACGGGGCGCCCGCAGACCCTCGACGCATGGGTGGCCGGCGACATGCTGACGATCTCGGAGGAGGGCCGGGCGCTGGCCTACCGGCGAGCGGCCTGAGCACCTTTCGCTCTTTTCGTGTCATCCTGGGGCCGGCGCGCGGCGAATCGTGCCGGCGCCGGATAGGGGATAACCGATGACATTGGATCTCAAACCGCGCAAGCGGATAGGGCTCGTAGCCCACGACAACAAGAAAGCCGACCTCATCGAATGGGCCCGGTACAACCGCGGCATGCTCGAGGCGCACGACCTGGTCGCAACCGGAACAACCGGCATCATGCTCGGGCGCGAGCTGGAGCTGCCGGTGAAGTGCCTCCAGTCAGGGCCGCTCGGCGGCGACCTCCAGATCGGGGCGATGATCGCCGACGGCAGCATCGACTTCCTGGTCTTCTTCTGGGATCCGCTCGAGCCGCAGCCCCACGACACCGACGTCAAGTCGCTGCTGCGAATCGCAGTCGTGTGGAATATCCCGGTCGCGTGCGACCGGGCTTCGGCCGACTTCATGATCTCCTCGCCGCTGATGACCGGCTCGTACGAACGAACGGTGCCCGACTACACGGCCCACAACGACCGAGAGATCTCCCTGCCCGAAGGGACCGATCAGAGCGATCGGGACGATGCGGCCGAGCTCGAGCCCACGCTCGACCGGCTTTTTTGAAGGGAGCTACTTCCGTGCCTGACTCCCGAACCGTCCGCTGGGGCATCCTCGGACCCGGCCGGATCGCCGCCCGTTTGCTCGGCGACATCGGCCACGCGAAGAACGCCACGGTCGTCGCCGTCGCCAGCCGGGACCGCCGGCGGAGTACGGAATTCGCGGCGAAATTCGGTATCGCGCGCGTCCACGATTCGTACGAGGCACTCCTCGCCGATCGGCAAGTCGATGCCGTGTACATCGGCCTCCCAAACTCGCTCCATCATCCGATGACGATGCAGGCGCTCGCGGCCGGGAAACACGTGCTCTCCGAGAAACCGTACTCACGCCACCCGGAGCAGGTCGTCGAGGCGTTCGATGCTGCCGCGGCGCGCGGCCTGATCCTGATGGAAGCGTTCATGTGGCGCCACACGCCGCGGGTCAGGCGCTTCATGGAACTCCTGCCCGAGGTCGGCGAGTTGCAGTCGATCCGGTCGACGTTCAGCTTCGTGCTCACGGACGACGGCGACGTCCGGCTGGACCCGAAACTCGACGGCGGCGGCCTGATGGACGTCGGCTGCTACTGCGTAAGCGGCTGCCGCCTGGTCGCCGGAGAGGAGCCGTCCTGGGTCTTCGGCGAGCAGACTCTCGCGCCGTCGGGCGTGGACAACGCGTTCTCCGGCCTGTTGCGGTTCCCGTCGGGCGTCGTCGGCGAGATCGTCGCCGGCTTCACTTCCGAACACCGTTCGCTCGAGGCGATCGGGAGCAAGGGCAACCTGCTGCTGCGCGACCCATGGCTCGGCGAGTCAGGTGGTATTACGCTCGGAGACCGCGAGGTTCCGTGCGAAACGGACGACGCATACCGCCTGGAGCTCGAGAACATGAGCGCGGCGATCCTGGGGGATGCGAAGCCGCTGCTCGGCCGGGCGGACGCGCTGGGCCAGGCGCGGAC
>JADGQJ010000150.1 GCA_017881885.1 Chloroflexota bacterium
GTCGTTCGCGAGATCGAGGCGATCCAGGCCGAACTCAAGGTGATCAAGCAGCCCGGCTTCGTCGATTTCACGGCACGGGGATACCTCCTCGGAACCGCGCGCGAGATCCCGTTTACGATCGATCCGGGAGCACCCCCGTTGACGGCCGACGCGCCGGGCTCGACCGGCATCAAGCCCGTGCCCGTGGCCCAGCCCGAGAGCGCGCTCGACGCGTGGCTCAAGGCGCTCTTCGGCTCGCAGTAGCGACAACCTGGCGGCCCGTCGGCGGCCCGTCAGCGGCACCTCGAGGGCGCCTCAATGGCCCGGCGCGCTAGGATTGGCCGATGGACACAGCCGCCCCTCGAAGACGCCCGCTCCGCGTTGGAGTCCAGCTGCCCGAGATCGAGTGGCCGATCCGCTGGCCGGACCTTGCCGCGATGATCCGCCGGATCGAGGCGCTGGGTTTCGATTCGATCTGGACGGGGGACCACTTCCTGTACCACCTGAACGACGGCTCGGCCGACGCCCCATGGGATGCCTGGAGCGTGCTGGCGGCCGCCGCCGCGATCACTTCGCGCGTCACTCTCGGGCCTCTCGTCACGCCGGTCGGTTTCTACAACCCTGCGGTCCTGGCCAAGAAGGCGGCCACCGTGGACGAGATCTCCGGCGGGCGCCTGGTCCTGGGGCTCGGCGCCGGCTGGAATGAAGTCGAATTCCGCGGCTACGGAGTTCCGTTCGACCACCGCATCTCGCGGTTCGAGGAAGCGTTCACGATCGTCAGGACGCTCCTCCAGGAAGGCCAGATCGACTTCGAGGGCGAGTTCTACAGTGCCCGCGACTGCCAGCTCGTGCCGCCGCCGAGGGCGGGCGGCCCGCCGCTCATGATCGGCTCGGTCGGGGCGCGGATGCTCGAGATCACGGTGCCGTACGTGAAGTCCTGGAACGTCTGGCACACGGACACCCACAACAGCCCCGAGGGCGTGGCGCCGTTGCTGGCCAAGGTCGCCGCTGCCTGCGAGGTAGCCGGTCGGGATCCGGCCACCGTCGAGGCCACGGTGGTGGTGCTGGTGCGGATGCCGGGCGGAAAAGGTCGCCGCCAGGGAGACGGCAGCCTCGACACGACCGCCAATCCCGTGCAGGGGACGCCGGAGGCGATCGCCGAGGAGTTGCGCGCTTACGCCCGAGCGGGAGTCGCGGAGGTGCAGCTGGTGGTCGACCCGATCACGATCGAGTCGCTGGAGGGCCTTGCGCCCGTCCTGGACCTGCTCGATCGGGGCCGGTGAAGCCCTGGGGATCGGGGAGATGTTCGTGGTAGCTGGGGTTGGATTTGAACCAACGACCTAGCGATTATGAGCCGCTTGCTCTGCCACTGAGCTACCCAGCCACGACGACGGAGTGTGCCACAGGATCGGACGGACTGTCCACCTGACCGGGGCGCCATGGACGCCGGGCGGTTCGCCGATGGCCCAGGCTACGCAGGGTCGCTTGGCGAGACGACGAGCCGTTAACGCGGTCCGGCCGAACATTCCGATGGCCTGTGGAGTCTCGTTCTTGCAGGGGTCGTCGCACGGCCTGCGACCGTCCACCTCGCCGTCCTGTCAAACTGCCCGTCCGCACGGGTCGAGAAGTCCTCGGGCGTATACTGCGGCGGCCGACCGGCCAAACCGGTTGCCCCAATCCGGAGGTTCCTTTTTACCTTGAACAGAGGTTTTCTTCGCAACGGGATCGTCATGGTCGTCCTCGTGGCCGCGACCGTCCTGCTGCTCTACATCCTGATCCAACCGACCCAGCCCAACAGCAAGGTCTACTCGGACTTCCAGTCGGACGTCCAATCCGGCCAGGTCAAGGGCGTCGTCCGTGATGGGGAAACCCTGACCGTGACGCTCAAGACCTCGGCGACGTACACCGTCGAGTCGGACTCTCCGCTGGATGGCGAATACGCGGCGATCCAGACGTGGCTCAAGACCGGTGGCGTCTCCACCCCGCTGAGCTACGAGGTCAAGAAGCCGGCCGACACGGGCTGGATCGTCCTCCTCTTCTCGACGTTGCTCCCGGTTGGGGTCATCGTCCTGTTCATCGTCTTCTTCATGCGCCAGGCTCAAGGCACCAACAACCAGGCAATGAGCTTCGGCAAGAGCCGAGCGCGCATGTTCCTCGGCAACAAGACCGTTGTCACGTTCGCCGATGTGGCCGGTGTCGATGAGGCAAAGGCGGATCTCCAAGAGGTCGTCGAGTTCCTCAAGTACCCCGAGAAGTTCAACTCTCTCGGGGCCCGCATTCCGCGCGGCGTCCTCCTCGTCGGACCTCCGGGAACCGGCAAGACGCTCCTTGCCCGCGCCGTCGCAGGTGAGGCGGGAGTGCCGTTCTTCTCGATCTCCGGTTCGGAGTTCGTCGAGATGTTCGTCGGCGTCGGCGCCAGCCGCGTCCGCGACCTGTTCGACCAGGCCAAGCGCAACTCGCCCTGCATCGTCTTCGTCGACGAGATCGACGCAGTAGGGCGGCAGCGCGGCGCCGGGCTGGGCGGCTCTCACGACGAGCGCGAGCAGACCCTCAACCAGATCCTGGTCGAGATGGACGGCTTCGACACGAACACCAACGTGATCGTGGTCGCCGCAACCAACCGGCCGGACGTCCTCGACCCGGCCCTCCTTCGCCCCGGTCGCTTCGATCGTCAGGTCATCCTGGACCGGCCGGACCTGCGCGGACGCATGGCAATCCTCAAGGTCCACACCAAGGGCAAGCCGCTGGACAAGTCCATCGACCCCGAGAACCTGGCCCGCAAGTCGCCCGGCTTCTCCGGCGCCGATCTGGCCAACCTTGTGAACGAGGCGGCAATCCTGGCCGCGCGCCGCAACCGCAAGACCATCGGCATGGCCGAGTTCAACGAGGCTCTGGAGCGGATCGTGGCCGGCCCGGAACGCAAGAGCCGGATCATCTCCGACGCGGAGAAGCGGATCATCGCCATTCACGAAGGCGGCCATGCCGTCGTGCAGCGAGTCCTGCCCAAGTGCGACCCCGTGAGTAAGGTCACGATCATCAGCCGCGGCATGGCCCTGGGCTACACCATGGCCCTGCCCGTCGAGGACCGCTACCTCCAGTCCAAGACCGAGTTCGAGGACAAGATCGCGGGCCTGCTCGGCGGCAACGCCGCGGAGAGGCTCATCTTCGGCGATACCACGACCGGCGCCAGCAACGACATCGAAAAGGCCACCGACCTGGCACGTCGGATGGTGACCGAGTGGGGCATGAGCGACAAGCTTGGCCCGCTGGCTTTCGGCAAGCGCGACGAGATGATCTTCCTGGGCCGCGAAATCGGCGAGCAGCGCAACTACTCCGACGACGTGGCTAAGCTCATCGACGAGGAAGTCCGGGCGATCATCGAGAACGGCTACGTCCGGGCGACTCAGACTCTGACCGAGAACAAGGCGAGGCTGCTGGTCCTGGCCGACAAGCTGATCGCCGAGGAAACGGTCGAGACCGACGAGTTCGAGAAGATCTTCGCCGATCTGCCGCCCAAGGAAAACCTGCACGGCATTTCGCTTCTGCCGACGGCCGGCGTCAACACCTTCAGCGACCCGACGCCGAGCACGCCGCCTGCCGCCCCGGCACCCACTCCGAAACCCAACCCCAGCCCAAGCCCCTCCTGAGAGGGATAACCGCGACACTAATCCGGGCGGCCGAAAGGCCGCCCGGTTCTCTTTTGCGAGCGTTTGGGAGCTTGCGCCAGACGCTGGCTACAATCGTCCGCATAAGCCACTATCGCCGCCGATGTCGCAGCGGGAGATCTCCAATGGCCGAAGCGCCGACACATCCGATCCTTCGCGACGATGCCCTCGAGGCATACCTGGACGGCACCGTTGAGAAGCGGCTCGAGTCGTACAAGGCTCTGCTGCGAATCCCGAGCATTTCGGGTATCCCCGCGCATGCCGCCGACTGCCGCACGGCTGCCGAGTTCCTCGCCGCGGACCTGCGCGGCATCGGCATGGAGCACGTCGAGGTCTCCGAGACCGGCGGGCACCCCGTGGTATACGCCGACTGGTTGCACGCCGCCGGCAAGCCCACCGTCCTCGTCTACGGCCACTACGACGTCCAGCCGGTCGACCCGTTGGATCTCTGGGATTCCCCACCGTTCGAGCCGGTCGTGAAGGAAGGCCGCATGCTGGCCCGCGGCTCTTCCGACTGCAAATGCCACCTTGCGATGCACATCCGCGCCGCGGAGGCGCTGCTGGCGACTCAGAAAACCCTGCCCGTCAACCTGAAGTTCGTGTTCGAAGGCGAAGAGGAATCGAGCTCGGTCCACTTGGATGAGTGGCTTGAGGCGAATCGCGATCGCCTGAAGGCCGATTTCGCCGTGATCTCCGACACGAGCTTCTTCGAGGGCAACCTGCCGGCCATCACGATCGCTCTTCGCGGCCTGGTCTACTTCCAGCTCGACGTCACCGGCAGCCGACTGGACCTTCACTCGGGCGTGTACGGCGGTGCCGTTGATAACCCAGTCAATGCGCTCTGTGCGATCGTCGCGGCCCTCAAGGGGCCCGACGGCCGCGTCAACGTCCCCGGCTTCTACGACGACGTGGTCGAGCTGACCGAGGCCGACCGCAAGGCGTTCGCGGCGCTTCCGCTCGACCAGGAGGCCTACCGCGAGAGCATCGGCGTGCCCGCCTTCTTCGGTGAGCCGGGCTTCACCATCCTCGAGCAGCTCGGCGCGCGCCCGACCCTCGACGTCAACGGCATCTGGGGCGGCTTCGAAGGCGAGGGAGCCAAGACGATCATTCCGGCTCACGCTCACGCCAAGATCAGCTGCCGCTTGGTGGCGAACCAGGAGCCGGAGCGCATATTCGAGCTCATCGCGGCTTATGTCGCCGAGATCGCGCCCAAGTCGATCCGGTACTCGTTCCAGCGGCTCGGCGACGGCCGGCCGAGTCTGACGCCGATCGACTATCCGGCGACCCAGGCAGCGGCACGTGCGATCGAGTCGACTTTCGGGTTCTCGCCCCTCTACATACGCGAGGGCGGCTCAGTGCCGGTCTGCGCCAGTTTCGAGTCGATCCTGGGCATTTCCACCGTGTTGCTCGGCTTCGCTCCGGCGGACGGGCAGTTTCACGCGCCGAACGAATGGATGTGGATGTCCAACTTCGAAACCGGTATCAGGACCATTGCGCGATACTGGCACGAGATCGCAGGGCTCAAGATTCGCTAGAACGTTCCGACCAACAAGTTCTCTGGAGGCAAAGGTGACCGCGACGGATCGCCCGGCAGACTCGGACGCACCCCCGCAGCGCACCTGGCGGCTGGACACGGACAATGGCAGCCTGGTTCCGCGGTCCGCGCTGGACGTGCTCGTCGATCTCAGCGACAACCTCGCGAGCGGGAAGTTTAGCGAGTACCAGCCCGTCCCCCTGGGTTTCGGGCTGCTCGACAAGACAATCGGAGGCGGTCTTCGCGCGGGCGAGCTGATGCTCATCGGCGGCGCCCAGGGCACGGGCAAGACCACGATGGCCCTGCAGATGGCTCGCAACGTCGCTTCGAGCGGCCAGGCCAACGTCCTGTACGTCTGCTTCGAGCACGAGGAGCAGTACCTGCTCAACCGGCTCATCGCCCTCGAGTCGGCTCTGGTCCACCTCCCTCAGAAGACCGGCGCGATCAAGATCCAGGACGTTCGCAAGGAAATCATGACCACGTGGATGGCCGAAGGAGCCGGTGGCGCGGGCTTGACCGCGAACCAGAAGCTCCGGCCGAGCCTCGACAGGATCGCCCGCTACGGCCAGAGCCTCTTCTTGATGCGCGGTTCTCAGACTGCGAGCACCATCGACAACCTGCGCAAGCTCGTTCAGCAGCATCGCGCGCTGTCGGGCGACCGTCGGCTCCTGGTCGTGATCGACTACATGCAGAAGGTGCCGATGTACCCGGAGCCGAACACCGAAGCCGAGAAGGTCACGTTCATCGTCAACGGCCTCAAGGACATCGCCCTCTCCGAGCAGGTCGCGATGATCTCGATCGTCGCCGCCGACAAGGAAGGCCTGAAGGCCCAGCGGCTGCGAAACCACCATCTCCGCGGGTCGTCGGCGATCAACTACGAAGCCGACATCATCCTGATCATCAA
>JADGQJ010000151.1 GCA_017881885.1 Chloroflexota bacterium
TCCGGCGTGAGCTCGGCGACGGTCGTCGTCTCGGCGACACCGATCCGCCCGACGGGATGATCTGCCGGATAGAGCCGGGCCAACACGGCAAGCGCCGTCTGGTCGTTGGGGGCATGTCTGCCGGGGAGCGGCGCTACCGCGTCGTCGACCGAAGCGCTCGCCCGCAGCGCGCTCAGCGGCACCATCAACAGCGGGCGTGACGGCTCAACGGGAAAGGCCGCCAGGCGCTCGGGCGCAACCACCTGCAGACCCGCGGAGGCGTCCAGCCCCCAGCGAATGCGGGCCTCGGCGACGAGCGCGTCGAGCACGTTGTCCTACGCTGCTCCTACGGTGTCGGCGAGGCGGGGGTGATCGCAGTCAGGCCGGCCGTGTCCGTCCAGATGTTGGTCGCGGCGGTCAGATTGGAGAGCCACTTGTCGAAGACGAGCTTCTTCAGCTTCGCCTGCTGAGCGGCCTCGGGCACCCGATTCTCTTCCGCGAGAACCTTGTACAGGTAGTAGCCGTTGCTGTTCTGGACGAGGCGGCTGAGGCCGCCGACCGGGGCCTGGAAGATGGCCGCTTCGACGTCCGGGTCGAGCTGATAGTGCGTCACCCAGCCCATGTCGCCGCCGTTGTTGACGTCGGCCGACTCGGAATACTTGGCCGCCATGGACGCGAAGTCGGAACCGGTCCCCAGCCCTAGCTGGGCGTCGGCGATGCGCTGCGCCGGCGCCGGCCGGACGCCCTGGAAGTCGACGACGACGTAGCCCATCGCCGGCTCGAGAATGGGCGCGAGCAAGCCCGGAGCCAGATCAGCCTTGAATATCTCGGCCGGGACGGTCGTCATGCCAAGACCCGCCTGGCTGGACGCAGAGCCGGTGAAGAGTGTGCCCGGCAGCCACGGGAGATCGCCGCCGACGCTGGCCACATATGGGTCGTCGTTTGTCTTGGTGTCCATGGCCAGCGTGGTGAACTGGGTCATGTCTTTCTGCAGGGCTGCATAGGTGTCGTCGGCGCGCTTCTTGGCTTCGGCCCAGGCCGGGTCCGTCTGCGCCAGCGCGGTGGCGCCTGACGTGTCGTGATTGGGGGCGAAGATCATGAGCCGGATCTTGGCCTCTGGCCCGTCGCCGACCTGACTGTAGCCGGCCGCGACGTGGATCTCCAGGACGTGGCGGCTCGCAGTTGCGCCTGTCACGAATTGGCCCTCGACCGACGTCCGAATGGCGGCCTTGATGGCCTCCGCTCGCGCGGCGCGGCGATACTCGTCGCCGCTGGCGGCCTGTCCGATCGCGTCTTTCCAGCCCGAGTCCGCATATGAGGCGACGATCTGGGTGATCGTGGCAAAGCGGAAGATGTCGTCCTGCCCTTTGAAGACAGGCGTGATGTCGTTGGCGTTCTTGAGATTGAAGATGGCGTCGGCGATGTCGGGATCGAGATTCAGGGCGCTCTCGGCCGACACGCCCATGTCGCCGCTACTGCTGACGACGCCGGTCTTCTGCGAATCCGTGAAGACGTCGTCCCACTTCTTGCCGCCGGTCTTGATCGAATCAAGGTAGGCCTGTGCCTTGGCCTGGGCAGCCGCCAGCTGGTCGGCCGCCGGGACCGATGCGGGCGGCGTCGGGGTCGCCTCGACCGCGATGACCTTGACGTGGCGCAACTCGGGCAGCGTGCCATCTTTCGCGATCTGCGCGTCGACGTCGGCGTCGCTGACGGAGATGCCGTTCTTGTCCGCGTACTGCTGGAGCGTCAGCTCCTCTTTGAGCTGGTCGAGCGCATCGGAGTACAGCTGCGTGGATGCCTCGGCGGCAGTGATCGAACTTGTGACTTGGCCGTAGTCCGTGGTCGTCATCTGGCCCTGGTTGCGCATCGTGTCGTAGTCCTGCAGCAGCCGCTCGTCACGAGCGTGGTTTACCGCTGCTCGGGTCCGCACCGCGTCCTTGCTGATCGCGACACCGCCGACCGACGCGAGGGCGGCGCCGTGGTCCGCATACCAGTTGGCGAACAGCACGCCGCTCAGCAGCGCAACCGCCGCCAGGCTGGCGGCGCCGAACGCCAAGTTCATGTAGAGCGCGTGCCGGGTGTCCACCTGGCGCGTGCGACGGCGCGTGGGCTTCGTGACGGGGGGCCTGAAGGTCATCTGGGCGTCCTGTGCGGGCTGGTCCCGGCAGCGCGCCGGGGTGACGAGGCCGTATGCTACCGCATTCCGCCCTCCAACCGGCGGGCGGCGCGGCCGGGCCCGGGCCTTGCGGATTGTCGCTGATCATGCGGGGACGAATCCTGAAAGCGAGCGGACTCCTCAGCCGGCCGGTGCGGCATCCGCTATCCCGGCTCGCAGCCACAACGTCCGATTGCGTTTCACCAGGGTCGATCGGCGACCCGGGTCGTCATTTCTTGCCGCCACGCCGCTTGGCCAGCTTGCTCACGACCGCTTGATAGGCCTCCGCCTGGTGGGCCCATCCGAGCTCGTCGACGCGCTTCGCGGTCCGCTGCACCCGGGCGTCACGGTCCGCGGCGTCGTCCACCAGGTGCAGAATCGCCTTCGCCATCGACGAGGAATCTCCGGGCTGATACAGCGACAGGGTGTCCTGGCCGAAGTAGAACTCGACGGTCGGCAGCTTGGTGGCGACGACGGGTTTCTCCATCGCCCCGTATTCGAGCACCTTCGTGGAGAGGCTCACTTCGGAGTAGGAATCGAGCCGGGTCGCGGCGATGCCGATATCGGAGGCGGCGATCGCGGCGGGTACGGCGTCTATCGGGACGCGTCCGGGCATCTCGACCGCTGCGGCAATCTGGAGCTCACGCGCCAGCTCCTTCAGAGAGCCTTCCGCGTCGCCCCGACCGTAGAGCGTGAGGGCAACCTTGAGAGTAGGTCGCTTGTGGCGGATCTCCGCGACTGCCCGGAGGACGACGTCCAGTTCGTAGGTGGGCGTGATCGCGCCGGCATAGACGAGGCGAAGCACGCCGTCGGCCATGAAGGCTCGGCGCGGGTACAGGTCCGGCGAGAAGCGCTTCAGGTCCGGGCTGTTCATGACGACCGTGAGGCGATCGGCCTTCGCGCCGCGCTTGCGGAGCCGCTCGGCCAGCGGCTCGTTGACGGTCAGCAGCTGGTTCGAGGCGGCGATGGACATGCGCTCCTGAAGCATCAAGAGCCGGTATGAGAACGAGTTGGCGGCCTTGTTGAAGCGGCCCCGGAAGAATTCCGGCATTGCCTCGTGCAGGTCCAATACGACCGGCACCCGCATCAACCTCATCGGGAAGGCGGCGAAGACGAGGTAGTCCGGCAGTGTGTGTACCTGGACCATCCCGTAGTGGCGTCGAAAGTGAGCTTTCGTGGCCGAGAACATGGATCGGAAGAGGAAGATTCCGTACTCCCCGAAATAGACCCGCAGGCCGGCGCCCTGGTGGCGGCGCACTGGCAAGCGGCGCAGATTCACGCCTTCGATCACTGCCGTCTTGGACTCGCCGGGTCGCCTCAGCCCGATAACGTCAACCTCCCAGCCGGCGGCGACGAGCGACTCGGCTTCGCGGCGGACCCGCGGGTCCTCCTCGTAGTAGGCGTGGACGATCATCAGGATCGGTCGGCGGCTTGCCGTCGAGCCCAATTGTTGCCTCCTTACGCGGCTTCAAAGAATGAGGGCGGCCGAGATACGTTCAGCGGCTCCCGCCCCGGCGAGCCGAAGGCTTTCAGCCCGATCGATTGCCTGTTCGGCAGAGTGCTCTCGAGGAGCCCGAGCATCCAGCTCGCGCACGGCAGCCGACCTATCGAGCCCCACAAGGACGGCAGAGCTGTCGGGTCCGCCGACGGTCTCGACCCATTCGGTCGTGTCGCGAAGAATCAGGCAGGGGACGCCCAGCCAGGCCGACTCGCGCTGGATGCCGCCCGAATCGGTGAGGACGGCGGCCGCATGGAGTTGCAGCGCAAGCGAGGTCCGGTAGCCCTGCGGCTCGATGACGATGACGTTCGCAGGAAGGACGATGTGCGCGGAGTCGAGCGCAGCCCGGGTGCCGGGATGGAGCGCGAGCACGACCGGCCGATCGGGCGTGGCAACTTCTGCCAGGAGATTCGTCCAGGCAATCATCGCTTCAGGACTGCGGTTCTCGGCCCGGTGGACCGTGGCGAATAGGAAGCACCCGGTGGTTATCGGCAGCTCCAGCCGCGAGGCGAGCGCCGTCAGCACCGCCTCGCCTCGAACCTCGACCGAGATGCGAGCCGCGAGGTCGAGCATCAAGTCGCCGACCTCGGTGACACCCGTCGTGATTCCTTCGGTGGCGAGGTTGGCGACGGCGGCCGGCGTCGGAGCGAAGAGCCAGGTCGAGAGGTGGTCCGCTACCACGCGGTTGAGCTCCTCGGGCATGCGGTGGTCGAAGCTGCGCAGGCCCGCCTCAATGTGCGCCACCGGAATCCCGAGCTTCGCCGCCGCCAGCGCCCCGGCCAGCGTGGAGTTGGTGTCGCCGTAGACGACTACTGCGTCGGGCGCTGCGGCCAGGAGCAGCGGTTCGAGGGCGATGAGCATCCGGCCCGTCTGGTCGCCGTGGCCGCCCCCGCCGATGCCGAGCGAGTGGTCCGGCTGAGCCAGTCCCAGCTCACCGAAGAAGTTGCCCGCCATGGCGTCATCGTAGTGCTGGCCGGTGTCCACGAAGATCTCGTCGTGGTCGCGACGCAGCGCGGGCTGAAGGGCAGCGGCCTTGATCAGCTGCGGTCGGGTTCCGATGACGCTGACGATGCGCACGATTGGCGCCCGCTAGGAGGGAGTGGCGGCTCGACGCCGCGTGGCGGCCTGAACCCCGATCCCGAAGTAGCGGACCGACGCCGGGAGGTCGATCTCGCGCAGGCTGTTCCGCCCGTCGAAGAGCACTTCGATCTTGGGGAAGAGCGAGAAGTCCAGGGACTGCCACAGCTTGTCCCCGGTCTGGGTGACGATGGCCCGGAACGGCGCGGAGTCGCCCCAGTGGTAGGGCTTGGCGCAGTTGCGCTCGATCTCCTCGTCCGAGAGGAGAGGGTCGTAGCCCCAGACCTCGGCGCCGTGGAAACCAAGCCGATCGATCAGCGGCAGCGCCCTCGAGTACGCAAGCTCCTTGACGTTCTCGCGGTAAGTCAAGCCCAGGACGAGTATCGGCGCGTCGTCGAGGCCGCCGAGCTGCGACTCGATCGTCTTGATGACCGAATTCAGCACGCCGTCGTTGGTCCGGCGAGAGGTCGCTACCACCTCCAGATCCGGTGCGCGGCTCAGCAGCAGGTGCGGGTAGACCGGGATGCAGTGGCCGCCCACGCCGATCCCCGGCTGGTGGATGTGCGAGTACGGCTGGCTGTTGGCCGCGGCGATGACTTCCTGGATGTCGACGCCGGCCCGGTCCGCGAATCGGGCGAACTCGTTTGCCAGCGCGATGTTGACGTCGCGGTAGGTCGTGTCCGCGAGCTTGCTGAACTCGGCGGCCTCGGCGCCGCTCATGGCCACGATCTCCGCGTCGAGCACAGAGTCGTAGAAGACGGCCGCGCGTCTCGTGGATTCCGGACCAACGCCGCCGACGAGCTTGGGGTACGTGGCGAGGTTGGCGAAGACCGCGCCCGAATACAGCCGCTCCGGCGAGAAGGCCACGAACAGGTCGTCGTCCCCGATGACGCCTCCGGCAGCCTCGAGCCGCGGCAGGAACCGGCCCCGCGTATCGCCGACGGGGAGCGTCGTCTCGAAGATCACGGTCAGACCGGCGTGGACGCCGCCCGAGATCGAATCCACGGCCGAATCCATGAAGCGGTAGTCGGGCAGATTGGCGTCGTCGAGCATGACCGGCACGATGAGCACCGCAACGTCTGCGTGGCGGACCGCTTCGGCGGCGTCCGTCGTCGCGCGCAGACGGCCCGCGGCGTGGACTTCGGCCACTCCCTCGGCCAGGCCGGGCTCCTCGGTCACGTGCGAGCGGCCGGCGTTGATCCCGGCGACGACGTCCGGATTGACATCCACGGCCGTCACGTCCCAGCCGTGGCGGGCGAATTGAACCGCCAGCGGCAGGCCCATCTTGCCGGCACCGACGACGACGGCGCGCCCGACGGTTTCCGCCTCGCCCGCCCAGGGCGTGACGAATCGCGGCTTGCCGTGGACACAG
>JADGQJ010000046.1 GCA_017881885.1 Chloroflexota bacterium
GTACCCCTACATCGACATCCAGGAAGACGACACGACGATGACCCACGAGGCCACCGTCGGCAAGATCAGCCAGGACCAGGTCTTCTACCTGATGAGCCGCGGCCTGACCGAGAACGAGGCCACCAACCTGGTCGTCCAGGGTTTCCTCGAGGTCTTCACCAAAGAGCTGCCGATGGAATACGCCATCGAGTTCAACCGCCTGGTCAAGCTCGAAATGGAGGGTTCGCTAGGGTGACCGCCAATCCGCAAAGGCGGGTCCGGGCTGAAGAGCGGACGCCGGTGGCCGTCGGCGGCCAGCCCGGCGCAGGTGTTGCTCGACCGGCTGCGCCGGCCCGTCAGGCACCGACTGATCTGACGCTCACTTTTGTCGACGAGGCTGCCGTCCGCGGTGTTGCCGCCGCAGCCGGCGACCCCGACTGGCTGCTCGCCGATCGGCTCGCCGGACTGCATGGCTTCGAGGCGCTCCCGATCGAGTCGAACCCGCTCTACACGCCGTACGTGGATCTGCGCAACGCCCATCTCTCGGCCGTGCGGCCATATCCGGCCGGCACGAGTGCCGGGGCCGGGGTGGGCAAGGCGTCACTCCCCAAGGGAGCGGCCGCGTACGCCGAATTCACCGAGGATCGCATGACGGCGCTCGTGCTCTCGCCGGAGGCGCGGGACGCGGGCGTGGTTCTCGAGACGCTGACCTCTCTAGGTGCGCGCGACCCTGCGCTGCTGCGCGACCTGCTCGACGGCGGCTGCACCCTGCCCGAAACCGACAAGCTCGGACAGATGACGCGGGCGCTCTGGACACACGGCCTGTTCCTGCACGTCCCCAACGGCGTTCGCCTGGAGCGGCCCATCGTGTTGCGCTGGGCCATGGGTGCGCCGAACGGCGCGCTGCTCTCGCGGACGATCATCTCCATCGGTGAAGACGCCGAGGTCTCCGTAGTGGAGGAGCAGCTGGCTTCGACCGCGGGCGCCTCAGCCGCCGGTTCGTCGGGCGAATCGGGAGGCCAGGCCTTCTTCGCGGGCACGACCGAGGTCAAGCTGGGCGCCGGCTCCACGCTCTCCTTCGCCGGCCTCCAGGACTTCGCGACGAACCAGGTCGCCTTCCAGCACCGGTCGGCAGTCGTCGGTCGCGGATCGACGCTTCGCTGGGCCCTGGCTCAGCTCGGCTGCCGGGTCATTCGGAGCCGCATCGACAACACTCTCGAGGGCGACGGATCGTCGGTCGAACAGGCCGAGATCGTCTTTGGCTCGATCGACCAGCTCTTCGACTTGACTTCCTTCACACGCCACATCGGCCGCGACACGACGGGAAACCTGCTCTCCAAGGGCGCGCTGTCCGATCGCTCTCGGGCCTATCTGAAGGGCCTTATCACGATCGACAAGCCGGCCCACGGCACCGACAGCTTCCTCGGCGAGTTCGCGATGCTGCTGTCCAAGCAGGCTCGCTCTGTGGCCATCCCCAGCCTGGAGATCGATCAGCCCGACTGCCGCCGCGTCGCCCATGCAAGCGCCGTCGGACCGATAGACCCGACGCAGCTCTTCTATCTGGAGAGCCGCGGTCTCGACCCGGACGAGGCCCGCAAGTTCATCATCCTGGGGTACTTAGAGCCGGTCGTGGCGCGGGTTTCGCTCGCGTCGGCGCAGGACCGGCTGCGCGACCTGCTCGAGGCCAAGTGGGCGGCCAGCATGGGCACACGCCCATCGGCAGCTCCAGCTGCCGCGGCCGTGGCCTGACCACGAGATGACCGCCGCCTCCGGACTGCAACGTGTCGACCTCTGCGCCGTGGACGACGTCCCGCCCGGAACCATGAAGCTGTGCGAGGTGGGCGACGACCTGGTCCTCGTGGTCAATCTGAACGGCGAGCTGCACGCAACCCAGGGGATCTGCAGCCACGAGTACTTCGAGCTGGACAAGGGCTTCCTGACCGGCGACTCGATCACGTGCGCGCTGCACCTGTCGCGTTTCCGTCTCGAGGACGGCGAGCCGTTGGACCCGCCGGCCGAACTGCCGCTGGCCGTCTACCCGGTGATCGTCGAAGACGGCCGCGTCCTCATCGAGGTGCCGCCGCCGCCGCTCGAAGTCAATCGGTAGCCTAGTTCCGGCCGTCGCCGACGAGGAGCAACATGTTGCCCGCGTCGTCGACCGCGGCGATGACGGCGTGGCTGCCGTCGCCAGCCACCGCCACCACCTGGGTGTCCGGCATCGACGAGAGACCGGCCAGTGGCTTCCAGATACGCCCGTCGTCCGATGTCCAAACCCCCAGTGGCCCGAGAGCCACCGGGCCGTGCTGCGTTCCCGCTGCCACAAATCCGCCGGCGGCAGCAGCAAAGCCGTAGATCTCGCCCGGGTCTCTGACGCCGGCGGACTTAGTCCAATGACTCAGGTCCGGGCTGCTCCAGATCACACGGTCCACCGGCCCGGGAACTGCGATGCCGGTGCCGGTGTAGATCCCGCCGAACGAGCGATAGCTGCCGTCCGGCGCTCTGAGGATCGAGTCCATGACGTAAGTGGAGAGGCCGGATAGAGCCGGCGCGCGGTAGGTCTCGGTCCACCGTATGCCGTCGCTCGATTGCCAGACCCGCGGCGCGAAGGTCTGGGCCAGGACGTATCCGTCGGCGGTGCCGAAGAGATGCTGGGGCTGGGCGGCAGATTGGATGCCGGTTTGCGCGACCGAATGCCAGTCCAGGCCGTCCGCCGACGCCCACAACTCCATACCCTCGGGGTTGTCACCGCAAGCCAGGAAGCCGCTAGGCCCGGCGGCAACCTGGTAGACCTGCGACCCATCTGCCGGGGAAAGTTGCGAGGTTCGCCAGGTCCGGCCGTCGGTCGTGGTCCAGGCCACGGCCGCATCCAGCCCCGTGGCCGGCTTGCCACCGACGGACCCAACGACCACGATCGTTCCGTGCGACTCAGTCACGTCGGACACCGTCGCGGCGAGCGGGGACGGCAGGTTAGCCAGCTCGTCCCAGGAGATGCCGTCGGCGGACTTGAAGACTCGGACGTCTGCCGGGTCCCCCATCATGGCGACGAAGCCGCCGGATGGGAGAGCGAAGATAGGCCGCCAGTAGGCTTGGTCCCCCGTCAAGCCTGGCAGGGCGCCCCGGACCACGCTCCAGCTAGAGCCGGGGAGGCCCACCACAGTCGGCTGCGGCTGAGGGCTCGGGGTTGGCGAAGATAGGCCGGGTGTGCTCGTGGCAGGGGCCGTGGGCGTACCGGAACCGGTTGGCTTCGCCGATCCCGCGGCCGAGGAGACGGGCGACGGCGACCGGAAGGTGCCGATGATGTAGAGCCCAGAGACGGCGACCGCCAGGATGGCGACGGCCGCGGCGATCCCCCCGGCGCGGCGGCGGCCGCGGAATTGCGCGAAGGGCGGTCTTCCAGCGCGGTCGGGCGGCCTGGACGTCGCCTCTTCCAGAGCCTCCTTGAGCGATGCCGGAGCCCGATCCGGCGCGGATTCCGCCAGCCATTCTCGAATAACCCGTTCCGGATCTGGGCGCGGACCGGTCATCGGCTGGCCTCCTCGGACGACTCGATGGCCTCACGCAGCGATTTAAGCGCGTAGTGCAGGCGGGACTTGACCGTGCCGGGCGGTATCGCAAGCCGTTCCGCAATTGCATCGACGGGCAGGTCGCGCCAGTACCGCAGCACCACGATGATCCGTTGCTCCGGGGTCAGACTGGCAAAGGCCGGCTCCAGGGCGAGCCGGGCGATCGTCGCTCCGTGCGAGTCCGCTGCCGGCGCGTCGTAGGCGTCATCGAGGGCTACGACGCGGATCGACCTGGCGCGCCTCATTCGATTGCGACAGACGTTGACGAGGATGCGATCGAACCAGGCGTCGAACCGGCTCTGGTCTCGAAGCGTCTGCCAACCCGACCAGGCTCGCGCGATGGCCTCCTGGGTCGCGTCCTCGGCTTCGTCGCGGTCCCGCAGGATGAGAGTTGCCAGCCGGTAGCTCGCGAGGAGGCGGGCTCCATCGAAGGCGGCGAAGGCTTCGAGGCGCTGGCGGCGCCAGGCATCGGGCGCGGCGGCCGCGAGATTCCGTCCTCCACCGGCGCCGTCTGAGACTGCCGGCGCCGCGTGGCGCCCCAGCAGTCCTGGCAGTCCCCTCAACACGGGCAACTCTCCCTCCCACATTCTTGCTGCCTCCGTGTCCCGCCCCGCGGCGTCTACTGCTATGACACGGGATAAACCCGAAACGTTCACCCGAGCGAGCGATGAAGCCGGGCCCACTCAGCGCGGCAGCAGCACCCCCAGGCCGAGCTGCTCCGCTCGCTTCAGTATCGCCGAGGCAAACACGACGTCGGCGAGGCCGACGCCCAGATGAGACACCAGGACACGGCCGGTCGGGCGCGCAATGCCGTCGCGCAATGCCTCACCCAACGTGACGCCGGGATCTGGGTAGCCGGCAAAGCCGCCGCCGGCGCGCGTGGCCAGGAACTGGTCGCGCTCGTCGACGACGAAGAGCGCCTCCCGGGCGAGCGCGGCGGGAGCCTGCATGTCGTAGTCGACGGCAACGAACAGCGTCTCCGGCCCGAGCCATCCAGGGTCGAGGGTCTGGTGATCCGGCCCGAAAGAGACGACCGAGACGACGACATCCGCTCCTTGGACGGTTTCGCGGACGCCCGACAGGACCGCCACCTCACTGATGCCTTCGGTCGCCTGAGCCTCTACAGCGAGTGCCTCCGCCCGTGCGCCGTCTACGTCCGTGACCCGAACGGAGGCTCCCGGAAGCAATCGCCCGATCACCGGCAGGTGGCCGCGTGCCTGGACGCCCGCGCCGAGAACCGCGACGACCGCCCGCCGCCCTCGCAGCGCGGGCGCGAAGAGCTTGATCGCCACTCCGCTGACGGCCGCCGTCCGCTGTGCGGTTATCGCCCCCGCATCCATCACGGCCAGCGGGCGCCCGTTGCGCGCGTCGTTGAGGATCACCAGGGCGTTGTACGTGGGCAATCCCTGCGCCGGGTTCTCCGGGAAGCCGACGATCCACTTCATGCCGATTAGATCGCCGCCGCCGTCGGCGGCCGAGCCACGCAGGAGGGCGGGCATGGCGTGGGCCAGCGATCCAGCCTGGCGCGGCTGGACGCCGATCTTGGCCGGCAGCTGAGCGCTCCGCCCCAGGGCCTCGAGCGTGATTTCAGCCATCTCGAGTCGTTCCGCAAGCGCCGGCATGGCCGCCGCGACATCGGCAGCGGTGAGGTATCGAAGCGGCGGCAAGACTGTCACGACCGCAGTCTACCGGCTACGATGAGCACGGCGTCGCGCCCGATCCACAGCCGCCGATGCTCATCGCCGAGATCACAGAAGGGGGCAGTCCGACTCTCGGGCGGCCCCGAAGCCAATCCCAGAAGGAGACAGATGCGGGCCCTGCAAGGCCTCGGCTCGGCAATAGTCGTGAGCAGCGTGTTCTGCTTCTTCCTCGTTGGATTGCTGGGGGCAACGTGGCCCTTTGCAATTGGTTCGGGCCTGGTCCTTGGGCTTGGGATCATCGCCGTCGTGGGCACGCGCTCGAGCGAGAAGGACGTCGCGGCCGACACGGCCTGGCGCGAGGCCGCTCCTGATCTGCCGCCGGCTTCGGACCGGCGAGCCATGGAACTCGCGCAGACCACGATGCCCGGCCCCGAGAAGGCGCGGCGAATTGGCGGTCGAGGTGCGCGCGCTCCAGGCACCGGCGATCCCGGAGCGGGCAATCGCCCCTCGCCGAAGCGCGGGCCCGATCGCTGAGCTCGATCGATCGCCCCAACCTCGACAGGAGGCTGCGCGCGGAGGGACTCGAATGTACCGCTCGCCGGCGGAGTTCGACCATGCTGCCGGTTCGCACCTGCCTGGAGGCATACCTGCCGGCGGGCACCATCGGCACTCAGGCGAAGGGCCACGGCTTCCGCTGCTAGGAAGGCCCGATCCGCCGATCGCCCGCGATGTCCGGTCCGGGAGGCCTCGTCTACTGTCGATTCTGCGGGGATAGGCTAGGCTGGACTCGGATGCGGCTCAACCGCCGCTCAATTGGGCGCTACCACCGCACGGGTGGCCCCACTCGCGGCTCGGTTTCCGGACACGTATGGGAGCGACAGGCCAGGACGCCTGGGGGAACGAAGATGGGTTCAGCCGAACGGATCGACGAGACAGACGCTCGAATCCTCGAGCTGCTGCAGCACGACGGGCGTGAGTCTTACGCCGAAGTTGGGCAGGCGGTCGGGATGAGCGGTCCATCGGCCCACGAGCGGGTGAAGAAGCTCGAGGCCCGAGGTGTGATCCGAGGCTACTCTGCGCTCGTCGACCCCACGCTGCTCGGTTATGGGGTCCTGGCGTTCATCTTCATCAAGCAGGTGCCCGGCACGATCTCCACAGACCTCACCGGCAACTTCGCCGAGATCGACGAGATCGAGGAATGCCACCACATCGCGGGGGAGTCGGACTACCTGCTCAAGGTTCGAGCTACCGACACTCGCCACCTGGAACGGGTCCTGCACGAGATCCAGGCCATGCCTCACGTCTTCACGACCGAAACCCAGATCGTCTTCTCCAGCGCGTTCGAGCGCCGGCCGCTCCGCCTGGGCCGCGAAGTCGATCCGCATGCAGCTGGCAACTCCGGCAACTCGGGCTCGTGAGCGAGGCCAAGCCTCCGGCCGATAGCTCGGTCGACCCGTCGGTGGGCGACCGCCACATCCATAGTCGGGCCGGCAATCCCGTGCCCGAGCCGCGCGTGGCCTCGATGTTCGATTCGATAGCGCCGGTCTACGACCGCATGAACACGATCATGACGGCGGGGCTTGACGGACGATGGCGTCGCGCCGCCGTTCGCGCGACCC
This sequence comes from Chloroflexota bacterium, assembly GCA_017881885.1. Classification (GTDB taxonomy): domain Bacteria; phylum Chloroflexota; class Limnocylindria; order Limnocylindrales; family CSP1-4; genus Fen-1039. The sequence continues at coordinate 6,802 of JADGQJ010000046.1, forward strand.
GCGTGACCGCGGGTGGTTCGGCCGTGGATCTGGCGTGCGGCACCGGAAAGCTGACCGCCGCCCTGGCTGTGGCCGTCGGACCGAACGGTCGAGTCGTGGGCGTCGACCTCTCGACAGCAATGCTCGAGGAAGCACGTCGCGCCTTCGGCGACCTCGCCCAGATCGAATTCGTGGCCGGCAACGCGCTGGCGCTCCCATTCGAGGCGAACGTCTTCGACGCCGCCACCATCGCCTTCGGGTTGCGGAATCTGGCCAGCTTTGCGGATGGTTTTCGTGAGATGGCGAGGGTGGTCCGGCCCGGCGGTCGGGTGGTCTGCCTGGAGTTGACGACTCCACGTCCGAAGATCCTGGGCCGCTTCTACACGGGCGTCTTCGGGCGGATGGCCCCCCTGGTAGGCAGGGCATTCGGACGGCGCGAGGCGTACGCCTATCTGCCTCACTCGCTGGACGGGTTTCCCAGCGCAGAGGAGCTGGCAGGCACGATGCGCGGTGTTGGTCTCGCGAACGTGAAGGTGCGGCGATTGGCCCTCGGGGCCGTCGCGCTGCACACGGGTGAGGTCCCTCAGAACCTCTAGACGACTTCCTCGCCCGCCGACTCCTGCTTGCCCGCCGACTCCTGCGTCAGCTTTGCGCGTTCGGCCTCGAGGCGGGCGGCCTCGGCCTTCGCCTGTGCTTCGCGGATCCTGCCGTCGACGTAGTCACCGTGGAGCCCGAGCAGCTTCGTGATCGTGTCCTCGTCGAGCGGCCGGCCGTCGTCGGCCATCTCTTTGGCGAGAAGCGAAACCTCGGCCTCGTCGACCGGGCCGCCCGGAGTCTCGAGCGATTCGAAGGGGTGGTCGGCCATGAGGAACCAGACGATCAGCCCGCCAGCGACCAGTCCGAGGATGCCGAAGAAGAAGTAGAAAGGCATGTCCAGACTCATCGGGCCCTTTTCCCCAGCTATCGATGCGGCTAGCGACTGCCGACAGGATGCCGCAATTGCGGTCGGCCTGCCCGTTTCGCGGCCGGCCGGCGCGCCTCTGTGTCCCGGCCAGTATACGAATGGCGGCGGGGACGCGAGCCCGGCGATAGACTGACGCGACCATGATCGACTTCACACCCAATCCGATCGCTCTTTCCATCGGCTCGTTCGAGATCCGCTGGTACGGAATCGCCTACGTCGCCGCCATCATCGCCGGCACATGGCTGGCAATGCGATTGGCGCGCCAGCGCGGCGAACGGACCGACATGATCGTGGACGCCCTGATCGTGATGGCAGTGGCCGCACTTCTCGGCGGGCGGGCGTATCACGTCATCGACCAATGGGGCTACTACAAAGACCATCTCAGCCAGATCGTGCTGCCGCCCTACAGCGGGCTCGGCATCTACGGCGGGCTCTTCACCGGCCTTCTGGCCATGATCTGGGTGGCGCGCCACTACAAGCTCAACTTCTGGCGCTGGGGCGACATCGTCGTCCCCTCCGTCCTTCTGGCGCAGGTCGTCGGTCGATGGGGCAACTTCATGAACCAGGAGCTGTACGGGCCGCCGACCGACCTGCCTTGGGGCATCGCCATCCAGTGTCAGAACCGGGTCGTCCAGTACGCCTGCCCGGGCACGCCGGCCACCGCACACTTCATTCCGCTCTTCTTCTATGAGTCGATGCTCAGCCTGATCGGCGTGTTCGTGATGCTGTGGCTGTGGAGTCACTTCACCGCCCGGCACCGGCTGCTCATCGTGGGCGACATCGGTCTCCTGTATTTCGTCTGGTACGGCCTCGAGCGGAGCCTGCTGGAATTGCTCCGGAGCGGCTGGGATTGGACGTTCTTCGGCATCCCCACGGCACAGCTCGTGGGCATGGGCGCCGCCGCTGCCGCGATCGTGGCGATCCTGATCAGGCACTGGTATGTGCGGCACCACCCCATCGCCGAGGTGGGAGACGACGCGTCACCAGCTCCGCCAATGGAGCCGGCGCCCGGGGCCGAATCGGCGCCCACGGCCGAATCCGAGCCGGCGCCGACGGTCTGACCCCCGCAGGTCTCTCAGCCCGCACCCGCCGCTTATCTGCGGCTTACCCCCGCAGCCTCATCCGGCGTCGGGTGAGCGAGGCGCCGGCTTGTGGAGCTGGTTGAGGACCTCGATGAATTCCGCGGGTGGCTCGAAGTAGGCGGTCTTGCCCGCGTATCTCGTCGGCAGCAGCGTCAGCCTATCCCCTCGCCGCCAGTACAGGTTGGGGCTGATCGGGCCCGGTCCATCGCGATACATCTGGACGGCCAGCGCGATGACAGCCTGCGTTCCCTCGACAACGGAGAGGTCGACGATCGGCTGAAAGACGACGACATGCCGGTTCGGGATCGCGACGATGGCGCCGTGAGGCGAGCCGGGGATCGTGAAGTCTTCGAGCATGAGGGCCCATGTCGAAACGAAGAAGCTGTCTCCGATAAGAACAGAGATGCTGCCGCCGCCGTCCAAAGGTTGGCGCTGGACGCCGGGCCGATCTTGCTTCCGGACGTTGGCCAGCCCGATCTCGAACAGCTCGTCTACTGGGACCCCCCAGCCGTCGGCCGTGTCGGGAGGGACGGTGGCGACTGTCTTTGGATAGTCGATGGCCAGAGCGGCGATCAGCCCCGGAGCCAGGGGTCGTCTGACGAGCAATAGCTCACCGTTTGGAAGGCCGGCGCCGTAGTCCTCCGGATAGATCCGCACCTTGAGCATCGACTTGACCGACTCGAATGAAGGGGCGGCATCGACGGCATCGGTATTGATAACAGACTCGAGGTGTTCTGCGATTAGGGCGGCCCAATCCTCGGCCGGTGCCGCGTGGCATTTCTGGGCGAGGTTCAACAGTCCGATCATGTGGGGCTTCTCGGCACCGAGATCGACGTCGATCCCGCCGCCCTCCACCTCGCGGAATCCTCGTGAATGCGCCCTCAGCCAGTCGTGTACGAGCCCGCGGAATCGCTTGTATTCACTCTCCGTGAGAAAGGCGGCCCAGTCCGGAATACGCCCGGACGCGCCGCCGCGGACCCGTCGCATGAAGCTCATCGATGCCCTCCTTTGGTTCGGTCGACACATTGTGGCGCCTCGCCGTTGCCTGCCGCTTACCGCAGGGCCGAGGGCCCGCGATGCCGCCCAAACCGCCGCGGAGCGTGATCGAGGGTGGCTGCGAGTGCCTGCGGGAGCGCCCTGGCGCGCGCAGCGCCGCGGGCTTCGGTACAATTCGCCCCGTTCCCTAAAATCGTCGCAAGTCAAGACATAAACAAGGACCGCGCCCAACTGCGCCCCGCAGACGGGAGACTAGGAGAAGTCGTGGCTACAGCCGGCATCAGGGTCGAAGGGCAACCGCAGAATCTGCCCGCGGATCATCCGGTCGTTCGCTGGGTGGACGAGGTTGCGGCCCTGACGACGCCGGACGCCGTGCACTGGTGCGACGGCTCCGAGGCCGAGAACGCCCGCCTCTGCCAGCTTCTCGTCGACGCGGGAACCTTCATCCGCCTCAACGAGACGCTCCGGCCGAACAGCTTCCTGGCCCGCTCGGATCCGTCCGACGTCGCCCGCGTCGAAGACCGGACGTTCATCTGCTCGGAGAGGGAAGAGGACGCCGGCCCGACCAACAACTGGCGCGACCCCAGGGCCATGCGGGCGCTGTTGGGCGATCTGTTCAAGCACTCGATGCGCGGCCGCACGATGTACGTCATTCCGTTCTCGATGGGCCCGGTCGGCTCTCCGATCGGACGGCTCGGCATCGAGATCACGGACTCCCCGTACGTCGTCGTCAACATGCGGATCATGACCCGCATGGGCAAGCCGGCAATGGACGAGATCGTCAAGACCGGCGAGTTCGTCCCTGCCATCCACTCCGTCGGCAAGCCCCTTGCGCCCGGCGAGAGCGACGTTGCCTGGCCCTGCGACCCTGATACGAAGTACATCGTCCATTTCCCTGAGACCCGGGAGATCTGGTCGTACGGCTCTGGCTACGGCGGCAACGCCCTGCTCGGCAAGAAGTGCTATGCCTTGCGCATCGCTTCGGTCATCGCCCGCGACGAGGGCTGGCTGGCCGAGCACATGCTGATCATCAAGGTGACGGCGCCCGACGGCCGAGTGAAGCACATCACCGGCGCGTTCCCGTCGGCCTGCGGCAAGACCAACCTGGCCATGCTCGAGCCGACGATCCCCGGCTGGAAGGTCGAAACGATCGGCGACGACATCTGCTGGATGAAGTTCGGGGCCGACGGCCGGCTGCACGCGATCAACCCAGAAGCAGGCTTCTTCGGCGTCGCGCCGGGCACGAGCATGGCCACGAACGCCAACGCCATCCGAACCCTCTACGCGAACTGCATCTACACGAACTGCGCCCTCACCGACGACGGCGATGTCTGGTGGGAAGGCCTGACCAAGCAGCCGCCCGCCCATCTCATCGACTGGACCGGCAAAGACTGGGCGCCCGGCTCGGACAAGCCGGCGGCTCACGCCAATGCCCGCTTTACCGCTCCGGCAAGCCAGGATCCGGCCATCTCCTCGGATTGGGAGGACGCGTCCGGCGTCCCGATCGACGCGATCATGTTCGGCGGCCGGCGGACCACGGTTGTGCCGCTTGTCCGCGAGGGTTTCGACTGGGAGCACGGCGTCTTCCTGGGCTCGATCATGAGCTCGGAGATGACGGCCGCTGCATTCGGCACGATCGGCAAGCTGCGCTTCGACCCGATGGCCATGGTGCCCTTCTGCGGCTACAACATGGCCGATTACTGGGCCCACTGGCTCGAGATCGGTCGGAAGCAGGGCGCCAAGCTCCCGCGCATCTACCTGGTCAACTGGTTCCGCAAGGACGCCGAAGGTCGCTTCATGTGGCCCGGCTTCGGCGACAACAGTCGTGTGATCGAGTGGATCTTCGGGCGTTGTTCCGGCGAGGACGACGCGGTTGCGACCCCGATCGGACTCCTGCCCGCTCCGGGCGCGCTGGACACGAGCGGCCTCGCCATCGACGACACCGCCCTGGCGGCGCTGCTTGCCGTCGATCCGGCGGCATGGGTCCGGGAGGCCGCTGCAATCGAGGAGCACTACGAGAAGTTCGGCTCCAAGCTGCCGCCGCAACTGGCGGCCCGACTCGAGGACCTGAAGCGAGGAGTTGCGTCGGCCTGACGCCGCGCTCCGCTCGAGCATGGGATGAAACTGAGGCCGGCCCGATGGCCGGCCTCGGTTATGCCGGCTGCTCAACCGCCACGGCCGGGGTACCATCCAGTTGCACCGGCTTGTGGCTCGATCGGTGTCAAAATCAAGTCCACCGGCGGCTTCATCCGCCGGCGTCCCATATGAGGGAGATCCGGGATGCCAGTCTGCCGTCGCAAGGTCACCGTCATCGGAGCAGGCAACGTCGGCGCCACGGCGGCGCAGCGGATCGCCGAGGCGGGGCTCGCGGACGTCTGCGTGATCGACGTCATCGAAGGCCTGCCTCAGGGCAAGGCGCTCGATCTTGCCGAGGCGGCTCCGCTGCAGCACCACGACCAGGTCATCGTCGGCACGAACGACTACGCCGACACCGCCGGGTCGGACGTCATCGTGGTTACCGCCGGCTTGGCGCGTCAGCCCGGAATGAGCCGCGACGACCTGCTCCTCAGGAATGCCGGGATCGTGCGAGCCGTTGTGAAGCAGGCGGTCCAATACTCACCCGATTCGATCCTGATCATTGTCACTAATCCACTCGACGCGATGGTCCACGCCGCGCTCGAGGCCAGCGGCTTCCCGCGCGAGCGCGTCATCGGCATGGCAGGCGTCCTGGACAGCAGCCGTTTCCGGGCTTTCATCGCGCAGGACCTGGGCGTCTCGTCGGCCGACGTATCGGCGTTCGTGCTGGGCGGCCACGGCGACACCATGGTCCCGTTGCCGCGCTACTCGACGGTCGCCGGCATCCCGCTGCCGGAACTCATGAAGCCCGAGCGCATCGAAGAGCTGGTCCAGCGAACCCGGACCGGCGGCGCTGAGATCGTGGCCCTGCTGAAGGCTGGGAGCGCCTTCTACGCTCCGGCCTCCTCGGTGATGCACATGGTCGACTCGATCCTCAACGATAGGAAGCGCGTATTGGCTTGCGCGGTCCTGCTCCACGGCGAATACGGCATCGACGGTCTTGTCGTCGGCGTGCCGCTCGTGCTCGGAGCGTCCGGGGTGGAGAGGGTCATCGAAGTCGCCCTGACGCCGGAGGAGAAGGCGGCGCTGATGACGTCGGCGGGCTCTGTCAGGGGTCTGATCGAGACGATGCACAACGCCTCGGCCTGACCGGCGAACACGACCCGCGGCCGCGGACGGATCGGTGGCCCGGGGCGCTCTCCGGGTACAAAGAAGCCCCGGCGGTCCCGTCCGGCCGGGGCTTCTTGGGTTACACACGATTTGTGCGCCGGTCCCGGACCCCCCGGAACCCGGAACCGGCGCGGTCGCCCGTCCGATCCCCCTCGGTACAGCTTTCGCCGTGCACCGGGCGAATTCCCCCCGGTTCTGCTCGGTAATGAAGGAATGAACCTGACACCACCGATGCCCGAATCAAGCCATGCCGGCGCCCGGTGCGCAGCGCCTGGACGACAGGATGGGTGTCGGCTGGGCGACACAGGCCGATGCCCGCGGGTGGGCGCCCGCGGCGGCTCGAGCGACCGGACTCAGTCGGTCCATCTCATCCTTCCCGGCCCGGTACACTGCGTGCCGTGCCAGATGCGATCCGCCTCGACTTCGATCCGACGATCGCCCCATTCGGGCTGACGGTCCGACTGGAGACGCTGGCCTTGGCCGGCGTGATATTCGCCGTTCTCGTCCTGGTTGCGATCGGCGCCGGAAGAATGCGCACTAAGCTCTCGGCCGACCCGGGCGCACCCGGCAAAGACGCGGGCAGGCTCCGCCGCGACGATCTCATTCTGATCGCGTTCGGGGCCGTGCCGGGCGCGGTGGTCGGCGGGCGCCTCGACTACGGATTGCTTCACCTCGACTACTTCGGCGCCGACGTGAGCCGCCTGACCGATCCGGCACAAGGCGGTCTGGCCCTCTCTCTGGCGGTGGTCCTCGGGGCGGTCACGGCGTTGGCCGTGGCTCGGCTGCTGACGGCGCCCATCGCAAGCTGGCTCCACGTCGCCAGCGGCCCGCTGCTCGTCGGCCTCGGGTTGGGCAAGCTCACGATGGTTCTCGGCGGCGACGGTCAGGGGCAGTTCTCCGATGCGTCTTGGGCGACCCTTTATGTCCGGCCCGGACCGTGGCAGAGCGCCAACGCGAGCGCCGCCGCGGTGCCGTCGCAGGCCCTTGAAGGCATTCTCGTTCTGGTCGCCGCCGTCCTGATCCTGACGGTCCCGGTTGCGCTCCGGCTGCGGCTGCGACGCTGGCGCCGCGTCGTCCGGCCCGGCCTGGATCCGCGGCGCGAGTGGTGGCTGCTGACCGGCTATCGCCGCTTCCTCACCGCCCTCTGCCTGTGGTGCGTCGCGCGCTTCGCGGCGGCGTTCACGTGGCGCGACGCACAGGTCGCAGGATCTCTCCGCGCCGAGCAATTGGTGCTGCTGGCGGTGTTCACCGGTTGTGCGGTCACTATCGTGTCGGCCGGGTTATTGGAGCGGCGGGAGAAGCGCGCCGCGGCGAGGGTCAGCGCACTTGCGGCCAAGGTCCGGATCGGGGCCGATCTCCCCGAACCCAGGACCGGCTCAGGGGCGGTCCCAAGCTAGATCGGGAGCCCCACGCCGGTCTTCTTGTCTCGCGATTCTCGGGCCGACGAGTACCGGAGTATCCTCGGGCCATTGCCCGATGGGAGAGGTTTGTGTCGCCTTCAAGTTCCGGCCCGGATAGTGGCAAGCTCCCACCGTCGCTGCCGGGGAGCGGAGGTTCGGCTGCCGGCGCCCGGGGCACGGAAAGACGCTCCAAGGCTTCGCCGCGTGCGCCAGGCCCTCGGCCCGACAAGCCGGCCACGAAGCGCGCTCCCTCGATCAAGCCGCCTCCGATCCTTGTGCGCCAGGTGCGCGGCCCAGTCGTCGAAAGCGTCCATCGTGGCTCGATAGTCCAGGTCGACGTCGACGGTACCGTCCGCCGCTTGCTGGGCGACCCGGACGTGCTCGTCAATCTCCGGTCGGCCGTGAAACCGTTCGGGCTGGTGGCATTCGTGGAGGCCGGCGGCGTCGAGGCCTTCGACCTCTCGACCGCCGAGCTGGCGATCATGGCCGGTTCCCATTCGGGAGAGGATCTCCATGTCCGGACCCTGCAGGCGGTCTTCCGGCGATCCGGGATCTCCCAGCAGATGCTCGGGTGCGGCTCCGAAGGGGCCCCACTCGACGTCCTGACGGCGTCCAGGCTGTCGCGCGACGGCGAGAAGGCCGGCGCACTTCGCCACATGTGCTCGGGCCAGCACACTTCGATTCTGCTTCTCTGCAAGATCAACGACTGGCCGGTGGAGGAATACTGGCGGCCCGACCATCCGGTCCAGCACTTGTACGCGGCGACGATCGCTCGCGCGTTCAGCACCAGCGCGGCGCTGCTGGTGACGTCTACCGACTCGTGCGGTGTCCCGACATATGCCTTCCCGCTGCGCGAAGTGGCGCGGGCTTTCGCACTGCTGGCCGATCCAAGCGCGGTCCGGCCGGCGGATTCACGATCCAGTCTGGTGGTCGCTCTCACACGCATTCGCGACGCCATGATCGCAAATCCGGAGATGGTGGCCGGCACTCGCGACCGGCTCGATACCTCGGTCATGAAGGCAACGCCGGGCCGGACGGTCGCCAAGGGCGGCGCGGAGGGGTTGCGTGGT
>JADGQJ010000047.1 GCA_017881885.1 Chloroflexota bacterium
TTCCTGTACGGCACGATGGCCATCGGCCTGATCGAGTTTGCCTCGATGCTGAGCGTGGTCATGACCGTCCACGAGGGCCACCGAACCAAGTCGCGCAACGGACGCTCGTGGCTGAAGATCGCCGGCGAGGCATGGGGCACAGATATCCTCCGGGAGCGCAGCTTCCTGTGGCTGGTCGGCTCGCGCTTCTTCGTGCTTGCCGGCGCCGCCTTCTTCCCCGCATTCAGCACGTTCTACCTGGCCCAGGTCTTCGGGATGGACTCGGGCCAGACCGGCGGCACCAAGATCATCCTCCTGGGCATAGTTGCGGCCTGCCTGACGATCTCGGTCTTGCCGGCCAGCCGCCTGTCGGACCGGATCGGCCGAAAACCCGTGATCTACGCCTCCTGCGCCCTCGGCGCCGCCGGGTTGACTATCGGCGCAGTCGCACCGGTCCTGCCCGTCGCCCTCCTCGGAGCCGCTCTGTTCGCGATCTCCGCCGGATCGTTTCTTGCCGTCGACTGGGCACTGATGAGCGATCTGGTGCCAAAGGCGTCGACGGGGCGGTACATGGGCATCTCCAACGTGGCAACCGCGTCGGCCGGGACCTTCACGCTTGCCATCGGCGGAGCCGTGGTGATGGACAACGTCAACCGCTGGCTCGGCTACGGAACGGGACCGCGAGCAGCGCTGCTGCTGGGCGTGGTCTGCTACATCGTGGGGGCGCTGCTCTTGCTGCCCGTCAAGGAAGCGCGTCGCGAGGAGACCGCCGAGGAAACCCAAGCGGTTGCGGCTCGAGCCTGACGCGCTCCTCGCGGACTTCGGCCGCGTGTCCATTCACGGTCCAATGGCATCGCTTCCGCCGGACGCGCTGTAACCTCTCCAATCGTGGAGAAGCAAACGCTGGTCCAAGCGGTCTCGGACTCCGAATCTGAGCTCGGCCAAAATCTGCTGCCCCTCGAACCCCAATTCCGGGAGCGAGTCTGGGGCGGGCAGCGGCTGCGCGCCGCGGATCCACCGATCGGAGAGGCCTGGATCGCTTACGGGGAAAGCGTCGTCACAAGCGGCCGGAGGGCCGGGCGCAAGATCGCGGATCTTGCCGTGGAGCACGGGGCCGCGCTGCTCGGGTCGGCGGTCCACGGCCGTTATGGATCGCGCTTCCCGCTTCTGGCCAAGCTCCTCGACTGCGCCGACTGGCTGTCGGTCCAGGTCCACCCCAACGACGAGCAGGCGAGGCGGATGGTCGGTCCCGGGGAGTTCGGCAAGACTGAGGCGTGGTACTTCATACAAGCGACGCCCGATGCCCGGATCCTGCTCGGAGTTCGGCCGGGAACGACCACTGACGAGGTCGCGTCCGCAATCCGAGCCGGGAGAGCCGTTGACGTCGCGGCGACGATGCCGGTCCACAGCGGAGAGGCGGCGCTGATTCCCGCCGGCATGCTTCATGCGCTGGGTCCCGGCCTGCTCCTGTACGAGATCCAGCAGGCCAGCGACACCACCTATCGTGCCTACGATTGGGACCGACCGCAGTCGACGGGACGCAAACTGCACATCGAGGAATCCGTCGAGGTGACCACGACCGAAGAACCGCGCGAGCCGTCCGCGCCCGTCATCGCCACTGCCACCGGTGTCGCCGACGCCCTTGACTGCGCGTACTTCGACCTGGACCTGGCCCGGGTCGGACCCACTCCCCTGCCGCTGGACACGGGCGGTCTCAGTTTCCACATCCTGACCGCGATCGAAGGCGTTGCCGAGATCGACGTCGGAGCCGAAACCGTGCGGCTCCAGCGCTTCGAAACCGCTCTCGTTGCCGGAGCAAGCGGCACTTACCGTGTCCGCGCCGCCGAAGGATCGGCCACTCTGCTGAGGGCCTCCGTCCCGGTCTAGCCCGGCGAACCGGCCCGACAAGCCCCATGATTGGACCAAGTTCGCGTGGCACTCGCCGCGAAATCCTCTGGAGGCAACGATGCAGGTCGGCGTGCTGATTCCGCAGGGCTGGAAGTACGAATACAACGGCTGGGACCCTGCGGTCGCCTGGGCTCGAACTCTAGAGCTGGCGCGCGACGCCGAAGAGCTGGGGTTCGAATCGGAGTGGGTCTTCGACCACTTCCACACCGTTCCGGAGCCAGTGGACGAGATCACCTTCGAGTCGTTCACGACGCTCACCGCGATGGCGATGGTGACTGCCCGCGTGCGCCTCGGTCACATGGTCATCTGCACCGGCTTCCGCAATCCGGCGCTCGTCGCCAAGCTTGCGTCCACGCTCGATGTCGTGAGCAACGGCCGCTTCGAGATCGGCATCGGCGGCGGCTGGAAAGAGGATGAGTGGCTGGCTTACGGCTACGGCTTCCCACCGGTCGGCGAGCGGCTCGGAGCTCTGCGCGACGCGCTCGAGGTGATCACGCGGATGCTCGCCCCCGGCCACGCCACCTACGAGGGCAAGTACGCCAGCGTCAAAGACGCGATCAACGTCCCCAAGGGGATCCAGAAGCCACGACTTCCGATCATCGTCGGCGGCAACGGACCGGACGTCACCATGCGGCTGGCCGTCCGCTTCGCCGACGAGTTGAACCTGGTCTTCATCGGGACCGAGAAGGCGGCCGAACTTATGAAGCTCGCGCGCCAGCGCTGCGAGGAGATCGGCCGCGACCCGGCGACGCTCCGCCTCTCGCTATATTGCGCCGACAAAGACTCGAGGACCCCGGGTCAGGCTCGAGTCGACTTCATCGGCCAATGTGCTGCGCTCGGCCTGGACCGGCTGGTGGCCTTCCCGACGATGGCGTCGCCGACCCGGGAGGCGCAGGCGTCCTACGCGGCAGATTGTCGAGCGGCGGGCGTGAAGCTGGCGGTCTAGCCGCACGCTTGGGGTCGGGAATCCGGCCGGCGGACGAATCACTGCGGCCGGATTCGCGCGCGGTCGGGCCAGTAGACTTGGCAGACCGGAGGGCAGCGGGAATCGGGCGAGGGCTCAATCTGGCGAAGCCGACGGGATCTCGCTCGATCCGTGCATTTCAGTGCGGGAATGACGTCTGACGAAACGACGGGCCGGCATTTCAGGAGGGCGGGTAACGGTGGCAAAGAAGCTAGCGGATAGCAGCTCCCCGGCGGGCAAGCAGGCGATCCTGCTGATCTTCCTGCTCTCGGGTTTCGCGGGCCTCGTCTACGAAGTGGTCTGGGCCCGACAGCTGGTCCTCGTCTTCGGCAACACCACTCAGGCGGTCTCGGCCATCCTGACCGGCTTCTTCGGCGGCATGGCCCTCGGCAGCGTGATCGGCGGCCGAATCGCAGACCGCGTCCGCTCTCCGCTGCGGATGTACGCCATCCTCGAACTGCTCGTGGTCGTCGCCGTGCTGATGACGCCCTTCACGTTCAGCGGCCTGCACGAGGTATACCGCGGAGCGTTCGGCACACTGCAGCAGAACCCGGCGATGCTGGCACTCGTCCGATTCGGCCTCTCGATACTCGCCCTGGGTCCCGCGACCCTCCTGATGGGAGCGACGCTGCCGACGCTATCGCGTCAGCTGGTCCGGGACCACACGATGTTGGGACATGAGTTCGGCGAGCTGTACATGGCCAACACCGCGGGCGCGATCTACGGTGCCTTCATCTCCGGCGTGTTCCTCATCGAGCTGATCGGGCTCAATGAGACTCTCTTCGTTGGAGTCGCCTGTTCGGCCACGGCCGGTCTCGCCGCGCTAATGCTCAGCCGGCGACTCGGGCTGCGGAAGCCTGCGGCGGCCGAGGGCGCGACCACAACCGAGACCACGTCGGCGGCCGCGACCACGCCCCAACCGTCGCCCGAACCAGTGCCTGCGCCTGCCCTCGTCCAACACGCCGAACTCGCAGCCAAGCCTCGGGCCGACGAGTCCAAACTCGCGTCGGGTTCGATTTCCCGGACGAAGCTCGCCCTCGGGGTAGCCTTCGTCTCCGGCCTGACCTCGCTCGGCTACCAGAACCTGTGGAATAGATTGCTGTCGTCGGGTACCGGCAGCACCAGCTACGTCTTCACTTCGATCCTTATCTTCTTCCTTGCCGGGATCACGATCGGCGCCTACATCTTCGCCCGATACCTGTACAAGACCCGCCATCCCGTCGCGCTTTTGGGAATCGCCGAACTCAGCCTGGCGGTCCTGGTTCTCGCCACCCTCGGCGTCGAGACGTCCTTCTTCGGCGACACGAGCCTGACCCTGGGTTTGATCCTCGTCGTCGCCCCGGCCACCCTCCTCATGGGCATCGTCTTCCCGATGAGCTCGATGCTTGTCGCCGATTCTGACGAACGGGTCGGCACGAGCGCCGGGCTGCTGCTGGGATGGAATACGTTCGGCGCGATCTGCGGAACCTTCATCGTTCCGTTCTTCCTGATGCCGATCCTCACCTCACCCCGTGCCGTCATCCTGCTCGCGTCGATCAACGCCTTGACCGGCCTCGTGCTGCTATGGCAGGCGCGATCTTTTGGGGTACGACTACAGCGCTTCGGTCGGGCCGTCGGAGTGGCGGCGACGGTTGCTGCCGTCGTGGTCCTGATCGTGCCCAACCAGCTCGTCGCGGATCCACTCGCCAATCGGGTCCACCGGCTGGATGCCGTGGTCCTCGCCCAGTCCGAGGACGAAGTCGCCTCGGTGCAGGCGGTCCGGCTGAGCGATGCCGCAGGCACATTGCATCTGTTCGTCGCCGGCACCTCGATGACGGCGCTCACGGCGGACACGCGGATGATGGCCCACCTGCCGCTCATGGTCCGCCCGGGGGCGAAATCGATGTGCGCCATCGCGTTCGGAATGGGGTCGAGCTACCGCAGCGGCCTGATCGACGGCCTGAAGGTCGACGCGGTCGAACTGGTGCCGTCGGTGCCCGACATGTTCGGCAACTTCTACTCAGACGCCGGCCAGGTCAAGGCCAACCCGAACGGCCGCATCATCGTGGCCGATGGCCGCAACTACATCCAGCTGACGGCGAGCACCTACGACCTGCTGATCGTGGATCCGCCCCCACCCATGGACAGCGCCGGCGCGGGCGTGCTCTTCTCGCAGGAGTTCTACAAAGCGGTCAAGGCTAAGTTGAACCCCGGCGGCGTGATGATGGAGTGGGAGTTCAACGGCCAGACGGTCGACGAGTTCCGCAGCCACGTCAGAACGTTCAAGAGTGTCTTCAAGCACGTAACCCTGTCTTTCGGGGCGGCGACTCCATCGTCCGGAATCATGATGTTGGGCTCCGACGATCCGATAGAACTCACCGCGCAGGGAATGCAGTCGGTCCTGTCCAGGCCCGGCGTGGTCGAAGACCTCTCCGGCGCTCCCGACTCCCCCGTCGGAGTCAAGACGGCGGCACAGTGGCAGCAGCTGGTCCTCGACAACCTCTGGATCAACGACTCCGCCGTGGACGAGTTCGGCGCGAGCGGCACGCTCATCACCGACGACCACCCCTACACCGAGTACAACGCGCTGCGACACCTGATGGGGCCGCCGTCGCCGAGAGCCCTGCGAGACGAACTGCTCAAGGTGATACCCAAGAGCATCCCGTGACACCCGCCCGCGTATCGCGGGTGCCGCCCGCGGCGCCGCGTGACCGTCAGCGACGCTCCTGAGCGAGGCGTCTACCGGAGAGGCGTCGGTGGTATGGCCGGACCGGAACCGGCCCCGGTGGTCGCGACCGCGGCCGCGATATCAGCCAGGTCGGCGGCGGTGAGAGTTAGCGTCCCCGCCGGCAGCCAGGCGTCCACTTGCTCCGGACGGCGGGCGCCGACGATCGCACCGCTCACGCCGGGCCAGGCAAGCGCCCAGGCCACGGCCACCGCCGAGACGGTGGTTCCGTGGCGCGCCGCGATCGGCCGAAGGGAGTCACGGAGGGCCAGGTTCGCCGTCAGGGCCGGCTCCTTGTAGTGGGTCGCGCGTCGGCGCCAGTCGGTCGGCGACATGGCCCCGATGCGATCCCGAGAGAACGAGTCGGTCAGGATTCCCGAAGCCATCGGGCTGTAGACGATGACGCCGGTGCCGTGGGCGGCGCACCACGGAATCAAGGTCGCTGCAGACTCGCGATTGAGGAGCGACAGGGGCGGCTGCAGCGAATCGACGTGGGCGACGCCCTCACACCGCTCGAGAAGGGCGACGTCGTAGTTGCTGACGCCGATCGCCCGGACTTTGCCCTCGTCCTTGAGCCGGCTCATCTCGCCCCACGAGTCCTCGGCCGGCACGCCCGATTCGTCGGGCCAGTGGATCTGATAGAGGTCGATCCGCTCCACGGCGAGTCTCTTGAGCGAGGCCTCGCACCCGAGCCGGATGGCTTCCGGCGACGAGACGCGGCGCGCCGGGGCGTGCCGGTCGGCAGGGTCCCATGTCAGACCGCACTTGGTAAAGACGAGAGGTCGATCCCCGGCCGGCAGGCGAGCCAGCGCCTTTCCGACAACTTCCTCCGAATGGCCCAGTCCATACACGGCGGCCGTGTCGATCCAGTTCACGCCTGCCCCGACCGCGTGAACGATCGCCGCCACCGAGTCGTCATCGTCTTGATCGCCCCAGCCGAAGGCCCAATCGCCCCCAACCGCCCACGAGCCAAAACCGACCGAGGTGATCTCAAGGCCGCTCTTTCCGAGCTTGCGGACGTTCATGTCCATTTGGTCTCCTTCGATGACGGGCCGGGTGTTTGTCCAATTGTGCCCCTTCGCGGCCGGGAGCCTGCCGCGGCGTCTCGATCGGCCGACGCAGCCGCCACGAACCTCCACGATCCACATGCGACTGCCCCCGGACGGCATCCGCCCACCTCGCGTACCCTCTGGCGATGACCAATCGCAGAAGCGCCGGCGTCCTGCTCTATCGCCTCCGTGAAGGGAGCGTCGAGGTCTTGCTGGGCCACCCGGGCGGCCCTTTCTTCGGCCGCGCCGACGCCGGCAACTGGTCGATTCCCAAGGGTGAGCCGAGTCCCGACGAAGTCGATCTTGAGCTCACGGCCAGGCGGGAGTTCGAAGAGGAGACCGGCCACCCGGTCCCGGCCGGGTCGCTGATCGAGCTCGGAACGGTCACGCAGAAGGGCGGCAAGGTCGTGTATGCGTGGGCGGCCGAAGGCGACCTGGACCCGGCCAAAGCGACGAGCAACACCTTCTCATTCGAATGGCCGCCGTTCTCCGGCCGAATGAAGACCTACCCCGAGATCGATCGAGTCGATTGGTTCGCGCCCGAGGAGGCCCGGCGTCGAATCAAGGAGGCCCAGGCGCCGTTCCTCGACCGGCTGGACATCGAACTCGCGAATCGCGCGCCGTGATGACTCACGCCGGAGACACGGTCGTCGACCTGAGCGGCGTATCGGTCATTCGGTCCGGTACCCGGCTGCTCGACGACGTCGACTGGCGGGTGCGGAGGGGCGAGCGATGGGTGCTGTTGGGGCCCAACGGCAGCGGCAAGACCACGCTCATCGCCGTGGCCTCCACCTATCTTTGGCCGTCTCGCGGCGAAGTGGCCGTTCTAGGACGGGCGGTCGGAGCGTCGGACGTCCGCGAGCTACGCAAGAGCATCGGCATCGTCAGCGCCGCACTGGAGGCCCGCATTCCGGGCCAGATAAGCGCACTCGAGGTGGTCCTCGCGGGGGCCACCGGAGCAATCGCGCCCTGGTGGGACCGCCACAGCGAGCGCGCCCACGAGAAGGCGCGCGAGACGCTGGAGTTCGTCGGCTGCACGGCCCTGATCGACCGAAGGTTCGAGCTGCTTTCGTCGGGCGAGAGGCAACGGGTCCAAATCGCCCGCGCGCTCATGCCCGACCCTTCACTCCTGCTGCTCGACGAGCCGGCGGCCGGACTGGATCTCGGCGCTCGCGAGCAACTCGCCATGCTGCTCGCGCGACTGAACCGCGACCCGCGCCTGGCTGGGATCGTTGTCGTCACGCACCACGTCGAGGAGATCGCGCCGGGAACTACTCATGCGTTGGTCTTGCGAGGCGGCCGGGTCGTCGCCTCGGGCGATGCCGGCTCAACCGTGACCGGCCCCGTGCTGTCGGAGGCATTCGGCCTGCAGCTGGACGTACAGCGAGCCGGCGATCGATTCACCGCCAGGGCAGCACCTGCTCTATAGGGGCCGCGACGCGACTACGGCCGCAGCCAGGCGATGTTCGGCCACTGCTCTTCTTGCCTGGTGTCGGCCACGGCTGCCATGGCGAAAGCCACCTCGGACGCCTCGGACGCATCGGCCGGCGCGGTTATCGGAGCCGGGAGGGCGGCCGGATTCATGGCCGCGAGCGCCGCCGCGAAACGGAGCCTTCGCCGGCGGGGCGAGCCGATCGCGCGGTTGGCCTTGCGGACGGCCGCGTCCCGAGCGTTCGAATGCCGAATCGGCGCGACGGCCGCCCGTCGGGAGGCCTCGATCAACTCCGGTGTCACGGCGATCGCGGCGCGACGGCGCGCTCGCCTCGACAACTTCCGAGGCGTGGTTGTGGTGACCGACTCACTCGGCTCGGGCAGTTGGTCGGGCTTCGCCACATCCGTCGCGGTCGCCGCTCCGCGCGGTCCGGGGATTGTCATCACCCGCAACGCATCGAGCCTCCCGACGAGTCGGATTGCCTGATCCACTTCCTCGGCTCGGACGTCGCCGTCCGCTACCGCCCGATCCATCCGAAGAAGCCGTTCCTCCGGAGTGAGATCGATCAGATCTTCCAGGACCTTCTGGCGCCGCGCCTCTCGTGCAGCTCGATTCCAAAACACTTTCTACTCCTACGGTGGCGCTGGGACGACAGCCCGACGGGGTTACGGCACCGCCTCGGGCTTCCACCAATGACGGCCGAGATCGGTCTTACTGGTCCTACCCGACCAGTCGCCAAAGAGGCTGCCATAGCCACACTGGAGAGACAACACCTCTACCCGAATGGCGCACAGGCCGGCACAACGAGGTGGTTCGATACCGCCCGATCGGGCTGGACCGCCGGCCACACCTCCTTCGGACCAACA
This sequence comes from Chloroflexota bacterium, assembly GCA_017881885.1. GTDB lineage: Bacteria > Chloroflexota > Limnocylindria > Limnocylindrales > CSP1-4 > Fen-1039. The sequence continues at coordinate 8,903 of JADGQJ010000047.1, forward strand.
CGGTCGAGAGAGGCCCAGAACGGGCTCTCAACGATTGGAGGTAGCGTCGTGAGATGGGCCGACTGCCGCGCCGGGCTCGGGCTCTGAGCAGGCACGGGTGGGAGGTACGAGGCAGTTGGAGTTCGTACTAGCGATTGGAAAGCATTGCTTAGTGGGGATAGATCGTCGATCCTCCACCCGCCAGCACGGTCGCTAGCGGAAGCAATGCGAGAGCAAGTGCCAGGATCCAGGCCAGAACAAAAGCGCGAACGCTGGAACGAAGGGACATTTGGCGACTCCTATCATCAGGTGGTCGCCTGCCCGAAATCCCGGCCGGCGCGGCTCGGTCGGCGGCTGAATCCTATGAACAGAACGTTGGGTGGTCAAGTGCTACTGAACCTGTCGGGATGGACGCAACGAACCACTGTTCAAACTCGCTACTACATGGCGTAGACTTGGTGCATGCCTAGAGTCAGCGCTACCCGTCCGCGCGTCGACGATTCACCCCTTGCCAGGAAGATCGGCGAGCGCCTGCGAAGAGCGCGACTCGCCGCAGGATTGACCCAGACCCAGCTGGCCGAACCGCGCTACACGAAGGCCTACGTGAGCGCTCTCGAGAATGGTCTCAGCCGACCGTCGATGGCGGCCCTCAATCACTTCTCCGGGCGGCTTGGGATTCCCGCGAGTCAGCTGATCAACGACGAGCCGGCGACCTGGGCCCGCTTGGAAGCGGACCTGCTCCTCGCCTGCGGCCGCTGGGAAGAGGCTATCGCCGCCTATCGCGATCTTCTCGCTACGTCCCAGTCTTCCGGCACTCGCGCTGAACTGCTGCGTGGTTTGTCTGAGGGGATGATCCGCAAGGGTGATGCCGGAGACACGATCACCTACGCGACCGAATCAGCCGAGCTCTTCCGCGGCGCTCATCGCGAGGCCGACGCGGCATTGGCCGAGTACTGGGTATCCGCGGCCCACTACCTCCGAGAGAACACGACCGAGGCAAAAGCTATCCTGACGGGGATCCTGGCCCGCCTGAGGGCCGGCCTGAGTGTCGAGCCGGATTTCAAGGTCCGCGTCCTCATGGCACTCTCGTCCAACGAGTCGCTCGAGGGCAATCATGCGACCGCCCTGGCCTACCTCCAGGAGGTCCGCGGTCTGGACGCCGATCTGGACGACCGCCGGCGCGCCTCTTATCTCTTCGATTTGGCCTACAGCTACCGGGAGACGGGCGATTACGAGGCCGCGGTTCGGACTGGTATCGCCAGCCTGGAGCTGTTTCGGCGGGCGGAGGCCGAGCACGAAATAGGATCGCTCGAGAACGACCTTTCTATGTCGTACCTGGCCCTTGGAAACTCCTCGAGAGCGGCCGAGATGGCGGCATCGGCGCGGGCCCGGTTCGAGCGGCTCGGCGACAAATGGTGGCTCGCGTTCGTGCTCGACAGTCAGGCCCGCATCGCCCTTGAGCGCGGTGAAGCCGACGAAGCCGCCCGGTACGCGGACGAGGCGCTGGGGCTGGCGCAAGAGGCCGGGAACGCCAAGGCCTCGGTCGACGCACTACTGACTCTGGCCGCAGTCCGGACCGCTTTCGGCGACACCGCCGGAAGCCTGGCGGCCAACGAAGAGGCAGCCGAGCTGGCCCGAACGGTTGGCAGCCCCTCGCTGATCCGAAAGGCAACGCGCGATCTTGCCGACGCCCTGGCGGCGAGCGGCGATCACGAACGCGCCTTTGCCCTGATGCGCGAGGCGCTGGCAGCTTCCTGATCTCGGAAGAGGTCGTCGCCACCGCAGGGCGCGAAGCCGGTGCCTCGGCGCACCATTTGGTCAACTCGGATACCCGGTCAAGTGGGTTCCGGCACCGCAATGCGCCGTTTCGGGCGTGATCGAGGCAGACGATGGTATAGTGTGTATTGACTACCTCTGGGAAGGGTCCCGCCATTCCATCGCAGATGACCACCATGCGCGCGATTCGCAAGCTCCGTCCGGTGCCCTGGTATCACGACGGCTGCACGGGACTGGCAGTGCGGGCCCAACCCGATGTGCCGTCCTTCGACGACTTGATGATCCACAGCGCTCTTGTCCGAGGCGCCGCGGGCTGCGAACGGCTCGCTGCTCTCGACCGCGTCATCAACCGCGAGTTGTGGCCGCTCGGCTACGTAGCCTATGTCGAACGCAGCATCGGCGACGGCGGAATCGTTCTCGTGGAGATCGCCGCCGGCCGGTGACGTGTCATCGGGCCGATGCCTCCATCGGGGGGAACGCGTCGGCCGGATGACCTCACCCGTATCTGACCGCCATCTGCCCAGCCGTCGCCGCGATCCTGTCGCGCAGTTCGGCCGGGGACACGACTTCGGCATCGGCCCCCAGCGGCAGGATTCGGACCTCGGCATGCCACATGTCCTCGAGGTCCAGAGTCAACGTCAGCCAGCCCGACTCGTCTGCTTCTCCGGCAACCATGACGGCGGCCCTCGCCGTCGCGACGCCCAGAGCCTGATCCAGCTTCCATATGGCCTCCGCACGAATCCGTACGACCGCCTCGAACGAAGGCAGGCTGGCTTCGTAGGATGCCACCGAGCGCTCCCAGTATCCGGCCAGATCGAAGTCGTCCGGGCGCGCAAACCCCTCGTCGAGCAGCTCGAGATCGATGATCCGCGAGACGCGGTACGTCCGGAAGTCCCCGTCCGACCTGCCGACCAAATACCACACGCCACCCTTGAGGACGAGCCCGAGCGGGTTGACGATGCGCTCCACGACCAGGCCGTCGTCTGCGCCGCGCCGGTAGCGCATGTGCAGCCGTCGATCCGACCAGACCGCCTCCGCGATCGGCTGGAGATGAGCTGCCGACTCCGATTCCTGGAACCAGCCGGGAGCGTCGAGGTGGAATCGCTGGCGGATCCGCGAAGCTCGGCTGCGCAACTCAGGCGGTAAGGCAGCGAGCACCTTCAGCTGGGCAGCGGCGAGCACGGTGCCCAACCCCAGCTGCGCCGCCGGGCCGGGGTAGCCCGAGAGGAAGAGGGCTTCGGCCTCCTGCGGTGTCAGTCCGGTGAGCCTGGTTCTGTATCCCTCGACAAGCTGGAAACCGCCGTGAACCCCGCGCTCCGAGTAGACGGGTATCCCCGAGGCGCTCAGCTCCTCGACGTCGCGATAGACCGTCCGGACCGAAACCTCGAGTTCGTCGGCCAGCTCCTGTGCCGTGACGCGTCCCCGCGTCTGGAGCAGCAACAGGATCGAGATGAGACGGCTGGCTCGCATCCCGTGAGCGTAGCCGATTCTCCGTCTAAATACCTGACAGGAATGGTCATGTTATCGAGGTAGTCTTGGATCGCAAACAAGGAGATGGCCGGAGGAACCCGAAGGCCGACGAGCCAGCGTTCCGGTCCACCTTCAACGGAGGAGAACGACCACCATGCGTCCCTATGGTTTCGATGAGATCGAGCAGCTTCGATACGCCAAGGCTCGTGCCGAGATGCTTCGCCAGGAGTGGCGTCTGGCCAACTGGTCGGCCGTCCGCGGGCCGGACGCAACTCCGGGGGCCCTCCGAAGGGCCCAGATGCGCGCCGGCCAGGCACTGATCGGCTTGGGCCGACGGCTGCTATCCCAGGAAGGCGGCACGCGTCGCGTCGCCGTGACCGCGGGCCGCCCCGATTGGGGCTGCGAGTGACGGGTCTGGCGCGAACGACCACGATGCGGCACGCTGACGGCATGCCGAACCTGCCACTCGATCCGTCGCCCGCGGCCAACCTGCACGACCCCGGGGCCGGTGTCTCCGGAGAGCGGGCCGTCTCTGTGGCGCGGGCGGCCGCTCTGCCGATCGTGACCGCGGCCGGGGCGACCATCCGCATCGGCACAGCGTCCTGGACGGATCCGACCATGACGGCACCGGGAGTCTTCTACCCTCGCGGAGCGGATTCGGCCGAGGAGCGGCTCACGTACTACGCGGACACGTTCCCGATCGTCGAGATCGACGCGACTTACTACGCGCTGCCGAGCGCACGCGTGGCCGAGGCCTGGGTCGCGCGCACCCCGCCCGACTTCGTCTTCGATGCCAAAGCCCACGCGCTGATGACCGGCCAGCCGACGGAGACCAAACGACTGCCCAAGGTCATTCGCGAAGCCTTGCCGGACGAGCTTGCGGCCAAGCCACGCTTGTACGCGAGAGACCTCCCCTCGGAGCTGCGTGACGGCGTCTGGGAGATGTATCTCGCCGGGCTGCAGCCACTCGTGGCGAGCGGTCAGCTGGGCTCTGTGCTGCTGCAGTACCCCCGCTGGTTCTTTCCCACGAGCGAGAGCCGAGATCTGATCCTCGAGGCGCGGCAACGGCTCGGCGAGGTTCGGTCCGCGGTGGAATTCCGCAGCGAGACCTGGTTCAACGAGAAGAACAGGGAGCGGACGCTCCGTTTCCTCTCGGACAACGCGATCCCGTTCGTGATGGTGGACGGGCCGCAGGGGCTGCGCAGCAGCGTGCCGCCCCTCGTCGCCGTGACTTCGCCCGAGCTTGCCCTCGTCCGTTTCCACGGGAGGCGCTCGGAGACGTGGGAGGCGACCGGGATCCCAGTGGTGGAGAGGTTCCGCTACCTCTACAGCGAGGACGAACTGGCAGAGTGGCTTCCGCGCATCCGTGAGGCCGCTCAGGAGGCGCACGAGATGCACGTCCTGATGAACAACTGCTATGCGAACTACGGCTCGACGAACGCACGCGAGCTGGCGTCGATGATCGAGGCGGAACTGGTCTAGGCCGCCCAAGACGCACGGGCAACGGCGCCCGAGGTCTGCGGCCCCAAGACGCGGCAAACGGCCCGGGGAGGGGGTGCCCGAGCCGTTTGCGAAGAGCGCGCCGTCACTCGCGCCCGCGGGATTTGAGTCGAATCCTAGACTGCCTCGCGACGCCGGCAGCCGCAGCACGAGCACGTTCCGTGGTGTGGATCACCACTCCGGGACAGCTTGCGCCGGACGCGACAGGTGGCCCAGTCCTCGGGTCATCGCAGTTTGCCGAGCACCTGAGAGTACGATCGTTGCCGCGGAGGGAACCACGAGGAGGCACCTCTAACGAGAACGCAGCGCCGGCAGCCCCAACGACCGAGCGAGTTCATCGACGTCGCCCCTCTCCGGCTCGACGACATCTACGAAACAGGGGAGGTCGAGCGCCTCTCGGTCCGCGCGGCCGGGCGGGCTTCCAGGTCGACAATCCGCGGCGCCAACTCGAGCGCGGGGCCGGACGACGAAGTCGAACGCGTCGGAGGCCGCCGGCGCCTCCGCGGCGAGATCGTGCTCATGGTCGCTGGGATCCTGTTCGTGACCGGGGCACTCCTGAAGCCGTGGCCGAGTCCGGCGAAGGTTCCTCATCTCTCGCCGAGTCAGATCGCGGCGGTGGAACCGTCGGCGACGATTTCCGGGCCGGCGCCAATCGACCTGCCCAACATCGCACCCGGCAACTTCCGTGGGCCGTTCCAGCCCATGACCACTCCTGTCCCGGCAGCGGCGCTGGTCGGTGTCGGCCCGACGTACAGCTGGTCCACCGTCGATTGGAGCGCGCTGGACGCCCAGGATCGCCACGCAGGCTGGGGATTTGCGGCCGCCGTCATGGCCGGCGGCGCGGGCGGCCTCGACAGCCCCAGCGCCCTGACGCCAACGACCACGTGGGTGACCCTGGGTTCGCCGCCCGTGTACTCCGCGGTTCCTCTGGTGCAAACGCGGGGCGTTTACGCCATTGCTCTGACCTGGCCCAGCGACGTCCAGGTCAGACGGGTCAGCTTCCAGTACCTCGGCGGGCCGCAACATCCGGCTTACCTTCCACCGGCCAGTTTCCTGCCCAACTCTCCGCTGATTCCCCTGCGCGCCTCGAGCGTGTCCTCGGCCTCGCCCGCCCCCGGCATTGCCGGCCACGCCATCCGGTCCGGCGAGTTCTTGATCCCGCCGACCGCCGCGGCACCGAACCCGGCCAATCGTTCGCTCGCCGCAGCCTGGCGATCGAGTCCGTGGCTGTGGCCTTACGGCGCGTATCAGGTCACCGTGACCTCCGCCACCGGAACCACGAGAGTCATCCTCGATCTGATGCTCACCGACTGAGGCCATCTGCGCAGCGGCGAAGGCGCTGCCGCGCCCCACACACACCGCGCCTCTGAATCGAGAACGCCCGGCGGAAGACCGTCGGGCGTTCGAGTTACGGACGAGAAACGGTTACTTGTCGCGCTCCGCCGCGCCGGCGAGGGCAGCCTGGGCCGCCGCGAGGCGAGCCACCGGCACCCGGAACGGCGAGCAGGAAACGTAGTTGAGGCCGATGTCGTGGCAGAACCCGATCGACATCGGGTCGCCGCCGTGCTCGCCGCAGATGCCGACCTTGAGGTCGGGGCGGGTCTTGCGGCCCAGCTGAACGGCCATCTTCATTTCCTGGACGATGACCGGATCGAGCGACTGGAAGGGGTTGTACGGGAGGATCTTGTCCTCGACGTACTTGAGGAGGAACCCGCCCTCGGCGTCGTCGCGGCTGTAGCCGAACGTCATC
>JADGQJ010000152.1 GCA_017881885.1 Chloroflexota bacterium
GTCGACCGAGAGCTGCATGTAGTCGCCGTAGGGGAGTACAAACCCGTCGTGTCCTAGGTACTCGTAGCCGGGCACGAAGCCGGAGATTCGAACGGTCGCGGAGAGATGCGTCCCGCCGTCGAGGCTGTTGCGGTAGTAGACCTGCCAGGCGCCTGTCCGGGTGTCCATCCAGGCCAGCCGGACGTCGCCCGAGGCTGCGCCGACCGCCAGAGCCGGGAATGAGTGCTCGGTCCCCGAGGGGGCGGTCGACACCTGGCGTCTGGCCGAATATGTCGCGCCGTGGTCGGTCGAGCGGGCGAAGAAGATCCGCTCAGGCGCGAAATCGGTCGAGCCGACCGTGCCGTTCCAGAGCAGGTAGATCGCGTCGTCGGCTCCGATCCGCATCGTCATCTGGGCGCTCAGGAACGCGAATCCGCAGTCGGTACAGGGAAACGGGGCACCGCTGACGTCGATGACCTTGCGTGTCCAATGTGCGCCGTTGTCCGTCGATCGGACGACCCACATCGTCACGGGACCGTCGCCGTTCACGGAGTGCGCCGTGTCCCAGCTCTCGAACGTGAAGAAGATGCGGCCGTGGGAGTCGATCCCGCCGCCCGCGGACAGCGGCACATTGAAGGCGTCCGATCCGGTCGTGATGGAGTGCATCGACCAGTGATGGCCGCCATCGGTCGTGACCGAGGCGAAGGTGTTGAAGCCGTCATCGTACGCCACGGCCACGGTCTGGCCGCGCACCACCAGCGTGTCCTTGTCGAAGCCGAGCGTCGGACCGGAGACTATGGCCGCGTGAGACCACGTTTGGCCGAAGTCCGTCGAGTGGCTGACGGCGATGCGGGAGTTGTCATCCTGGAGGAATGAGACCCAGACGGTGCGGCCGTCGATCGGGTCGACGACGATCTGCGGGTCGAACTGGCCGCCGTTGGTCGGGATCGGCGCTACCGCTCGAGGCGCGGTCCAAGTTCGGCCGCCGTCGCTCGAACGCTGGATCAGCAGGTGGATGTCGCAGCGGTAGCAGGTTCCACCACCGGCGACGTCGTAGTGCTTGTAGAGCACGTACGTATGTCCGAAGCGGTCGGAAGTGATGGACGGCTCCCAGTCGTCTCCGGAATGGAAGCCGACACGGGCCTGGACGCTGAATGTGGCAGGGCCGGGCTGACTTGCGGCTGCGGTCGCCGCCGGCGAAGTCAGCGCGAATGCGAGCACGCCGGCGACGGCCAGAATCCTGGCGACGATTCCACGAGCGGCTCGGGCCCGGCGCAACCACGTCTTCACGGCAGAATCCTCCCAGCGGGTCGTGCCGGCAGGTCCAGGGAGCGGCTCGCTCGGGCGGCCCTACCCCGGAGGATAGTCAGGCTCCGGCGGCCCGCACCTTGAAGGCCACGCCATGAGACAGGCGTCCCAAGTTGCGGGTGGATTTCGGGTTAGATTGCCGCGGGCTCCATCGCGTGGACCCGGGGCAGAACTTCCCGACCAAACGTCTCGATGTTCTTGGAATCCCAAACGTTGGCCAGCCCGAAGATCACGTGCTGGACTCCGACCCGGGCGAGGCCCGCGAAACGATCGACCACCTGAGCGGGCGTCTCCCGGGCGAAGTCGACCGACTGGAGGTTGGTCCTCTCGATTTCCTCGAATGGGCGGCCGACTTCGGCGCACCTCTCGCGCAGGACCGCGAACTTGTGGGTGAGCTGATCGGGGCCGCCGAAGATGTTGCAGGCGTCGGCGTACTTGGCCACCAGCCGCAGCGTCTTCTGCTCACCGCCGCCGCCGATCAGGATCCTCGGGTGCGGCTTGCTGATGGACTGGGGGGAGTTGAGCAGGCGCGTGGCGTTGTAGTGCCTTCCCTCGAACGCCGCCTCGGAGCCGTGCTCACCACTCCACATTTCGTGGCAGATGCGAAGGGTCTCTTCGAGCATCTCGAAGCGGACCCCGAGAGGAGGCATCGGGAAGCCGAGGCCGTGGCTCTCCTCTTCGTTCCAGGCGGCGCCGATGCCGAGGTAGGCGCGCCCGCCGCTGAGGACGTCGAGGGTAGTGGCCGCCTTTGCCCAGAGTGCTGGAAGCCGGTAGTGGACTCCGCCCACCATCAGCCCGAGCGACGCCTTCTTTGAGTGAGCGGCCATGTAAGCGAGCGCAGTCCAGCCCTCGAGCATGGGCTCCTGCGGTCGACCGACGCCCCGGATCTGATAGAAGTGGTCCATCACCCAGAGCGAATCGAAGCCGACCGCGTCGGCTGTTTCGGCAACGCGAGCGAGCGTCGGTCCGATGGCAGCATCGCCGCCCGGCCAGGTGAACGAGGAAACTTGCAGACCGATCTTCACTACGAGGCCTCCGGGGAGAGCGGGCGGGCGCGGTGCGCCGGCGGGGTTGGTTGCAGTGGCAACAGGTTACCACCGAGGTCGCTCCGAACCGGTTCGAAAGGCCGTCGCGCCCCTAGATCCGGCCGATCCGTCTCGGCGCGAACCGCGGTCCGAAACGTGGGATCTTGATGCCGGCAACCTCCAGCAGTCGAACCACTCGGGCGCGCTGGCCCGCGTATGGGGCCAGGATCTCGAGCATCCGCTCGTCGCCGGCGCGGGGCTCACCGGTCAGCGCCCACGAAACCAGGTCGGGGAGATGAGCGTCGCCGACACTGACCGCGTCCGGGTCGCCGTACGCGACGCGAGTCGCTTCCGCCGCCGTCCATGGGCCGATACCGGGGATGGCCTGCAGACGAGCCCGAGCTTCCCCCGGCGGAAGCGCGGTCCACGACTCGATCTGGGCGCCGCTGTGCCCGATCCTGCGCAGCAGTTCGGCGCGGCGCCGCTCGAGCCCGAGCGGGTGGAACTCGAAGTAGGGGAGTGCTGCCAGGCGAGCGGCGGCCGGCGGAAGGAGCAGTTCGACCGGCCCGGGCGCCACTTCGCCGAGTAGGCGGGCCAGACCGACGTAAGCGCCGTGGGCTTCGGACGAGGTCACCTTCTGCTCGATCACCGCGGGAATCAGCGCCGGAAGCAGTTGATCGGTCCGCGGCAGGCGCAGGGACGAGAAGCGACCCTGCAACTCGCGGATAAGTGGGTGGTGCGCGACGAGGGGGCTCGGATCGTCGAGCAGCCCGGCCAGCCCCGGTGCCGCCTCGATGGCAAGTTGCGCGCCCGGGCCCCAGGCCTCGGCGACGATCGCCCCCGCCTCCGCCATCAGGCGGAGAGTGGCCGGCCCGGCGGCCGTGGCTCGCGCTATCCAGACGCCGTCGCTCGCGAATCGGACCGTCGGATCGTCGTGGCCGTGGCGGAGCGGGGCCAGCGTCAGTGTCAGGTCGATGGGCGAGGCCAGGGGAAGGCGCGCCACGACGGAGCCGCCCCCGGCCGACCAACGGTTCCCGGACGCCGAGCCGCGATTCGCGCCGCCCGATCCGCCGCCGGCCGCCGCTCCGCCCGGACCGGTCACGGGAAGAGGTCGAACTCGCGCGGCATCAGCTGATCGGCGATGCGGCCTTCGCCGCGAGTGGGGTGCGCGCCGCGTACCACCGCCCCGGGCCGGCGAGCGGTCTTGCCGAAGGCCAGCTCCGCGGCCGTGGCGATCTCGTCGGCCGTGGCTCGGATCGTGCTCTTCATCACGCGTCCGTCGGCATCGGGCGTGCCGCGGAGATCGTCGATCGGCAGCATGCCGCTTACTCCGATGGCCACGTCCATGATCCCCCACCGCCACGGACGTCCGAAACTGTCGGAGACGATGACCGGCACGTCGACGCCGAACGCCTCCCGAACGGCGGCCCGGATGCGGTCGGCCGAGGCATCGGGGTCCACCGGCAGCAGGGTCACGATGCTGCCAGTCCCCGGACCCACGTTCGACGCGTCGACACCGCCGTTGGCGCAGATGAAGCCGTGGGCGGTCTCCGTGATCAGGACGCCGTTCTGCCAGCGCACCACGCGGCGGGCCTCGCGGAGCACGACCTCGAGCTGGCGCGGATCGCGATCCCAGCGCGCGGCAAATTCCACCGCCTCCGGACGCGGCTCGATCGTCGTCAGGTCGACGATTGCTCCCTCGGCCTTCGAGACGATCTTCTGGGTGACGACCAGAACGTCGTCCTCGCGCAGCGGCAGCATCCCGGCGCCGGCGCGCAAGGCTGCAACAAGAAGTGCCGCCAGATCGTCGCCGGGCCGGACCTCAGGGATCCCCTCGAGGGCGAAGACCTCGAGATGCCCCTCGCTCACCGACCGGCCTCGTGGTCGAGGCCGCTGCGGTCGGCCTCGAGCAGATCCTCGGGCGTGTCCACGTCGAAGGAGAGCGGCCCACCCAACTCCAGGTACGTGGCTCCGGCAGATGCCGCTTCCGCAGCGTGGGCAGCACGGCTGCCCTCCCCGAAACGGAACGGGATCGCGTCAGGCGGCGCGATGAGCAGAGCATTCGTGCCCGTTCCATGCCGGTCCGTGACCAGTACGACGACAGGGTGATCGGGCGCGCGGGAGGCGGCCTCGCCGGCGGCCTCTGCCAATCGGTCGATCGCCGCCGCGCTGACCGCGGGCAGATCCGCGGGCAGGACGAGCAGCGCCGTGGCCTCGGCGCAGCCCGAGTCGCGGGTCTCCGTGAGCCCCTCGTTGAGTCCATCGCTCTCCTGAAGCAGCGAGGCCGCACCCATCGTCCTCGCTTGTTCCAGCAGGTCGGCATCCTGAGACACGACCGCCACGCCGTCGAGGGTCTGCGACGCCAGCGCCGCGGCGACCGTCCGTCGGAGAAGAGCGAGGATGAGTTCGGCGCGCTCTTCGGGATCCAGAGGTTCACCGAGGCGCGACTTGGCCCCACTCAACGATCGCACCGGCACGATCGCGACGATTCGGGAGAGATCGGCGCCGCTCATGCCGGGGCTCCCGCGGCCAGGATGTCGTGAGCCAACCGAACGCGCCCGGCGGCGTCGGCCATCACCGTGTCGGTGACCACAACCTTGAGTCCAAGCGACCGCACCTCGGCTGCAAGCGACTCATCCAGCGTGTCGATCACGAAGGTGTCCAGCAGCTCCGCCGAAGCATACCGGCGGGCGACGCCCAGCGCGGACGCCTCCTCGCCCAGGCCGACCAGCATCCGATCGGCCGGGCCACGCAAGGCCTTGCCGCCGACGATCCCGGAGACGCCCACCGCCGGCACCCCCCGCCGCCTCGCGGCGCCTATAGCGTCGAGCATTCCGGGGACCGCGAGGATCGGGCCGATGGAGACGATCGGATTCGAGGGCGCCACCACGATGACCTCGGCAGCCCTCAGCGCCTCCGAAATCTCGGGTGTGATCGCCGCGCGGTCGGCCCCCTCGAAACGGACCTCCCGGACGTCGGGCTCCTGATGCATCCGCACGAAGTAGTCCTGGAAGTCGAGCCAGCCGTCGTCCGTTCGAACTCGAGTCCGGACGGGAGCGTCGGTCATCGGCAGGATGTGCGATGGCACGCCCAGCGCCCGCCCGAGCTCAGCTGCGACATCGGTCAGCCGCTCTCCCCGGCGCACCCGCTCGGTTCGGTACAGATGAGTGGCGATGTCCTTGTCGCCGAGGCGGAACCAGGTCCCTTCGCCGAGCCGGGCCAAGCTGCCCATCACCCGCCACGTTTCGCCCGCGAGTCCCCAGCCTTGAGACCCGGCAAGCCCGGCCAGGGTGTACATCACGGTGTCGTGGTCCGGGCAGATCAGGAGAGAGTGGCGCTCGAGGTCGTCGCCGGTGTTGACGATCACCGTGAGCTCGCCCGGCGCGAGGATCTGCTGGAGTCCGTCGGCGAGCTTTGCCCCTCCGACGCCGCCGGCCAGGCATACGACGCGCATGTGCACTCCGCGATCTTTGCAGCGAGTTCTTCGTCTGAAAGGTTAGCGCCGCCAGATGGCGGTGTCCTGACCCGCCCGGGGCCCGGGCCGCGGCCGTTGCCGGGGTGGCAATAGTGCCCTTGGGGGCGGCAGGG
>JADGQJ010000153.1 GCA_017881885.1 Chloroflexota bacterium
CGGCGGCGACGGAGCGCGGTACGTGATGCTGCGCGAGGTCGCCTTCGATCGAGATACGGACGTGTCGTGGGATTCGTTCGTGCGCCGTTACAACGCCGATCTGGCGAACGATTTCGGCAACCTGCTGAACCGGACGATCTCGATGGCGAACCGCTACTTCGAAGGCGAACGACCGGCGGTCGGCCCGAATGCGGGGCTGGCGGCGGCCTGGACCGGGACGCTGGCGATGTACCGAGAGCGGATCGAGGGCTGCCTGCTCCACGACGCGCTGTCGGCGCTGTGGGAGTTCGTAGGGGCCGCGAATCGGCTCGTGGACGCCGAACAGCCGTGGGTGCTCGCGAAGGCGAGCAAGGCGGGTGACGAGGATGCCGGGCTACGGCTGAAGGCCGTGATAGGCGACCTCGTGGAAGCTTGCCGCCTCGTTTCGCTGGCGGTTGCTCCGTTCATGCCGCAGGCGGCGCCGCGAGCGCTGGCCCAGCTCGGCTACGAATACGGCTACGCGGCAGACGGCAACCGCGGGCCGGCCATCCTGGACGATCTCGTGTGGGGCGCACGCTCGGCCGAAGCCGGTCGGGTCGGGGCCGCCGAGCCGCTCTTCCCGCGTCTGGAGACCGAGGCCGCGACTCCGGCTGCGGGATGACGTCGGAGGTGCCCGGGTGCGCCTGATCGACAGCCACGCCCATCTTCAGTCCGATCCGTTCGAGACCGACCGCGCTGCCGTGATCGAGGCGACCTTCGAGGCCGGGGTCGAACGCTTGCTCGTGCCCGGCTGGGACGCCGGCTCGTCCGCCCGAGCACTGGCGATCGCCCGGACAGATGCCCGTGTCGACGCGGCCGTGGGCGTTCACCCGCACGACGCGCTGGTCTGCACGGAGGCCCAATGGGCGGAGGTGGTCCGCCTGGCATCCGACCCGCGCGTGGTCGCGATCGGCGAGACCGGCCTCGACTACGACCGCATGCACTCTCCCAGCGACGCGCAGCTCGCCAACCTCCGACGCCACCTGCGCCTCGCCCTGGACACGGGCAAGCCGGCGATCCTGCACTGCCGTTCCGCGGTCGGGCTGCGAGACGCGCAGGACGATCTCATCGCGGAGCTGCAAGCGGCGGGCTTTGGGGGAGTTGTCGCCCCGGCCGCCCGAACCGCCCAAGCCGCCGGCGCCGGCCCGGCCGCCTGGACGGCCCGAGACGCTTTCGGGGATCGCCCGCCCGCCGTGCTGCACTCCTTCTCCGGCCCGGTGGACTACGCCGAAGCCGCGCTCGAGCTGGGGCTCGCCGTCTCGTTCAGCGGCCTCGTCTTCCGCCGCGGCGAGGAAGCCTCGGCCGACGTCGCACGTCTCGTGCCCGCGGAGCGGCTGCTGATCGAAACCGATTCGCCGTACCTTGCGCCACCCGGCGTCCCGCGGGGCTCCGTGCCCGGCTTCGAGGGCCGGCGCAACTCCCCGCCGTGGGTCCGCGTCACCGGGGAGTGGCTTGCGGAGCAGCGCGGCCACAGCCCCGATAGCATTGGCGCAGGCCTCGTCGCCGCGTACGACGCCACGTTCCGGAGCCGCTCCGCGGGCTGAGAGCATCGGCCCGCTCTCGAGGCGCCGGGAAGCCATCGATCGAGGAGACACCGTGACGGACCGGAGCTTCCAGCAAGCCAACGATCAGTCGCGCGAGCGGCTCGCACGCCTCGTCGCGACGCTGACGCCGACCCAGTTGACGGTCGATCTCGGCGAAGGCTGGACCGTGGCTTCGGCCCTCGCTCACATGGGTTTCTGGGATCGTTGGCAGGAGGTGCGCTGGACGGAGATGCTGGCCGGCAAGTGGTCTGCCGACGACGACTCCATGATCGACGCCGAACACGTCGCCAACGAGGCCCTGCACCCGTACTGGAGCGGCATCGACGCCGAGGACATACCGACGCTCGCGCTCGATGCGGCAACGAGCCTGGACGCGCTGATCGCGAGCGCCCCGGACGCGATCGTGGACTCGCTCGAAGGCGGCACCAGCGCCTTCCTGACACACCGGCATCGCCACCGCGACCAGCACATCGACCACATCGAGCGGTCGCTCGCCGCCGCCGCCGCCGCGCCAGCCGCCGCAAGACCGCTGGAACGTTCGATCATCGACCGCAACGCCGAAAGCCGCCGCCGGATGGCCGCCCTGGTCGGACGGTTGACCGCCGCCGACTACGCCCTCCCGACGGCGCCGACGGAGGAGGGGAGTTGGACCGTCGGCCAGATGCTCGGCCATCTCGCCTTCTGGGACCGCTCCATAGCGGCGCGCTGGAATGACGCCGTTGAGCGCGCCGGCAGCGACGGGCCGCTCGAACCGATCTGGGTCCCGGGTGACATCCTGGTCGCGATCAACCCGCCACTCGCGGCTCTCGTCGGCGCCTGGACGGCGTCGCTCGGCACTGCCATTGGAGCCGAGGCAGTCAGCGCCGCGGAGTCGATCGACGCCCTGCTCGAGTCGCTGGCGGGCAGGATTCCGGGCACCCTGGCCGAAGAGAGGCCGTCCCGGGTCAACCGCTGGATGCATCGCGAGGAGCACCTCGGCTCGGTTGAGGCCGCGCTGAGGCGCTGACCGCAGTTCCGGACGTGGACGAGACGCACCGTAAAGTCGCGACTGGACAAACGAGGCTCAAGCCTGATGGCGTAACATGCCACCGTCATAATTCTCCTGCCGTCGCGGGAGATCGGTCCTCATAGGAGTAACGACATGCGCCTTAGTTCTCGCGGTCAGGGCCTCGCCGAGTACGCACTCATCCTGTCGCTCATCGCAATTCTCGCGATCACGGCTCTGATGTTCCTCAGCGGCCAGATCAACACCATCCTCAGCACGATCGGCAAGGCCCTCTAGGTCTCCCGACCCACAAATCGAAACGGGCGGCTCGCAAGAACTGCCCGTTTCGTGATTCCCGGGCTCGATTTGTCAGCCCCTAGGTGTTCTTGCGGGCCTTCCAGACTTCTTCGCTCGGCCAGCGGCGAGCCCACTCCGGGCCGACATACTCGAAGCGGGTCGTGGCATCCTCAGGCGCCTGGATCTCGATCAGATCTTCGATCTCAAAGCCGTTTGACCGTAGCAACTTGATCCATTGACCGTGGGGAAGCGCGAATTCCGTCGATGGGTCATCGGGCCAATCGACTCGATGGAGCCCGAACAGATCGCGCACCAGACGATCGCCAGCCGGCTCGCTGTCGAGCTCGGGGCTGCAAAGCATCAGCAGCTGGCCGGTCGCCATGAACTCGAGCCGGCCGCCCGGCCGGAGCAGGCGCGACGCCTCCGGGATCCACGCATACGGGTCTGCCCAGGTCGCGACGCCGTATTCGGAAATGACCAGATCGAAGCTGGCGTCCGGAAAAGGAACCGACTCGCCGTTGCCGTGGATCAGTGGGAATTCGAGCCCGTGCTCCTTCTGTAAGCGGCGCGCGGTCTCGAGCTGCCCGGCCGAGTTGTCGATTCCGACCGGCCTCGCGCCGCGGCGCGCCAGCCATGCCGAGACGTACGCAGTCCCGCAACCAAGCTCGATCGTGTCCTTCCCGTCGACGTCATCGAGCAACCGCAGATCGGCCTCCGGAATGCCCCACATTCCCCAGGTAGGCTCGGCCTGGGCCCAATTCCGCTCCCCGGCGGCGACCCATTTCGGAGCCCAATCGTCCCATTTGAGACGATTCCTCAGGACGTAGTCGGGCATTTCGGCGGTACTCATGGTCACCCTTCCGTGTGAAGTCGCGCGCGGCCGACTATATGACAAACTCGCCGCGCGATCGCCGGTCGGAGTCGGACTTCCGCCTCGATCGAGTTGCCGCGGCTCCGCGGCGGATCCTTTCAAGAGTGTTGACAACTCGCACCGTACTAGTGAATCCGGCCTACCCGTTCTAGTACTAATGCCGTACGATCCATCCCGTCGTTCTCCCTCCGTCCCAGGGGGCCAGTTCTCATCTCGGGGGTATGCGGAAATGCGGGTAGCTTCTCGAGGGCAGGGTCTTGCCGAGTACGCGCTGATCCTGGCGCTCATTGCGATCCTGGCGGTCACCGCTCTGATGTTCCTCAGCGGCCAGATCGACACCATCCTGAGCACGATCGCGATGGGCCTATAAGGCCGGCGACCGATCGACGAAACGGGCGGCTCCCCAGCCGCCCGTTTCTTGATTCCTGGGCCGCAATTCGCCCGGGGACGCCCTTCTTGCTGCGGCGAGGTCGGGGGGCGCCCGCCGTCCGACCGCCCGCGCTTGACAGCCAAACGGGCCATGGTTAGGCTGTTAGCACTCTCATTGGTAGAGTGCTAATGCGACGGTGAGCTTTCGAGGTCACACGGTGTTGCTGTAACGGCAGACGCCCGGTCCCTTGAGCCCCGGCGACGGAGCATTCAGGCAGAAGCGGCGGCGTCGACCAATCGGCGCCCCGAAACGATCCACATCCAGGAGTCGAGACGGTCGGTATGAACCGGCCGCCCACAGGAGGAATTGCGCGTTGGCAACTGCCACTGCGACCAGCAAGAAGCTGAAGCCCCTCGGCGATCGCGTCGTGATCAAGCCGACCCCCCGCGAAGACATGACCAAGAGCGGCATCGTCCTGCCGGACACGGCCAAGGAGAAGCCGCAGGAGGGCACGATCCTCGCCGCCGGGCCGGGAAAGACTCTCGACGACGGCAAGCGCGAAGCGATGGACGTCAAGGTGGGCGACCGGGTCCTGTACTCGAAGTACGCCGGCACTGAGTTCAAGGTGGACGGTGAGGAACTCCTCATCGTCAGCCAGAAGGACATCCTCGCCATCGTCGAGGACTAAGGCGGCCGTAACCACGACGCCGATCATCGACTCGGCCCCGGGCGTACCCCGGGCGGCCGGACGAAAACGGAGGACATACACACTTGGCTAAGCAGCTCGTATTCGACGAGACCGCTCGTCGATCTCTCAAGCGCGGCGTGGACCGTCTGGCCGAGGCCGTCAAGGTCACGATCGGCCCCAAGGGTCGCAACGTCGTCCTCGACAAGAAGTTCGGCGCGCCGACCATCACCAACGACGGCGTCACCATCGCTCGTGACATCGAGCTGGAAGACCCGTTCGAGAACATGGGCGCCCAGCTTCTCAAGGAAGTCGCGACCAAGACCGACGACGTCGCCGGCGACGGCACGACCACGGCCGTGGTCCTGGGCCAGGCGATGATCAACGAAGGCATCCGCAACGTCACCGCGGGCGCCAATCCGATGCTCATCCGCATCGGCATCGAGAAGGCCGTCGAGGCCGTCGTCGCCGAGATCAAGAAGCAGTCCCGCCCGATCGACTCGCGTGAGGAGATCGCGGCAATCGCCACGATCTCGGCCGCCGATCCGGAAGTCGGCGACATCATTGCCGAGGTCATGGACAAAGTCGGCAAGGACGGCGTCGTCACGGTCGAGGAAGGCCAGTCGCTCGGCCTCGAGAAGGAATACACCGAGGGCATGCAGTTCGACCGGGGTTACATCTCGGCCTACTTCGTGACCAACGCCGATCGCATGGAAGCGGTTCTCGAAAGCCCGAAGATCCTCATCACCGACAAGAAGATCTCGGCCATCCCGGACATGCTGCCGGCGCTCGAGAAGGCCGTCCAGATCGGACGCCCGCTCCTGGTCATCGCCGAAGACGTCGACGGTGAGGCTCTCCCGACACTCGTCGTCAACAAGCTCCGCGGTACCGTCTCCGTTCTGGCCGTCAAGGCCCCGGGCTTTGGCGATCGGCGCAAGGAGATGCTCCGCGATATCGCCATCCTGACCGGTGGCACCGTCATCAGCGAAGAGCTCGGGCGCAAGCTCGAGTCGGTCACGGTCGAGGACCTCGGCGAGGCCCGGCGTGTCGTT
>JADGQJ010000048.1 GCA_017881885.1 Chloroflexota bacterium
CGCGAGCGTGGAGCC
Organism: Chloroflexota bacterium; assembly: GCA_017881885.1. Lineage (GTDB taxonomy): Bacteria > Chloroflexota > Limnocylindria > Limnocylindrales > CSP1-4 > Fen-1039. Next base: position 16 of record JADGQJ010000048.1, read on the forward strand.
GCAGATCGCCGAGTCGTTCGTGTCCGGCTCGACGCGGCCGCACTCGAGCAAGTCGAGAAGGCCTACGCGTGGCGTGGCGAGGCGGTTTCGCACGCCCTGGAGCCCCTGTCGGAGAGTGAGCGAGCCGCCGTTCGCCTGTTCCTGCGCCGGACCATCGATCTGATGCGCCAGGAAGAGCCCAAGCATCCCTGACGGCACCCAGCGCCGTGCCGGCGAGAAGCACCCGCCTACCGGCCCCGAGCCAGTACAATCCCCTCAGTAGGTCGCAACCGCGATTCCCGGGCGCGGCCAGCCCGAACGCCCTCCCGTCCGGAAGGCATTCGTGCCCACCTGCTGGGGCAGACCAGCCGGAGCGCAGCCAGCTGCGGCGCCGGCCCCGCCAGCCGACACGTCCTAGGAGATGGTAGTGGCCAACAAAGATCTCGCCCGTCGAGCCGTAGTCACCGGTCTTGGGGCCGTCACCCCGATCGGCATCACCGCTCGCTCTTATTGGGAAAGCTTGATCGCCGGCGTTTCCGGTGTCGACACGATCAAGTGCTGGGATCCCTCCGGGCTCGACGTGCGCATCGCGGCCGAGGTCAAGGACTTCGACCCAACTGTGGCCATGGACCGCAAGATGGCCCGCCGCATGAGCCGCTTCGTCCATTTCGCGGTGGCTGCCGCAACGGAAGCCGTCGAGGACGCAGGCATCGACTTCTCGACCTACACGCAGGAGCAGCGCGACCGCGTCGCGGTCTCGGTCAACACCGGCGGCGGCGGAGTCGAGCAGGTGATCGAGGGCACCAGGGTCCTTGCCGAGAAAGGCAACGGCCAGGTTTCGCCGTTCGCCATCCCGGCCCTCTCCGGCTCGATGGCGGCCTGCCAGGTCTCGATCAAGTACGGCATCACGGGCCCGGTGATCACCCAGGTCGCGGCCTGCGCCAGCAGCGTGATCGCCTTCATCGACGGCCTGCGTCTCATCCAGGAAGGCGAGGTCGACGTGGCCCTCGTCGGGGGCTCTGAGGGGAACCTGGTGCCGATCGCCTTCGCCGCGCTCGGCAACATGGGCGCCCTGTCACGCCGCAACGACGACCCCACTCACGCTTCCCGACCCTTCGACCGCGACCGAGACGGCTTCGTCTTCGGCGAGGGTTCGGCGATGGTTGTCCTGGAGTCGGCCGAACACGCCCTGGCTCGCGGCGCCAAGATCCAGTGCGAGGTCCTGGGCGGCGGTTTGACGGCGGATGCGTTCCACATCAGCGCTCCCGAGCCGACCGGCCGGGGCGCCTCCGCGGCGATGACCAAGGCCCTCCGCCGGGCCGAAGTCGCTCCAGACGAGGTCGACTACATCGTTGCCCACGGAACTTCGACGCCGCTCAACGACGCGACCGAAACTCGCGCCATCAAGACGGCTTTCGGCGACCATGCCCGAAAGGTTGCGATCAGCTCCCCGAAGTCGATGGTCGGCCACCTCCTCGGAGCGGCCGGCGCAGTCAGCGGGCTGGCGGCAATCGGTGCGATCCGCGAGGGAGTCATCCCACCGACCATCAACCTCGAGAACCCCGACCCGGAATGCGATCTCGATTACGTCCCGAACGTGAAGCGGATCCAGAAGGTCGACACCGCGATCATCAACGGCTTCGGGTTCGGCGGCCAGAACGCGGTCGCGGTCTTCCGCCGCTTCCACATCTAGCCCGGCCGTCCGCCAAGTACGACCCGCGGTCGGACAAGGCAGCCTGAGCGCTCCGACGGGGTCACGAGCGGGACCGTGTAGGATGGCCTCGTGGAGCTCCGTCGATTGATACCCGCCTGGCTGCGCCGCGGCTTCGCAGCCGGCACGGTTGGCGGGCTTCTCTCCGGCGGGACTCTGCTCGCGTACCATCTGAGCCGCCCCGAGCCGCGCGTGGCGCTGCCGCAGGGCATCGACGGAGCGCTGATCCTCGTTCCGGCGTTGCTCGCCCTGGGTGTCCTGGCGGTCAGTCTGCCGATCGTTCTGGCCGCGACCCGGTCGGAGGCGATCTTCGGCTCTCTCGTCGGTTTCATCGTCGCCGCGGATTTGCTGATGGCCGTCTCGTTCGTGTCGCGAGAGCAGATCGCCGTTCACGTGCTCTCGCGTAGCCTGCCGCTGGGCGTAGTCGCGGCGGCGCTGGCAATCCCGGCGGCGGCGGTGGGAATCGCGGTTGGGCCATTCGCCTCCGAACACGGCTTCGGGCACACAGCCGGGCTGCGGGCCGTGCTTGCCGGGACCATCGGGGCGCTGGCGGTCGCGCTCGTCTGGCCTTACGCAGGCTAGGACGCGGGAGCGGTGGCGGGTCGTTCCCGTCGAGCGGTGCGCTTGGTGGACCGCCTCAGCCGCAGCGAATTCGTGACCACGCTCACCGACGAAAGGGCCATCGCTCCGGCGGCCATCGCCGGGTTCAGCGTGATTCCGGCGATCGGGTACAGCGCTCCCATCGCCACTGGGATGAGCACCACGTTGTAGCCGAATGCCCAGGCCAGATTCTGGCGGATGACCCGCAGCGTCTGGCGAGAGAGCCGGATCGCAGCAGCGACGCTGCGCGGATCGCCGCCCACAAGGGTGATGTCGGAGGCCTCGAGCGCCACGTCCGAACCGGTGCCGATGGCAACCCCGACGTCCGCCTGCGCGAGAGCCGGTGCGTCGTTGATGCCGTCGCCGACCATCGCAACCTTCAGACCACGAGCCTGGAGCGACGAAACGGCCGCGGCCTTCCCGGCGGGCAGTACCTCGGCCATGACGCGCTCGGGCACGATCCCGACCGCGGCGGCTACCGTCATGGCGGTTCGTGCCTGGTCACCCGTGACCAACCAGACCTCTATTCCGGCGGCCTGGAGTTCCGCGACCGCGGCCCCGGCTTCGGGTTTGATCTCGTCGATAGTCGGCAGCAAGCCAGCGGCCCGACCGTCGATCGCCACATACGAAACCGCGGAGGGAAGGCCGGCTGGCGATCCGAACTCGCCGACATCGACTCCTTCAGCCGCGAGGAACGCCGCGGTGCCGACGAGGACCGTGCGACCCTCGACCCGGCCGCGCACGCCCCGGCCTGCGATCGCCTCGAAGTCCTCGACCGGCCTGCGGCCCAGGTCGCGCGCCGCCGCGCCGGCCAGGATGGCCGCCGCAAGCGGGTGCTCGCTCCCCCGCTCCACCGACGCCGCCACATCGAGAACCTCGTCCGCCGTGAAGCCCGGAGCGGCGGCGACCTCGCCCAGCGAAGGCCGCCCGCGCGTGAGAGTCCCCGTCTTGTCGAAGATCACGGCGTCGATTCGGGCGGCAAGCTCGAGCGCCTCACCGCCGCGGATCAGGATGCCCGCCTCCGCGCCGTTGCCGGTCCCGACCATGATCGCCGTCGGCGTGGCCAGGCCCATGGCGCATGGGCAGGCGATCACAACGACGGTGATGAACGCCACGAGGGCATGGGTGAGGCGAGGCTCCGGGCCCAGAACGAACCACAGCGCAAACGTGGCGGCGCCCAGGACGAGGACGACCGGCACGAAAACGGACGCGATTCGATCGGCCAGGCGCTGGATCTGCGCCTTCGACCCTTGCGCGCGCCGCACGAGATCCACGATCTGCGCCAGAGCCGTGTCCCGTCCGACCCTTGTGGCGCGGAACATGAATGTGCCGTGGCCGTTCATCGTCCCGCCGATCACTTCGGATCCGGGCCCTTTCTCCGCCGGGATCGGCTCACCGGTGAGCATCGCCTCATCGACCGCGGAGGCGCCCTCCACGACACGCCCGTCCACCGGGATGCGCTCGCCCGGTCGCACACGCACAAGATCGCCGACGCGCACTTCTTCTAGCGGCACGTCGATCTCGGCGCCGGCCCTGACGATACGAGCGGAACGAGCCTGCAGTCCGATCAACGCTTTTACGGCACCGACTGTCTGGCCCTTCGCCCGCGCCTCCAGCCAGCGGCCGGTCAGGATGAGGCCGATGATCGCGGTCGAGCTGTCGAAGTACGTCTGCGGTTCGATGCCGGCGGAGCGAAGGAGGTCCGGCGCGAATGTCACGAGCACGCTGAATGCCCACGCCGCGGTCGTGCCCACGACGACGAGCGTGTCCATGCTCGTCGACCCGTGGCGTGCGGCCCGCAGCGCCGCGCGATAGAAGCGGCGGCCGGCCAGGAACTGGACCGCCGTTGCGGGGCCGATGAACACCCACGCGGCCTGCTCCATCATCCATGGCGCGTTCGGCAGGTACATGACCAGCATCGTCAGCGCCGCGACCGCGAGGGAAACGGCCGCGGTCAGGCCCAACGTCCGCTGCTCGCGCGCTCGAACGGCAGCTTCGGCGTCGGCTTCGTCGAGGAGCGACGCGCGGGCGCCACCAACAGCTTCGGGAATGTGGCGGATCTCGTACCCGGCCGCCTCGATGGCCTGCGCTAGCTCGTCGAGCCCGGCAATTTCCGGGAGATAGCGCACCGTGGCAACTTCGGTCGCGAGGTTGACGTTGGCCTCGGCGACGCCGGGTGTTTTGCGCAGGTATCGCTCGATCCGATTGACGCACGAGGCGCAGCTCATGCCCTCGATGGGCAGCTGGATCTCGGCGGTCGGTGCGGCAGGGGTTGGTGTGGTTGTTTCGACTGCTTGCATACTCCCGGGGAGTATATGCCCACGCTCCGGATCCGGCAATGGGACCCTTCCGGCGCAGTGCCCAGTGCGTCAGACTTGCGCCATGCTCTCTTTCCAGAATCCCGTCGCCGCCTTCACCCGCCGCCCCGCGCCATGGGGAATGCTTCACATAGCCGCGACCGCCTCCGGGATCGTGGCCGTGGATCTTGGCGCCGAGACGCCGGACTTCGTTGATGGGCTGGCGCGGCGGATCCATGGCCGCGTGCTACCCGCTGAGGACGGCGAAGTCCCCTCCGAATGGCGCGCGACTCTGGACGCGGCCGGCCGACAGATCGGCGAGTGGTTCGCCGGCGAGCGCCGGAGCTTCGAGCTGCCGATCGACTTACGGGTCTCCGACTGGGACCGCCGGGTCCTGACCGGCGCGGCCCGCCTCCAGTACGGCGAAACAGCGAGCTACGGCGAACTGGCCCGTCATGTCGGCAAACCCGGAGCGGCGCGGGCGGTGGGCGGCGCGATGGGCCGCAACCCCGTCCCGATCTTGATCCCATGTCACCGAGTCATAGCCGGCGACGGCACGCTCGGCGGCTACGGCGGCTCCAACTACGCCGACCGCCGGGCATCCCTCGCGATCAAACGGCGCCTCCTCGCTATCGAAGGGACGACCGTTCGCGAGTAGTGAGGTCGCCGCGTCCTAGTCCGCAGGCTCGTCCGGAATGTGGACCGGCGAACTAGAGGTCGCGGCGGAGTCGAGCCACGAATTGGTGGGCGTGGCCAAGAAATCGGCCATCGCTTCGAGGCGGCTCGCATACGCGGCGCGTGCGGCCTCGAACTCGCGCCAGGCCGTATCGCCGGGCACCAGGTCGTAGCCCACGCCGGCCAGGCGAACATAGGCCAGGTCGAACGCGTCCCTCCCCAACCTGGTTTGGCTCGCCCCCGGCTGGAGATTGCCTCCGATCCCCGCCCGAAAACCCAGGTTGCTGATGTCCTCCAGGAGGTGCGTGCCCACGCGTTTGAACAGCTCGGCTTCTCCACGCGGCACTCCTGCCGTGGTGGTCAAGACCAGGCTCGCCGCATCGAGGACGGTGCCCAAAGCGCTGATCCAGGAGAGGTTGTCGTGGCTCGATCGAAAGAAGCCCAGGAGCGGGTAGGCCACGTGCGTGTCCAGGACTTCGGCGGCCCAGCGCTCCCACTCGGCGAAGAGGCCCGGCAGGCGATTCACGAGTTCGAGCCGGGCATATGTCTCGAGGAGGGTCACCGCCGACGGAGGCGCGCCGGCCGCCGCCTGGAGCGTCACCACCTCGACCTCTCGCCGCTGGTATGAGCCGTACAGCGAGAAGAGGAACGTGACCACGAGAGCCACGATGCCGAGGCCGCTCACGGCAGCCACCACGACGACCGCACGAGCCGCCGGCCCGACGGCCACAATGTCGCCGAAACCGAGGGTCAGGACGGAGCTTGCCGCGAAGTACACGGTGGTGCCCAAATCCTGCGGTATCGGGCTCAGCTGGTCCCGAATCGCGAACAGGATGAGCCCATAGCCGAGCACGATCAGCCCGAGCCAGGCGCCGAGCAAAACGAGTGTCATAGCCGGCGCAAAGAGTCCGAGCAGTGTGTCGCGCGGAGCTCCCCCACGGCCGCGCCCGAGCGCGCGGACGACCCGCCACGAGCCGCGGACCAGGATTCGGCCGATACGCAACCGGCCCGGCGTCGGTCGAGGCACCACGATGGTCTCGAACAGGTCCCAGACGACCAGGAGGATCAGCAGCAATCCGAGGATGAGTGCGATTGGTTCCATGTCATCGATCATGCACTCCTCGACGATCGAGGGCACGCGCCCGGTCTCGGGGTTGCGGCCGGGCGCCCGAGCCGCGGCGCTAAGGCCCGGTCATCCGATGCCGCAGACGTGCAGGTAGTCCGGCCCGACGAACTGAACCGTGTCGCCGTCGCGGGCGATGACCTTGCCGTCCGGCGCCAGAATCTCGAGGCGTCCGGTCGGCAGCATTCTCGCCGAGTAGCCATACGGCCAGTACACCTTTTCGCCTCCGAATGAGACGACGCGATGGGTCGAGTCCCAGTCGATGAGAACCGGAGAAAGCGCCAGGGTCGCGCAGCCCTGGCCACTTGCGGCGGGAGGCTGCGTCGGCAGTTCGATCGTGATCGCCACCGACGGCAGCGGATAGGCCGTCGCTTCCGATTCGCCGAGCGAGCAAGACGCACTCAGCCCGACGGCAAGCACCAGTGCCAGGATCAGCTTCATCTACGGACCCTCTTCTAGGGCGTAATCATGGACTGGTTGGCGGCGACGCGCCGTACTCGTGGGGGCGCCCACGCCCAGAGTCATCCATCCGAAAGTAGCGTCACGCGTCGGCGAACCGACGCGTAGCATCGTCGGGCAGCGATGTCCGAGACATGGACAACGGAGCGGATGTGAGCATGGCGCTTCCTGATCCCCCGAGCGATGGGTTCCTCTTCCACGCCCTGATGGAGTCCACCGCAGACAGCATCTACTTCAAGGATCGCGAATGCCGGCTGCTGCGCGTGAGCCGGAAGATGGCGCAGGACCTCGGCTTTGCCAATCCGGCTGAGTTGATCGGCAAGACGGACGTCGACCTGTTCGGAGAGGTCTTCGGTCAGGGCACGCGGCTCGACGACATGAGGATCATGGAAACGGACTCACCCATGGTCGGCGCCAGCGAGAGCCGCCAGCTGGACCAAGGCCGAGCGAACTGGACGCTCACCACCAAACTGCCCCTCCATGACGGGTACTGCAACGTGGTAGGTCTGGTTGGCATCACGCGCGAGATCAACGAGCTGCAGCAGGTCGGGATGGCGCTGGAGCACCTGGCCACGCACGACACCCTGACCGACTTGCCGAATCGCTACCTGATGGCCGACAGGCTCAACCAGATGGTGGCCCGTGCCAGGAGGTTCGGCACGCCCTTTGCCGTCCTCTTCATGGACCTCGACCGCTTCAAAAACGTAAACGACGCTCACGGACATGAGGTCGGGGATCTCCTGTTGAAGGCCGTGGCCGATAGGCTGACGAGCAACGTTCGCCAGAGCGATACAGTGGCCCGCCTCGGTGGCGACGAGTTCGTGATCATCCTCGAAACGGTCCGCCGGTTTCAGGATGCCGAGGCAGTCGCCGTCAACGTCGAGCGCTCCCTTGCCAAGTCGTTCACGCTGCAGAGGCACAGGGTGAAGGTCACCGTCAGCGTCGGCATCAGCTTCTACCCGGAGAATGGCGAGGACACAGACACGCTGCTCAGGGCGGCGGACTACGCCATGTACCTGGCCAAGAGAGATGGCGGCAACCGCCATCTGATCTGCCCTCCAGGATCGCCCCATCCAGGAGAAGTCCTGGACAGGAGGTAGCGCCAGGCGCCCTCGACCGACGACTGGTCCGGGTAGGACCGAGTCGAGCGACACTCCGGCCGCGCACTCGGAGCGGCGACCGGCATGCCGATTTCCGAACGCGGACGGCGGCAGCGGCGCTGGAGCGGCGCTTGTTGCGCTTGATGCTCCCCGGTTGCACGGCATGACTTTCACTTGTTCAGGGCTTGCCCGGGGACTGGCACCCATCAAGATGGGACGCATCCGCTCGCGTCTGCGAAGGTCCGTCAATCTTCGCGATGCAGTTCGGGGGGCAACGTAGAATCCGTCCATGTCACAGGAGATCTAAGTGAACGTCGCCCTCTGGATCGCTCAGGTGGTTCTCGCTCTGGCCTTCTTTGGTGCCGGTTACGACCAGGCCGCGAACTACGACGACGCGAAGCGTCGGATGGCCTGGGTTTCCGCACTCGCACGCCCGACGGCGGCGATCTTCGGCATCCTCGAGATCCTGGGCGCGATCGGGTTGATCGTCCCGGCGTGGACGGGTGTCCACCCGCGGGTCACCGCCTTTGCCGCGCTTGCCCTCGCGTTACTTATGGCGGGCGCAGTCGTCTTCCATGTGCGACGCGACGAGATCCCGCAGATAGCATTCAGCGCAACGTTCGGTCTTGTCGCGGCTTTCGTCGCCATCGGCCGATTCGCCATATCGCCGTTCTGATCGAGGTGTCCGTGCCGGCAGGCGACGGCGGGCTTTCCCGTCGCACTGCGGCATGGTCAATCGGCGGGCTTACTCGCGGGCCGCACAGACCGGACGAAGAGGACGACAACTTGAACCGTCGGCGCGGGTTTCGTAGTGGTCGTGGCATTGGCTCCCTGCTTGTAGCCGCCGGCCTGACGGTATTTCTGGCAACCGCCGGCTGGATGGCGATGAATTCGGGCAGACCGATTGCCCCGACCGTGACTCCTGCGCCGCCCACACCCCTCGCCACCCTGCCCACCGCCGGTACGACGAGCAGCCCGACTCTCACTCCCTGGCCAACGATCGCATCCCTGACCGCGCCGCCGCCGCCCAGCTACCCCTTGGTGAACAGCTGCAATCCGACGTCCGTTCGCGGAGCCACGCCGGTGCCGCCGCCGCCGGCGCGCGTCAAGGCCGGCGCGTTCGCTCTGCAGGTGCCGATCCTGATGTATCACCGCATCGTGCCAATTGCCGAGGCGGGCGATTCACTCCGCGGCCTGGTCGTTCCGCCCGCAACCTTCGCCGCTCAACTTGACGCCCTGTCGTCGGCCGGCTGGCACACCATCACCCTGGCGACGCTCGCAAACGACGTGCAGGCGCACGTTAAGCCCGAGGCGAGGACATTCGTCATCACCATCGACGACGGCTGGGACGACGGCTACAAATACGCCCTGCCCATACTCGGGAAGCACGGCTTTGTGGCGACGTATTTCGTCATCGCCGGGCGAATCGACCATCCGGGTTTTCTCTCGTCGATCCAGCTCCAGGCGCTGGTGGCGTCGGGTGACGAGATCGGCGACCACACCATGGACCACATCGGGCTCGCCAGACTCGCATCCTCGAAACTGACGTACGAGATCGAAGCCGGAGCGGCTCGAATCGCCCAGGTCACAGGCCGCTGGCCGGAATCCTTTGCCTACCCATCCGGCGTCTTCGATGCCAGGGCCGTCGCCGCAGTCGGGGCGTGCCAGAGTCTCCGGATAGCGGTCATCGAAGAATCCGTTCAGCCGCCGAAACCCGCCCCAAGCGGGACCCCTCCGGCTGCGGTGCCGGTGGCTCTGGAGACATGGACCAACCGCTTCGTCGTCCCGCGAATCCGGGTCTCGCCCACTACGACCCCCGCGAAGCTTCTGGCCGCGCTGGAGCCCCTAAAGGCGGGCTGACTTCCAATCAGTGGCCGTGCTCGGCCACGAGCGCCACGACGGCTTCGACTACGGCCGGGAGTGCCCGTTCGACGACTGGCGAGAGGCGATCTCCGACTTCGAGAGACGCCGCACCGACGCTGACCACGAAGACGGGCGGCGAGGCGCTCCACAGCTCGCGCGCCAGGGCTACAAGTTCCGCCGGCTCGATATGGTGTGTCCAGGCGGATCCGGCGGCGGGGGTCGGGTCCAGTCGCCGAACTGATATGGCCCCAGGCTCTTCCCCGTCGCTGGCGTCGATCAGGATGACGAGCGACGCGTTGCCGATATCGACCGCCAGCTCCGGAGTCAGCTGATGCTGCCAGAGCACGTGCCCTCCCGCGAGACGTGGGTCCTCGGCGAGTCGCGCCGCCGCGTGCCATCCCAGGCCGTCGTCGCTGCGCAGGGCGTTGCCGTAGCCGACGATCAACACGCCGCCGGAACCAGGACGCGGCGACTCCCCCGACTCACCGGACTCGCCGGTGGTGCGGCTCGTGCCGCGTTCGCCGCCCCCGCCGTCGCCGGCAGCCATTACCGGGCCAGGTCGTCCAGGATCGTTCCGTCGGGGCCGACGAGCTGAATCCGCAGAGCCATCTTGCCCAGCGCGTGCGTCGAGCAGCTGAGGCACGGGTCGTAGCAGCGGATGACCGCCTCGACCCGGTTGAGCATCGGCTCGGTGATCTTGTCGCCCTTGACGTGGTGACGTGCCACCTGAAGCACGGCGCGGTTCATCGCCATGTTGTTATGGCCGGTGGCGATGACCAGGTTGGCCCACAGCACGATTCCGTCGTCGTCGACCTTGTAGTGGTGCATGAGCGTGCCGCGGGGCGCCTCTGAGACGCCGATGCCTTCGTTCCGGTTGACGCCGGCCCGCGACAGGATGTGCGTCGAGAGGATGTCGGGACCGCGCAGAAGAGCCTCGATCTTCTCGATGGAGTGGAGGGTGTCGATTAGACGCGCGTAGTGGTAGTGGAACGAGGAGCCGGCTACGCGGCCGACGCGCCAGCGGAACTTCTCCAGCTCTTCGTCGGCTCGGGGCGTGCCCATCCTGTCGGCGACGTTCACGCGGGCCAGCGGGCCGACGCGATAGATGCCGTCCGGATAGCCCATCGACTTCCAGTAGGTCGACTTGAGGTACGACCAGGGCTCGACGGCCTCGCCGATGTAATCGTTGAAGTCGTGCGGGTCGACCCGGTCGGCGAGGAGCTTGCCGTCGGCGTCGATGACGCGCAGCCAGCCGTTGTAGTGGTCGACGTTGCCCTCGCGGTCGACCAGGGCCATGAACGCCGAGCGGAAGTTGCCGAAGGTAGAGGCTTCCTCTTCCCAGCGAACCATGTCGGTCTTGTACCAGGCGATCGCGCGCTCGACGGCGGCGATGGCCTCCGGGACGCCGGCGAGGATCCTGTCACGGACTTCCGCGGTGAGTGGCTTGGCCATGCCGCCCGGGATGATCCAGGTCGGGTGGATTCGCTTTCCGCCCAACCATTCGATGATCTCCTGGCCCCACTTGCGGAGCGCGATGCCGTCCCTGGCGAGCTGCGGGTTCTCTCGTGCCAGTCCGATGATGTTGCGCTTGGCCGGGTCGGCGTCGAAACCGAACAGGAGGTCCGGGGCCGAGAGATGGAAGAACGACAGCGCGTTCGACTGCACGATCTGACCGAGGTTGATGATCCGTCGCAGGTCCGCGCCCGTCGGGGGCGGCTCAACGGCCAGGATGTCGTCGACGGCCTTGGCCGAAGCCACCAGGTGGCTGACCGGGCAGATGCCGCAGATGCGGGCCATGATGGCCGGCATCTCGTGGACCGGTCGGCCCTGCGTGATGCGCTCGAACCCGCGGAACTGGGTTACGTGGAAGTGGGCGTCGACGACCTCGCCCCGGTCGTCGAGCTGGATGGTGATCTTGGAGTGGCCTTCGATCCTGGTGACGGGATCGATGACGATTTCGCGGCTCATGTGGGCTCCCGTCAGCGACCGAACCGGGCCCCGGTCACGTCTGGGACGCGACCGGCCAGCAGGTCATCGAGCAAGTTGTAGATGAGGTCGGCGGACGGCGGGCAGCCGGGCAGGAAGATGTCCACGTGGACGACCGTGTGTACCGGCCGCGCGGTCGGCAGGAGCTTGGGCACCACCCGCGATGGGATCTGCGGATTGATGGTCGCGTTTTCGATGTACGCCCGGTCCAGCAGCGGCGGGACGCCGATCGGATTGCGCATGCCCGGGACGTTGGAGGTCACCGCGCAATCGCCAAAGGCGATGATCGTCTTGGTTCGTTCGCGGACGAGCTTGATCTTGTGGAGGTCGTCTTCACTGGAAACGGCACCCTCCACCAGGCAGACGTCGACGTTCTTCGGGAACTCCTTGAAGTCCACCAGAGGACCGTAGACCAGATCCGCCCGTTCGAAGATGTCGAGCAGACGTTCGTCGAGATCGATGAGCGACATGTGGCAGCCCGAGCAGCCGTCGAGCCAGACGGTGGCGACGCGCGGCTTGGTCACCGTCCACGCTCCTCTTCTACGGTCTTGAGCCAGGGCAGGAATGGCCGCTGGTGCTTGCTACCAGAGGCGACCGCGCGGCCCTTTTCGAAGAGGGCTCCGGTCGGGCAAACCTGGACGCACTTCCCGCAGCTGGTGCAGGTCGTGGACTCACCCCACGGGATACCCATGTCCGTCTGGACCCGAGTCTCGAGGCCGCGATGCATGACATCCCAGGTGTGCGCGCCCTCGATCTCGTCGCAGACGCGGACGCAGCGCAGGCACAGGATGCAGCGGTTGTGGTCTATCGCGAAGAGCCGGTGGCTGGCGTCGATGTCCAGCTTGGGGCTGATGAGCGGCAGGTCGAAATGCGTCAGTTCCAGATCCGCAGCAAGATCCTGCAACTCGCAGTGGTCGTTGGCTACGCAAACCGCGCAGACGTGGTTGCGCTCGACGAAGAGCATTTCGGTCACGGTCCGGCGGTACTCCTGGAGTTTCTCGGAGTGGGCCGTGACGTCCATGCCCTCGGTGATCTTGGTCACGCAGGCGGCCGCGAGCTTGGGTGAGCCCGCAATCTCGACCATGCACAGGCGGCAGGCGCCGCGATCGTGGATTCCTTCGAGATGGCAGAGGCCCGGGATGTCTATCCCGTTCTCCTCGGCCACTTCCATCACGGTCTGGCCTTCCGAACCGGCGACGTCCTTGCCGTCGATGCGGAAGGTGAAGACGGTGCTCATGCCATCACCTCCGGCGCAGTGATCGTGCAGACGCCGGCGGGGCAGGTCTTGTCCACGATGTGAGCCATGTACTCATCCCGGAAATAGCGCAGCGTGCTGAAGATCGGATTTGGCGCTCCCTGGCCGAGCCCGCACAGAGACGTCTTCTGGATGATGCCGGCCAGTCGTTCGAGCTGAGCCAGGTCGTCCAGCGTGGCCTCGCCCCGGGAGATGAGGTCCAGGATCATATAGAGCTCTGTCGTGCCGACGCGGCACGGGACGCACTTGCCGCAAGACTCGTCGCGGCAGAAGTCCATGAAGTATTTGGCGACGTCGACCATGCACGACGTGTCGTCCATGACGATCAGACCGCCCGAGCCCATGAAAGAGCCGACTTCGATGAGCGACTCGTAGCTCACGGGCATGTCGAGGAATTGGGCCGGAATGCAACCGCCCGACGGACCGCCCGTCTGAACGGCCTTGAATGGCCGGCCGTCGATGATGCCGCCGCCGATGTCGAACACGATCTCCCGCAGGGTCGTGCCCATCGGAACCTCGATCAGCCCCGTGTTCACGATCCGCCCGGCGAGCGCGAAGACCTTGGTGCCCTTGCTCTTGCCGATGCCGAACTCCGAGTACCACTCGGCACCCTTGTTCAGGATCGTCGGTACGTTGGCGTACGACTCGACGTTGTTCAGGAGGGTCGGGCGGTCCCACAGGCCCTGGACCGCCGGATACGGCGGCCTCGGTCGCGGCGTGCCTCGGCGGCCTTCGATCGACGCGATCAGAGCGGTTTCCTCGCCGCAGACGAACGCGCCTGCACCGAGCCGGATCTGGACGTCGAAGTTGAAGTTGGTGTCTGCGATGCCCGAGCCCAGGAAACCGGCCCGCTGAGCCAGCCGGATTGCGGTCCGGAGGCGAGAGACTGCGAGCGGGTATTCCGCTCGGCAGTAGATGTAGCCTTCGTTGGCGTGAACAGCGAAGGCCGCTATCGTCATGCCCTCGAGGACGCGGAATGGGTCGCTCTCGAGGACGCTGCGGTCCATGAACGCCCCGGGGTCGCCCTCGTCGGCGTTACAGACGACGTACTTCTGAGTGCCCTCGGCCTTGGCGACGGTGGTCCACTTGAGGCCGACGGGGTAGCCGGCGCCGCCGCGGCCGCGCAGGCCGCTGCGGGTGATCACGTCGCGGACTTCGGTGGACGTCATGTCCGAGAGAACGCGCTTGAGCGCTTCATAGCCGCCGCGGCCGACGTAGTCTTCGAGGCTTTCGGGATCGATGCGGCCCATGTTCTCGGTGACGACCCGGAGCTGCTTCTCGAAGAACGGGCCCTGCGGGCGGCGGGTATCGGTCGGCTTGACCTTCTTGAGGGCCTTGACGATCGCCTCGACGTCATCCGGCTTGACCCGCTCGAAGAGCTCGGCCGTCTCGGCGATCTCGACCAGCGGACCGGCGGCGCAGAGTCCCAGGCAGCCGACGCGCTTGATATTCACGTCGGTCATGCCGAGTGCGGCGATGCGCTCGCCGAGGCGAAGGGTGATGTCGTGGGACTGGGCCGACATGCAGCTGGCGGCCTCGCACACGTACGCCGAAGCGCGCGGCTGCCCGTCGGCGGTTTCGATGGTCGCGCGGCGGTGGGTTGGACGCGCCGCGGCAGGCATCTCGCTCACATGGCCTCCAGCTGGGCAACGAGATCGTCCACGTTCACCTTGCCCTTGACTTCGCCGTCGATGATGACGGCCGGTGCCAGGCTGCACGAGCCGACGCAGCGCGCGGTCAGGACCGAAATCTTGTTGTCCGCGGTGGTCTGCCGGGGCTTCACGTGGAGCGCCTTTTCGAGACCGGACAGGATGTCCTTCGCCCCGTTGATGTAGCAGGCGGTGCCGGTGCAGACGACGCAGGTGTGCTCGCCTTGCGGCTTGAGGGTGAAGAACGAGTAGAAGGTCGCGACGCCGTAGACGCGCGAATGGGGCACGCCGAGCGTGTCGCCGACGTAGTTGAGAGCGTCGGTGTCGAGGTAGCCGAAGGCCTCCTGGGCGGCATGAAGG
>JADGQJ010000049.1 GCA_017881885.1 Chloroflexota bacterium
GCCGGTCTTCGACCGCGCCTGGCGCCGCCGGCCGATCCGCCCATACCGGCGAAGAACGCATCGAAAAGGTCACCGAAGCCGGGGAAGCCCTCGGCAAAGGGCGAGCCGCCGCCCATATCGCCGAGCCCGGCCCGCCCGACCATGTCGTAGATCTGGCGCCGCTTCGGGTCCGAGAGGACCTGGTAGGCCTCGTTGATCTCCTTGAAGCGGTCGACCGCGCCCGACTCGGAGCTGACGTCCGGGTGCCACTGCTGGGCGAGCTTGCGGAAGGCGCGCTTGATCGCGGCATCGTCGGCGTTCCGCTCCACGCCGAGGATCTCGTAGTAACTGCGTTCGGTTGCCATGTGGCTTAAGGATACGAGAGGCGGGCTCGGGGCGGCTGAGGCCGGCCCGCGGGACGCGGGATCCCGAACGGCTCGGAAGAGCGGTGTCCACCTGGAGGCGATGGACGATCAGGCGTACAGGCTCCGCAGCTGGTCGGGGCTGATGTTGCCGCCGCTGCAGATCAGCGCGACCTTGAGACCGGCGAGGCGATCGCGGATCAACAGCGCCGCGGCAAGGGGAACAGCCCCCGCGGCCTCCACCAGCGTCTTGGTGCCCTCGATCATGAGTGCGGTGGCGGCCCGGATCTCATCCTCGGAGACCAGAATGAAGTCGTCGAGGCCTCCCCAGAGAATCTGCTGGGTCAGCTCGAACCCGACGCGCGTGGCCACGCCTTCGGCCGCGGTGCCCATCGAGTCCTCGACGAGCTTGCGCTCGCGCCACGACCGGTACGCTGCAGGAGCGGCGGCCGCCTGGGCGGCGATGACTTTGACCTTCGGGGCGATGGCGCCGGCCACCAAGCAGGCGCCGGCCATGCCGCTGCCGCCGCCGACCGGACCGATGATGACGTCGATATCGGGCTTGTCTTCGAGTATCTCGAGCGTCTCGGTTGCGACCCCGGCCACGATGTCGGGTTCGTTGGCGGCGTGGATCATGCGATAGCCCTTCTCGGCCGAGAGTCTGCCGCAGCGTTCGCGCGCTTCGTCGAAATCCTTGCCCGAGGCGATGACCTGCGCACCGAGCCGCTCCATGGCTTTGACCTTGAGCGGGTTGGCGCCTTCCGGAACGACGATCACGGCCTCGACGCCGAAGAGCCGCGCAGCGTATGCAATCGACTGCCCATGATTTCCCGTAGAGGCCGTCGCCACCCCGGCCCTCCGCTCCTCGTCGGTGAGGCGGGAGACGACGTTGATCCCGCCGCGCACCTTGAAAGCGCCGATCGGCTGGTGGTTCTCGTGCTTCACCCAGACATCGGCGCCGACGAGCTCGCACAGCGCCGCATGCGAGTACAGCGGCGTGGGGCGAAGGTAGGCGGAGATCCGCAGTCGGGCCTCGTAGACGTCTGTGATTCCTGGGACCGGGATCACGTTAGCTCCTCTCGCTTGCGCGGCGGTGTCTACGCCAGCAGCAGCTTGTTCAGCCGCTTCCCCACGATCCACAGGCCGATCAGGCCCATCGCCATGAGGTACGCGACGTCGACCGCGATCCAGACGTCGGGGTTGCCCGTGGTGAGGGCTCGGATGAGGTGGACGCCCCGGTAGAGCGGCGTGCACTGGACGAAGACCTGCAGCGCCGGCGGATAGGCGGAGATCGGGTAGAAGGTGCCCGAGAACAGGAACATCGGCATGATCGCGAGCTGCAGGAAGTCGAAGTCCTGCCACTTGCGGACGAACGTGGTGGCGGCCATGCCTGCCCCGGCGAAGGCGAAGCCGACGACCATCGCGGCCGGGAAGGCGAGGATGCCGAGGGGCGAGCTGATCAGCCCCAGCCCGGCGATCCCCAGCACCGCGATAACGACCAGGAAGCCGACGACGTACAGGCTGCCGCGCAGTAGGGCCCACAGGATCTCGCCCCTGGCGACGTCCCTCAGCGACATCGGAGTGGCGATGATGGCGTCGTAGAGCTTGGCGTACTTGAGCTTGAAGAAGAAGTTGTTCGAGGTCTCGTAGATGGCGCCGTTCATCGCCGACGAAGCCAGGAGCGCCGGCGCCACGAACACGGCGTACGCGACCGTGCTTCCGTTCTCCAGCTGAACTGCCCCCACGAGCGCCCCGACGCCGAATCCCATCGAGAACAGGTAGAAGAGCGGCTCGAAGAAACCGGAGAAGATGACCATGAAGGTCCGCCGGTAGACGAGCAGGTTCCGCTCGACCATGCGCGTCGGCCGGGTCAAGGTTGAGGGAACGGAAAGGCGCAGCGCGAGCATCACAGCTCCAGGCGACGCCGGAACGTGATTCGGGCGACGAAGAGGCCGACCACGACGAAACCGGCGAGCACGGCCACGTGGATCAGGTCCGCAACCGGGTCGACCTGGCCGAGCGAGAAGCCCCGGGCCAGACTCACGCCGTGGTACAGGGGCGTAACCCAGGCAAGCGGCTGGATAAAGAGGGGCAGCTTCTCGATCGGGAAGAAGGTGCCGCTGAACAGGAAGAGCGGCGTGATGCCGAAGCGGAAGAGCATGTTGAACGACTGGTCGGTCTTCTGGGTGGCCGTGAAAGCGATGATCGGGGCGGCGAACGAGAGCGCGGTCAGGACCGCCACCGGAATGGCCAGCACCGCGAGCGGCGAGCTCACGGCCCCGAACGCGAGGATCACGACGAAGAACAAGACCGACAGCAGGACGGCGCGGAAGGCGATCCACATGATGTCGCCGGCGAGCAGGCTCGTGGCGCCGATCGGTGTGTTGAGGGCCGCTAGATACGTCTTCTCCCAGGCGATCTTGCTCATGATCGGCCAGGCCGACTCGAAGGCGGCGGCCATCATGGCCTGCGTCACGAGCAACGCCGGGGCGATGTAGTTCAGGTACGGCACGCCGCCCGGAGCCCCGCCGTTTCGGTTCACGTAGAGCCCCAGGCCGATCCCCATCGACAGCAGGTAGAGGAACGGCTGGCTCAGTCCGGACATCATGTAGCTGCGCCAGCCCCGCCGGAAGACGAGCAGGTCGTGCTCGAGCACTCGCAGCGAGGAGTGCGCGGTGAGCGCGGACATCAGCCCGCGGCGCGCGTCCGCCGGCGCTGCCACCGGCGCGATCGGAGCGCTCGAGGCGGCCACTATTCGACCAGGCTGCGGCCGGTGAGCCGCAGGAAGACGTCCTCCAGGGTGCTCCGGCGAACCAGGATGCTGGCCGGCCGGAGGCCGCGCTCGAATGCGGCCGCGGCCGTCGCGTCGCCGTCGGCGGTGTAGACGAGGAGGCGGTCGGGCAGCTGCTCGATCCGATCGGCCAGGCCGTCGAGCTGTCCGTCGAGGTGGGCTCCGTCGTCGGTCTCACCCTCACCGCGGTTGAATCGCAGCTCCAGGACTTCGCGCGTTACGTACTGCTCGATCAGCTGGCGGGGCGAGCCACCGGCCACGATCTTGGCCTTGTCCATGACCACGAGCCGGTCGCACAGTTGCTCCGCCTCGTCCATGTAGTGGGTCGTGAGGCAAAGGGTGACGCCGCGCTGCTTGAGCCGGTACAGCCGGTCCCACAGCAGGTGGCGGGCCTGCGGGTCGAGTCCGGTCGTCGGTTCGTCGAGGAGCAGAAGCGCGGGCTCGTTGATCAGGGCGCGAGCGATGACGAGGCGCCGCTTCATCCCGCCCGACAACGGCTCGACCTGATCCTTGGCCCGGTCGGTCAGCTGGACGAAGTCGAGCAGCTCGGTCGCGCGGCGCCTGGATTCGCTCCACGGCAGTCCGAAGTAGCGGCCGTACACGAGCAGGTTCTCGAGCACGCTCAATTCGTTGTCGAGCGTGTCCGCCTGGGGGACCACGCCGAGCCGCGACCGGATCCGCGCCCCGTCGTGGGCCGGGTCCAAGCCAAATACGGTCAGCGTCCCGGCCGTGACCGGCGAGACGCAGCCGATCATCCGCATCGTCGAGGTCTTGCCGGCGCCGTTGGGACCCAGGAAGCCGAAGGCCTCGCCGGGCGCCACGTCGAAGTCCACGCCATCGACGGCCGTGAACTCGCCGAAGCATTTCTTCAGGCCGCGGGCATGGATTACAGCGTCGGTGGTGGAGGTCTCATCGGGCACGGCGCGATGGTAACGCCGATCCGCCGCCGGGGGCGATTCACTGAAAATGGGCCCGCCACGAGCAATCCGAACGACTTTCGACCCGATGGTCCTATGACGATTCGGGCGTGTCTCGGGGACCCACCACCGAGGCTATCATCGGAACCGGGCAAACACGTGCCCGTTGTAACGGATTCCAGGCCAGGAGAGAGCTCGCGCGTGGACGAATTCTGGGTCTGCCAGCACTGCCGGTCGCTCAATCGCGCCGGCACGGGCCGGTGCTACCACTGCCGCGAGAAGTTCGGCAGCCGGCCGAAGGACGCTCCACAGATCGTTCGGCAGGTCGCGACGCCTGCGCCGCCGGCCTTTCCTCCCGGCGCGATAGGGAACACCGGCTCCGTTGGCTTCGGCGCCCCGATCGGTGGCGGCGCCGGCGCCGCTGCGCCCGCATATCTGTCGCGACCCGTCGCCCTGGCCTCCGCCCCGGCCCGCGACTTCTCGGCCGCGGCCCAGGCGAAACCCGCACGCGAGTTCCATCGACCGTTGCTCACCGGCTGGATCCGGCGCCGCGTAGCCCTGTGGTTTGCGGTCCGCCCGACAGTCCCGGTCCGCTTTTCCGGGTACGTTGCCGCCGCGCTCCTGGCGTTCCTGTTGCTCGTCGGCGCGTTGATCATCACGACCGTGACTCCGATCGCGCGGACGGCCCTCCAGACCGGCTCGATCACATCGGCCTGGGCCCAGCTCGATGCCGGCCGCCAGTCTTCGCTCGTGGCGATGACCATCGCCTTCGCCGTCATCGGGGTTCTGGCTCTGCTCTTTTTCTCGCTCCTCGTCGGCCTCGCTACCCACAACGCCGTGAGCCTCGGGGCCGAGATGCCGTTCCTCACCCCATACCGCGCCGGCACGGCCTGGCTGGCGGCGCTCTGGACACAGGCGAGGATCGCGATCTGCCTGATCGTGCCCGCGATACTAATGTGGCGCGGTTACCCGCTGCCCGGCCTGATCGCCGCACTCATCGCGGTCGAGCTGGCCCAGCGCAGCCTCGGCGATCCGCTCGGTTGGCTGACAAACCCGTCCCGCCACCTGCCGGACCTCTACGCGAAGCTCGGGGTCTCCGGGTCCGATCACTCGTTGATCGGCTCGGTCTGGGCATTCTTCTTCCGACTGGTCAACGTCCTTGCGATCGTCGCCTACTCCATACCTCTCGTCGCCTTCGGCATCAACACCGCCGCAACGGTTTCAGGCCACACCGAGCTGCTGACGTGGCCGGCCTCGGGAACGGGTCCGTACCAGCTGGCGATCACCGCCGTGCTGGCGCTCCTGATCCTCGCGACTTCCGTCGCCGTCGGCTTGCTCGTGCCCATCTGCATCGAGCTGGTGGAGCGGCAGCGGACGCGCAAGACCCTCCTCCGCGTCGGCAGGTCGCGGTCGTGGGTCGCGCCCCCCGGAAACATGAACGCGTCGGCCCCAGGTTCGGGACCGACGCGCTATGACCCTTATGCGCCCTCGCTTGACGAGGACCCCGATCAGGCTTCCTTGTACTCGCCTTCGACCACTTCCTCGTTCCCCTGGGAAGAGGACGTGTCGGAGGAAGGTCCGCTCGTCTGATCATCGTCACCGCCGGCGGGGGGCGGCGTCTCGGCGGCCTGGTAGGCTGCCGTTCCGACCTTCTGCAGCTGCTGGACCAGGGCGTCCGACGCTGACTTCAGGGCGGGCTGATCGCTGCCCTTCAGCGCGGTCCGGACCGCCTCGACACAACGCTCGGTCTCGGCCTTGTCCTCGGGCGAAACCTTGTCGCCCAGGTCGCGCAGCGTGCGCTCGGCCTGATACGCCAGGGCGTCGGCCTGATTGCGAGTCTCGACCTCTTCCTTGCGCTTGCGGTCCTCGTCGGCGTGGGTCGCGGCTTCGTTGACCATTCGATCGACGTCGTTCTTGGACAGCATCGAGCTGGCGGTGATGCGGACCTGCTGCTCGCGGCTGGTCGCCCGGTCCTTGGCCTTGACGTCGAGGATGCCGTTGGCGTCGATGTCGAAGGTGACCTCGATCTGGGGCACGCCGCGCGGGGCCGGCGGGATGCCGTCGAGAACGAACTTGCCCAGTGTCTTGTTGTCGGCGGCGAAGTCGCGTTCGCCCTGAAGGACGTGGACCTCGACCTGGGTCTGGTTCTCCGACGCCGTGGAGAAGACCTGGCTCTTGCTCGTCGGGATCGTCGTGTTGCGATCGATCAGGCGAGTCATGACGCCGCCCATCGTCTCGATGCCGAGCGACAGCGGAGTCACGTCCAGAAGCAGGACGTCTTTGACCTCGCCCGCGAGAACGCCGGCCTGGATCGCGGCCCCGACGGCGACGACCTCGTCCGGGTTGACGCCGCGGTGCGGCTCCTTGCCGCCGAACATCTGCTTGACGGCCTCGACGACCGCCGGCATGCGGGTCTGCCCGCCGACCATGACGATCTCGTCGATCTCGCCCGGCTTGAGGCCGGCATCGCGCAGGGCCTGGCTGACCGGGCCGCGCGTCTTGTCGATGAGATCGGCGGTCAGGTCTTCCAGCTTGGCGCGAGACAGCGCGATGACCAGATGCTTGGGATTGCCTTCATAGGCCGTGATGTACGGCAGGTTGATCTCGGTCGTGCTCGTCGTGGAGAGCTCGATCTTGGCCTTCTCGGCCGCTTCCTTGAGCCGCTGGAGGGCCTGCTGATCGCTCCGCAGGTCGATCCCCTCTTCGCGCTTGAATTCGGCCAGCAGCCACTCGATCACTCGCTGATCGAAGTCGTCGCCGCCCAGGTGGGTGTCGCCGTTGGTCGCCTTGACTTCGAAGACGCCTTCGCCGAGCTCGAGGATCGAGATATCGAAGGTGCCGCCGCCGAGGTCGTAGACGGCGATCTTCTCGTCGTGCTTTTTGTCGAGGCCGTACGCGAGGGCCGAGGCGGTGGGCTCGTTGATGATTCGCTTGACGTCCAGACCGGCGATGCGGCCGGCGTCCTTGGTCGCCTGGCGCTGCGTATCGTCGAAATAGGCCGGGACGGTGATAACCGCCTCGGTGACCTTCTCGCCCAGATACGCCTCGGCGTCCGCCTTGAGCTTTTGCAGGATCATGGCGCTGATTTCCGGCGGGGTGTACGTCTTGCCGTCGGCAAGGACGACCTTGATCCCATCGCTATGAGAATCGCGCTCGACCTTGTATGGAACGAAGGCGAGTGAGTGCGCCACTTCCGGGTCGTCGAAACGGCGGCCCATGAAGCGCTTGATTGAGTAGACAGTGTTGCCGGGATTGGTGACGGCCTGCCGCTTGGCCAGCTGGCCCACGAGCCGGTCGCCGTTCTTGGTGAAAGCGACGACCGACGGGACGGTCCGACCGCCCTCCGCGGACGGAATGACGGTCGGCTCTCCGCCTTCCATCACCGCCACGACGGAGTTCGTCGTGCCCAGGTCGATGCCGATGATCTTGCCCATTTGTGGTCGCTCCTAAGTGATGCTGTCGGTCAGTTGCTGTATGAAGTGGTGTCGCCGGGCGCGGTCGCGCCGCCGTCGGCGACGGCGACCTGCGCGGGTCGCAGAACTCGGTCTCGGACTCGGTAGCCGCGCTGGACCTCGGCCACGATTTCGCCGTCCGGGCGTCCGGTCGCAGGGACGCTCAGGATCGCCTCGTGCTCTCGAGGGTCGAAGGACCGGCCGATCGCTTCGATCGGAGTGACGCCTTCGCTCTCGAGGAGCTGCCGAAGCTTGCGGTCGAGCAGGACGATGCCCTCGATCCAGCCGATGCCTCGCAGCTCGGCCGGCATCGTCTCGAGGGCTCGATCGAAGTCGTCGGCCACGACCAGCAGCTTCCGCAACAGCGACTCGCTGGCTAGACCTAGCTCTCGCTCCCGATCCTCGAAGGTGCGGCGGCGGAAATTCGCGAAGTCGGCCGCGGTTCGCTGCAGACTCGCGAGATGCTCGGCCGTCTGGGTTTGGGCCGCCTCGAGCTCCGCCCGAAGCCGCTCCAGCTCCAACTCGATGTCTGCGCCGGACTCTGCGGGGGGTTCGCCCGGGGCCGGCTGCCCCGGCCAGTCGCCGGCGGCGCCGCGGTGGTGAGTTCGCGAAGTAGTGGATCGATCACGCATAGAGGTGCTCCACCAGCTCATTCATGAGGTCGGAGACGAATTCGACCGATGCGATCGCCTGCGGGTATGACATGCGGGTAGGCCCGAGAACGCCTACGACTCCGACCGCGCGCCCGACCCGCCCGTACGGGGCCAGGATCAGCGACACGTCCTGCATTTCGAGCGGCATGTTCTCGTGGCCGATGAAGATCTGGATGCTGCCGGCACGGGACACCGCTTCCACGAGCGAGCCCAGGTAGACGCGATTCTCGAGCGCCGCGAAGACCTGGCGAACCTTCTCGCTGCGGTCGAACTCCGGCGCGGCCATGACGTTGAGCAGGCCGTCGCTGAAGAGGTCGTCGATCAGGGCGGCGTCGAATTCGGTCATGGAGCGGACCAGCCGCTCGCCGACGCCGTGCAAGATCTCCGACTCATCGTTGACGCCGTCGCCGATCGGCAGATCCGCCAGCGCGACCTCGATCTCGCCGGCGGTCCGGTCCACTGCCAGCACGTTCAGCAAACCCGCCACGCGGTTCAGCTGGTCCTGATCGGCCGTGACCGAGAGGCTGTGCAGTACCTGTTTTGTAGTTCCCTCGCGGAAGACGACGATCATCAGAGCCAGGCGGTCCTGGACCGCGAGAAGCTCGACCCGTCGGACGCGGGCGGCCTTCGGCTTGGCCGTGGTCGCGAGACCGGCGGTGCCGGTGTTGGCCGCGAGGGTGCTCGCCGCGAGGCGGAACCACTGCTCGCTGGCGAACTCGACCTGGCCGAACTGATGGCGGATCATCCGCTGGTCGACGGTCGGCAGGGACCATTCGTCGGCCAGAACCTGGACGTAATAGCGGTAGCCGGCGTCGGTGGGAACGCGCCCGGCGCTCGTATGGGGATGGGTCAGCAAGCCGATCGCCTCGAGCTCCGCCAGGATGCTTCGAACGGTGGCGCTGCTAACCCCGAGCGGGTAGTGCGCGACCAGGGAGCCCGAGCTGACGGGCACCGCAGAGGTCACGTATTCGTCGATGACGGCCCGCAGGATCGAGCCCGATCGCTCGTCCAGCGAGTCGTTGGTGCGGCGTGGACGTCGCGCCATGCTGTGGCTCCGATGCTTCCCCGTCGGGCGGAACCGGATTGGAGAAGGCGACGGTGCGTGCGTACGAGGGACACGTCCCGGGTCCGCTGCACCGCCGTTTCCCCCGGCCGGCGAGGCCCTGGCGGTTGGTTAGCAGTCTCACTAGGCGAGTGCTAACTGGTTGCGCCGATGGTAGCAGTCGGGCCCGGAGAGTGTCAACGGTCGCGCCGCGGCCGGAGTAGGCGGGCCGCGGTCGCCGGAGAAGCGTTCGAGGGTTGTCGCGCAACAAAGGCGGAGGCTCGGGCGAAGTTCCGCCCTGAGACCGGCCGAACTAGACCGGCCGAACTAGACCAGCCGCGCGAACAGCTCGTTGCTCAGCAGGCGGCCCTTCAGCGTCAGGCGAAGGTGCGCTTCCCCTGCCAGGTCCACACGTTCGATCAGGCCCGAGGATTCGGCCCAGGAGAAAGCTTCGGCGAACTCGGGCCGGCTTGCCCACGCGGCCGGGACGCCTCTATCCAGGCGGAGCGCCAGGATGACCCGCTCCGATTCCGCCGTCTCGGGTGCGAGGGTTTCGCTGTCGCCGGGCGGGACCGAGCCTGGGCCGTCCGCCGGCAGGAGTGCGGCGATGTATCTCTCGAGGCCGGCCGCGTTCCAGCGCCGCACCGCTCCGTCGAACGCATGCGCCCCCGGACCGACAGCCTCGTACCGGCGACGCTCCCAGTAGGTCAGGCTGTGGCGGCTCTCATGTCCGGGCCGGGCCCAGTTGGAGATCTCATAGCCGCGCCACCCGGCGGCGGCCAAACGATCCGACGCGAGGCGGTACTGGTCGGCGGCCCGATCGTCGTCCTGCTCCCGGCGAGCGGCCTCGCGCCAGCGCCTTGCTCCCCGAGCCGTCGGCAGGTGGTCGCCCGTCTCGCCGGTGAGGCCTTCTGCATCCGGGTCGTCGAGCGTGAGCGCGTACAGAGAAAGGTGGTCCGGGCCCAGGTCGAGCGCGGCGTTCAGAGTCGCCGCCCAGCCGTCGAGGGTCTGGCCCGGGAGGTCATACAGGAGGTCCAGGTTCACGGAGCCGATCCCCGCGGTCCGTGCCTCCGCGACGGCCGCGGCCACGTCCTCCGGGGAGTGGCGCCGACCGAGGCGCCGCAGTTCGGCGCCGTTCAGGCTCTGGGCGCCGAATGAGATCCGGTTCACGCCCGCCGCTGCGAACGCCGCCAGATTGCCGCGTTCGTCGGGGCCCGGGTTGGCCTCGAGCGTGATCTCGGCGCCGCGCTCAAGACCGTAGCGGCGCCGGATCGTGGTCATGAGCCGCTCGAGCCGCTCGCCGGAGACGAGGGACGGCGTACCGCCGCCGAAGTAGAGCGTCGCGAGCGGCGGCCGGGCGGCGCCGAACCGCTCGTCGAGGGCGTCGGCGCGCAACTCCAACTCGCGCTCAACGGCCTCGTAGAGACGCTCGGTCCGCGCCCTCGGCCCACGTGCCTCGGCACCGGCATACACGACGAAGTCGCAATACGGGCAATGGGCCACGCAGAAAGGCAAGTGCACGTACAGGCCGGCGGGCGGCGCGGCCCGTAACTCGGCAGAAAGCGGGGACGTATTCGAGATTTCGGAGGAGGCGTGGCTCACCGCGAGAGATTAGCGGCACCGAGGCTAATAACCCCAATCGACCACTCGACGGATCGTCCGGACGCGCCCATTCTCACGTTGCTCATCTGGGTGCCGATCCCTTCGGGAGAGGCCTACCGCCCGTCTTGCCGGGTTGCTGCCACCCCAAATCGTGGCCGGCGCGACTGTCGAGCGATCTCTCGTCCGGTCGGCTCAGCCTTGCTCGCCTGACTCGGGGTAATGGTTCAGATGGATTCGAACTCGACCGGGCAAATCGCCCCGCAGAGGCTCGCGCCGGTCCATCCGCACGTCGAGACGAGGCGCCGGGTGGCGCTCAGATGCCTGGCGCTGGCCGTCTCCGTGGCCGCCCTCGGCCAGTGGCTGGCGCCTCAGACCGCCGGAGCGGTAGCTACCTGGCGCTACGACATGTACGACGGCACGGCGGTCCGCTACCAGGATCCCGACTACACCGCCTGCGCCGCGACCGCGACCCAGATGATGCTGAACACTATCTACGGCACCCTCGACAAAGAATTCGTCCTCAAGCGGTTCTCGCTGGGCGACAAGTTCATTCGTGGGACCTCCCCGGTCTTCTCGTGGAAGCCGTCGACCTTGTACGAGACGCAGGAGACCGTTCTCGGGTACGAGCGCGCCCACATGACCATGCTCTCGTCCTCGGCCGGTACGGACCCTCACGGCTGGCGGAACGGCTTGAACTACTTCGGCTGGGGCAGCATCTACAGCGGCGTCTACGCCGATCGAGCTTTCACCTCCTTCGATGCCGCGGCCAAGGCCGTGGTCCATGGGCTGGCCGTCTACGGGAAGCCGGCCGGGATCCTGGCGTGGTACGGCGGCCATGCCCAGTTCGTTACCGGGTACACGGTGACCGGCGCCGATCCGCGGACCGGCTCGATGTCCTTCACCCTCACCGGCGTCTACCTGACGGACCCCCTCAAGTCCCAGGGGATGCGCGACAAGCTGCTGACCTACAAGGTCTGGCGGTACGACGCGGCGAAGATCGCGTTCAAGCAGTACTGGCAGAAGGACTCGCCGCAGGTCGACCCCATCGACGGCAGGGCGGGCACCGCCGAGTGGTACGGCCGCTGGGTCGCGATCCTTCCGGTTCGCTGACGGCGGCGCCGACTCCCCCGCCTCAGTCCAGGCTCCCCGACCTCGGCGCCGACTCGCGCTCAGCCTGCCTGGCCGGGGCCGGGCGTTTCGCCTGATCGACGCGCGTCGCGCCAGCCTTCGGGCTTACGAAGAGCCTCGACTTCGTCCGGCTCGGCGCCGCGGCCGGCAACCTGCCCGGCGTGGCCCGTGCAAACGAACACGGCGAATGACGTCAACGCGTGGGCGAGAATCGCCGCCCCGATCCCGCCCGTGCGGACCGTGGCCCAACCGCAAGCCAGGCCGATCCCAAGCGAGAGCAGCAGCATGTAGCGGTGCCGGCCCGGCGCGGCCATGCGCGTGGCCAGGACGAAGATCACGGTCTGGACGAGGACGGCGCTGCCGTCGGGCAGTCCCGCGGCAAGCAGCATGCCCTGAAGCGCGCCGCGGAAGGCCGCTTCGTCGATGACGGCCGTCAGGATCGAATTGAGCGCCGCACCCGGGTAGGCCGACGGTGCCGGCAACCGCAGGCCGCCGTATCGGAACCAGGCGAAGATCGCCGCCTGGACCGCACCGACCGCAGCCAGGGACAGCCCAAAGGCGAAGACGTCGAAGTGGTTTCCGACGACGAGGAAGAGCACGTCGTGCGGCTGAGGGTGGACGAGGAAGATCGCCCACAGAAGGGCCAGCCCGAGGGCATACCAGCACAGGCGCGTCCAAATCCCGCGGTGGTAGCGATTGCCCGGCTCATCGTACTCGGCCGCCCCAAATGCTTCGGCCTGGAGCCGGAGCAGGATCAATGCCATCAACAGGCCGACGGCGATGACGATTCGGACGTATTCCGAGGTCATACCTCGTCCATGCGAAGAACCGCCAGGAACGCCTCCTGCGGTATCTCCACGGACCCCACCCTCTTCATCCGCTGCTTCCCCTCTTTCTGCTTCTCGAGCAGCTTACGCTTGCGAGTGATGTCGCCGCCATAGCATTTTGCAAGGACATTCTTGCGCATTGCGGCGACCGTCTCGCGGGCGATGACGTTCGAGCCGATCGCGGCCTGGACGGCGATCTCGAACATCTGACGCGGGATCAGGCCGCGCAGACGGTGGACGAGCTCGCGTCCGATGGCCTGAGCCCGGTCGCGGTGAACGATGACCGACAGCGCGTCGACCGGCTCTCCGGCAACAAGAACGTCGACCTTCACGAGGTTGGCCGCGCGGTACCCGATCTCCTCGAATTCCATCGACGCGTAACCCTGGGTTCGGGACTTGAGTTGATCGTAGAAGTCGACGATCACCTCGCCCAGCGGCAGCTCGAAGTTGAGCAGAACCCGTTTGGGGTCCAGATACTCCATGTCGAGGAAGCTTCCACGCCGGTTCTTCGCCAGTTCCATCAACGTGCCGATGTAGGACGAAGGCGTGACGATGCCGAGCTTGACCCAGGGCTCCAGGATCTCCTCGATGACGCCCGCGTCGGGCATCCTCGACGGGTTGTCGACCTCGAGCGTCCCCTGACCGTTGATCAGGACGATCTTGTACTCGACCGACGGCGCGGACGCGATCAGCTCCTGACCGAACTCGCGCTCCAGGCGTTCTTGAACGATCTCCATGTGGAGGAGGCCGAGGAACCCGCACCGGAACCCGAACCCCAGGGCGACCGAGCTCTCCGGTTCGAAGCTGAAGCTGGCGTCGTTGAGGTGGAGCTTTTCCAGGGCCTCGCGAAGGAGCGGGTAATCGGAGCCGGTGATCGGGTAGAGACCGGCGAAGACGAGGCTCTTGGCCGGCTGGTATCCCGGCAGCGGATGCTCGGCCGGATTGGCGACCGTGGTGACGGTGTCGCCGACCTGGGCATCGCGGACGCTCTTGAGCCCGGTCGCCACATATCCGACGTCGCCGGCGCGAAGATCGGAGACCGGCACCAGCTGCGGCCGGAAGAAGCCCATCTCTACCAGCTCGGCTTCCGCGCCCGAGCCCATGAGCCGGATGACGTCGTGCTGGTGGAGCGTCCCCTGGGCGAGCCTGATGTAGACGACGACGCCCTTGTAGGCATCGTAGTGCGAGTCGAAGATGAGACCCTGGAGGGGCTTGTCCGGGTCGCCCTTCGGCGGCGGCACCCGCGTCACGATCGCCTCGAGGATCTCCGCGACGCCGGTCCCGTCCTTGGCCGAGGCCAGCAAGACTTCCTCGCGCGGCATGGCGAGAACGCTCTCCAGCTCCTCGACGACCACGTCGATCTGGGCCGACGGCAGGTCGATCTTGTTGAGCACCGGGATGATCGTCAGGTTCTGTTTGAGCGCGAGGTGCACGTTCGCCAGCGTCTGGGCCTCGATCCCCTGCGTCGCGTCCACCACCAGGATCGCGCCCTCGCACGCCTGCAAAGACCGGCTGACCTCGTAGCTGAAGTCGACGTGGCCGGGGGTGTCGATCAGGTTGAGGCCGTAGAGCAGGCCGTCGGACGCCGTGTATTCGAGGCGGACCGCCCGGGCCTTGATGGTGATCCCGTGCTCCTTCTCCAGGTCCATGGAGTCGAGCACCTGGCTCGTCATCTGCCGCGCGTCGATGGTATGCGTCAGCTCGATCAGGCGATCCGACAGCGTCGTCTTGCCGTGATCGATATGGGCAATGATCGAGAAGTTGCGCAGGCGGTCTTGAGGGATGGTCACGGGTGGGAGTGTAGCCGGGACGGGGCGGCCGATCGCGTCGGCCGGGCGCCGGCGCTTACGCAAACGGCGCCCGAAGAGAAGTCTCTCCGGGCGCCGCCATCGGTTGGTATTGAGCGTCGAGTGGCGGCCTGGCAGCCGCGCGGCTCAGTGCTCGACGACCTTCGGCATCGACTTGGCCTGCGCGATCCAGCCGGCCACGACCGCTTCGGTCGGGACGCGACGGACGAGCTTCTTGGCCTCGTTCACTTCGGCCAGCTTGGCTGCGAGATTTGCCGGGACGCGGTGCGCCAGCTCGACCGGCGAGTCGACGCCGGCCGCTTCGAGCAGATCTGAGTACTCGGAGCCAACGCCGTCGAGACGGTACAGATCGACGTGGTTGACCTACTCGAGGCGGGATCTTCGGAACGCTGACCGGATCGCCAGCCCGGCGCACCAGACGGCGCCGCTGACCCTGCGGCCCAACTGATACCGGCCTCGCGAGAGCGGCACGCGGGCGCGGCCAGAGCAGGCACGCGTAATGC
>JADGQJ010000154.1 GCA_017881885.1 Chloroflexota bacterium
GGCAACGGCCTGCTGGAATTGGGTGATCATCTTGTTGGGGTCCCAGTCGGACCACAGGTAAGACACGGTCGGGCCGAAGGCAGCCTCGGCGGCCTTGGCACCGTTGTAGACGACCGTCTCGAAGCTGCCACCCGCCGTCCCACCGGGGAAGAAGGTGATCTTCATTCCGCTGCAGAACTGGCCGGAGGTGGTCCCCCCGCCGGGGGCTGCAGTCGGAGCAGTGCCGGTATCTGTCGCTGCAACCGCAACAGGTGCCGTCGTGTTTGCAGTCGTACCCGGGCTGGGCGTTGCGCTATTACCGCAGGCGGTTGCCGTGATTGCTAGGGCCGCCAGCAGCAGTGGCAGTCTCGTTGAACGTCTGGACATTGCTCTTGCACTCCTCAGGGTAACCGGGAAGCCGAAAATTGGGGCCCCCGTTTGACCGTCCTCGTCGGGCAGCGCTTCGTCGTAGCGGAAGCACCTCCGTTCAACTTTGGCGTCCGCGGGCTTGGGGCATGAGCCCGGGGGTGGTCTCGGAGATCGCCAGGAGCCCGCCGAAGCCACGGTCGACCGACGACCGGGAGCAACCAAACGATCGGCGGACTCGCACCTGCCTGCCCATTCGCCAACGCCGCGATCCCGGTTCCGGTCGACGGCAAGGGCAAACAAGTGGGTGCATTCGCGGAGCTTCCAATTTCGGGCCTGGCGCAGTCCTCCTCGTGACGCCGGACACGCAGTCTCCGCCGAGCTGGGCCGTTACTCGTACCGCTGTAGTTGTCGGCATGATAACGAGAACATCTGGAGCCTAGCATCGGCGCGAGAAGGGAGTCAAGCGACGTTGACCGACCTCGCCGACCCGGAAACCGGAGCGACGCCGGCGATTCAGCGCCGCGCACCTGATACATCGCTGAGTCCTGAGCCGGCCCTACAGCCGAGGTCGGAAGCGTCCCAGGCCGGGGCGTCCGCACCGATATCGGTCTAGCGTCGACTCGCAGGCCTCCGGACAAGTTCCCAGACCCCGATGACCAGACCGCCGAGGACGCACACGCCACCCACAAGCGACCACATGGACTGGCCGCTCATGGCACTCCCGGCGACCGCACCCGTGCCCTGGCCGATCCAGAGCAGTCCCACAAGCAGCAGGACGGCAGCGACAGTTATACGCGACCTGCGCATGGCAGGTACCTCCACGATCGATTGGGCCTCGCCCGGTTACCCGCGTCGATCTCGCTTGTCGTGTCCGACATCTCAGACGCCAACGATTGGCTATGCGCGGAGCATGCTACCGGCCGCGTGGCGAGGCATCGGCCGAGAAGCCGCGTCTCCGCCGACGGTGCCTGAGGCGCCCGGCCCGCTGTCGACCGCCCCGCAGACAGCATGCCATAAGGCCCCGAACCCTGGCGCTTCCGAATTGACGGCAGGTGTCGGCGCCGGCGAATTCCCTTCTTTTGCCCGCGGCGTTATGAGAAACTTCGACCCAGGATTCGACACCGCAACTTGTCCAGCCGCGCGAATGCGCCGACCTCGAATCCCATCGACCTCCCGGGCACGGCCTTTCGAGAATGCCCGACACAAGGACTTGGCCGAGTGAACGACAGATCCGCCAAGAACGCCTCGCCGCCGGGGCCATCTCCCCTCGGGCTCGGGCTGGACGCGGCCCTCGCTGGTGCAATAGCCGGAGCCGTAGGGATCGCCGCGAGCGAACTGGTTGCCGGGCTGATTCCCGGAACCCCGTCCCTGGTCGTTGCTGTCGGGAGCTTCATCATCGCTGTGCAGCCGCCCGGGGCCAAGGACCTCGTCGCCTCGCTGTTCGGCACGAACGACAAGACCGCGCTGAACTTCGCCGTGGTCGTAGTGGCTCTGCTCGTGGCCGCTCTTGCCGGAGTTCTCGGCCGACGCCGCTTCGAGAATGGGTCTGGCCTGCTGGTGGCCTTCGGTGTCGTGGCATTCCTCGCCGCTGCTTTGCAGCCGCTCAGTTCACCGTTGCTGGCCGCCATGAACGCCGTGGTCGCGACAGCTGCGGGAATCGGCGCCCTGCGCATACTCCTTGATGCGGCTGGGTTCATCGGGCCTGTACGTTTCGTTCGACTCCGCCTCGGGAGATCGAGTTCGCCCGCTCTCCCGGGCCTACAGCCACCGGCGCCCGAGTCGTACACGAGCCGCCGGCGCTTCCTCATCCGATCCTTCGAGTTCCTCATGGCCGCGATCGGGGTCGGGCTCCTCGGTCGCCTGCTCATCGACCGCCAGCACCCGGGCAGCGCACCAGTTTCGGCAACTCTTCCGGCCGCTTCCGAAGTCGTTCCGCCGCTGACCACGGACGAATCACTATCCGCGTCGGGAATCACGCCGATCGTGGTCCCAAACGGCTCCTTCTATCGCATCGACACCGAGTTGCTGGTGCCCCAGGTGGACGCATCCACCTGGCAGCTCCGGGTCACTGGCATGGTCGACCATCCGCTCACGTTCACGTATCCGGAGTTGCTGGCGATGCCGCTGTTCGAGCAGTACGTGACCCTGGCGTGCGTCAGCAACGTGGTCGGAGGAAACCTCGTCGGCAACACCCTTTGGACAGGGGCGCACCTCAAGGAAGTTCTCGCCCGGGCGGGCGTAAATTCGGGCGCCACTCAGATCGTCGGCCGTTCGGTCGACGGGTTCACGGTCGGCTTTCCCACTGACTGGGCGCTCGATCCGGCCAGAGAGCCGATGATCGCGGTTGGTATGAACCGAGAGCCCCTGCCTGCAGAGCATGGCTATCCGGCACGTTTGATCGTGCCCGGACTCTTCGGCTATGTGTCGGCGACCAAGTGGCTATCGGAGATCGAGCTCACCACCCGCGAAGCCTTCGACGGTTACTGGGTACCCCTCGGATGGGCGAAGGACGGCCCCATCCTGACCGAGTCGCGGATCGACCATCCCTCAGCAGACGCCCGACTCTCGACCGGGCCGGTCGATATCGATGGGGTCGCCTGGGCCCCGGACCGCGGCGTTATGGGTGTCGAGGTCCGCATAGATGACGCGCCATGGCAGGCGGCCATGGTGAGCCGTCCCATTTCCAAGGCAACGTGGGTTCAATGGTGGCTACGCTGGCAGGCCACGCCGGGCACTCATACGATCGAAATCCGAGCCACAGACGGGACAGGGGCAGTACAGACCGCCACTGAAGGCGGGCCTGATCCGTCGGGCGCCACTGGCCACGACCGGGTTACAGTGATTGTGTCCTAAGGTCCGGGTCGAGTTCACAGTTCTTCAATCGGCCGGCCCGCAGACAGTCGCACAGAACATGCACCTTGACGGTGGGCTTGAGCCGGTCCGGCCGGCCCTCGTGGGCTGAGACATTCCTACGCAGGACAGCGGGCGGGTCGTAGACTCGGGCGCGTTCGACCAAGGAGGAGGTGTCGCCATGGGAACCACCACGCGCGAGTGGCCGTGGCCTTGGGAGGGTTATAGGTCCGTTAGGCTTTCAGTTGGCGATGACATAATGCCGCCAATCCGAGACCAGATCGTCTCGCACGTCGCGGTGGTGGTGGAAGCCGCCAGGAGCGTGAAAGGGCTCGAGGAAGGGGTTCGCAAGTTTCGCAACCCGTACCTCCCGCCTTTCAGTGTCCAAGTGGCGGCCGAAAGGGATCGCCCAGACTCGGACCAAGAACACGTGGACATAGCGGTCCACGCTGGGCGGCGATAGTCGGCGTCGATAGCCCCGTCGCAACCCGTCCGGGTGTCACGAAGTAGCAGACCAGCGGAAAGCTCGATCTGCTATAACTACCCCTGCTCCGAGCGGGAGTAACTCAGTTGGCAGAGTGTCTGCTTCCCAAGCAGGGCGATGGGCCGGAGGCCTAGCCTTCCGGAAGACCCAGCCAGCTTTCCATCCCGCCGGACCGCCGCAAGCAACCCGTGGCGGTTGTGCATCGTGAACAAACCATAGGGCCGCCGTCTGCCCGCCCTGGAGGCTGGGCACAACGATCGTGAACTGGACGAAGTAGCGAAACGGGTCAGCTAGCGCGGCCGACCCCGCAGAGTCCTTAGGCGGTCTCCAGCGGGATCCCCGCTCGCTCGAAGCTGCTCTGGAGCCACTGCCTGATCTCGGCGTAGCGCGTGTCGGAGCGAGGTGGCAGGGCCATGGGCCTGCGGGCGAACCCTCCATTGAAGCCACGGGTGTCGGTCCCACGCCTCTCAAAGCAGATAAGCTTGCCGTTCTGGAGGCGTTCAGCGTGGCGAACGACCAGACGCAGAGTGGAGGGACTCATGGGTGAGCGCTGGCGGATGGCTTTCATCGCGCTGACGGCCGTGGTCGTTGCGCTCGCTATCGCGTCCGCGATCTTCTCGCCCTCCGGACCCGCGCCATCGCAAGGCGAGGCTCTCTACACGCCCAGCGCGACGCCTTCGCCTTCGCCTTCGCCTTCGCCCACGCGGACGTTCACGCTGCCGCCGACACCCACTGCGACCCCGACGTCAACCCCAAGAGCGACGGATACGCCGAGCCCGAGGCCGAAGCCGAGCCCGACCTTCACGTCCTACGTTGTCAAGACAGGCGATACCCTGAGCGCCATCGCACGGAGGTTCGGGGTGACGCTCCAAGCCATCCTCGCCGCCAACCCGGACATCACGGATCCGCGTCATATCCGAGCCGGCCAGATTATCCTCATCCCGCCGCCGGGGTGGTCACCAAGCCCCAGTCCCGGGTAGTGCGCGCCATTAACGAGTCCGCCTGCGAGAGGCATCACCCGCCCGTCCCAGCGGCATTGTTGGATCGGCACCGCGTCGGCCGTTCCCGCGCATAGATTGGATCAGTCTGGCAAGCGGTGTCCAAGGCCTCACGTAGAAGCCGGCATGGCCGGGCCGGATGTCAAGCCTGGCGAGCGCCGCGAGCAATCCTGCGGGCGTGCTTGGGTCGCCCAGCACGACGTTGTACGAAACGCCCACTTCCAGAACGGTATGCGAGTCCGAAGCGCACACGCCGGGCAGCGTGCGCTCCCTGGCGAAGATGGCGGCCCTCTCGTTGGCAGACCCGCCGATCACACGGGCGTTATAGGCCTCGATCCAATCCACTTTCTCGGCGATGTCGGCCAGGTCGGCACCGCTCGTGCGTCCGTAGCCACGAAAGCGGTCGAACGGATGCGGGACGCCGACCAGGCCTCCCTGCTCGCGGATGGCCGCGATGGTATCGGCGGCAGAAAGGCCGGGCGGCACGATCTCCTCGATGAAGACGGCTATCAGGTCGCCGTCGACCGTCGTCACTTCCTCGCCGACTATGACCGTCAGGCCGTGCGGAGCGGCATCACGGGCTCGCTGAGCCCCATCGATGCGGTCGTGGTCCGTCACGGCCAGGTGGGTGAGGCCACGGCGCGCAGCCGCGTGAACGACGGCGCCCGGGCTGGCGAGCGAATCGAAGCTCGCGCTGGTATGGCAGTGGAGATCAACGAAGGCCCGATCGAGATTCTCGACGGGTTCTTCCAGCGGGGAGGGCATCAGACCTGCCGGCCGAGGTACTTCTCGAAGAGCTCGAAGCGCTCCAGGGCTAAACCGTCCCAAGGGCCACACAGTGCATGGCGTTGTCGGCAACGTGGCAGGGTTTCCAAATGGGTGCCTCCAGGGGGCGCGGTCGGCTGTTGCGATGGTTTGCCAACTCCCTGCGCGGTCGTCGATCAGCGGCCTTCCCCGGCCAGCATCGCCGGAAGGGTCCGGGCGATGATCTTGAGGTCGAGCCAGAACGACCACCGGTCGATGTACTCGAGATCCTTCTCGACCCAGCGATC
>JADGQJ010000050.1 GCA_017881885.1 Chloroflexota bacterium
ATCCGAATCCGCGGCTAACACGCCCACCACGCGTAGATGACGGAAACGGGGCCGAATCCGCGTCAGGTACGCCCGCTGGGCGTGACGTGACGGAAACGGGGCCGAATCCGCGTCAGGTACGCCCGCTGGGCGTGACGTGACTGAAACGGCCGGCGGTGGCGGCGCCAGCGTTCCCGCTGCGTCGCCGTGGCGCCGCCCCCAGCACCCGCTCGACGTAGGGGCCGCCCGGCGGCGATGGTCGGGCTCCGGGGCGATTTGGACGGCCGACCTACAATCGCGTCATGAGCGAATTCGACCGTCACGCTGCCGTCGAAACCGCGACCGGAAGGGTCTTCCAGCGAGTTATCGGGCGCGAGCTCCCGGTGGCCGTGCGAGCCGAGGGCTGCACGATCTGGGACTCTGCCGGACGGGCGTACCTGGACGCCGCGGGAGGCGCCATCGTCGTGAACGTCGGGCACGGCCGGCAGTCGATAGTCGACGCGATGGAGCGCCAGGCGCGAGCCTTCACCTACGTCCACGGCACGACTTTCACGAATCAACCGCTGGAGGCGTACGCGCGGGCCGTCGGCCGCTACCTGCCGGTCGACGATCCGGCGATCTACCCGGTGAGCGGCGGCTCAGAGGCGATCGAGAGCTGCCTGAAACTGGTGCGCTCGTATCACCTGGCTCGTCGCGAGCCGGATCGGACCGTCGTGATCGCGCGGTGGGGGAGCTACCACGGCAACACGCTGGGTGCCCTCGATCTCTCCGGGCGCGAACCGCTCCGCCACCCTTACGAGCCCTGGCTGGGCCGCTTTCGACACGTCAGCGCCGCTTATCCATACCGCGGAGGAGAGCCCGCGGCACATGCTCTCGGCGACACCGCGGCATTGATCGCGGAGCTGGAAGCGGTCACCGCCGAAGTGGGGCCGGGGAGAGTAGCCGCGTTCGTCGCGGAACCGATCGTCGGCGCCACGCTTGGAGCGGTGTCCCCGCCGGACGACTACTGGCCGGCGGTCGCGGATTTGTGCCGGCGCCATGGGATCTTGCTCGTCGCCGACGAAGTGATGACCGGTTTCGGTCGGACGGGACGCTGGTTCGGGATGGACCACTGGGGCATCCGCGCCGACGTGATGGCCGCGGCGAAGGGCGCAGCCGGCGGCTACTTCCCGCTCGGGCTGGCCGTCGCGAGCGGGAACGTGTACCAGACGATCACCGAGAGTGGCGGTTTCGTCCACGGGTTCACTTACAGCCACTCCCCGGTGGGCGCGGCAGTGGCGCTCGAAGTGCTGCGTATCCTCGAAACGGAGAATCTGGTCGAGGCGAGCGCCGTTCGGGGCGAGAAGCTGCGCGAGCTGGTGAGCGACCGTCTGGGCGGTCACCCGAACGTCGGCGACGTCCGCGGCCGGGGGTTGCTTGTGGGAGTGGAGCTGGTCGCCGACCGCGCAACTCGGCGCCCGTTCCCCCGGTCGGCTCGTCTGATCGAAGGCGTGATGAAGCATGCCCGCGCTGCAGGCCTGCTCCTGTACCACGGCACCGGCAACGCGGACGGCACGAACGGCGACACCGTGCTACTCGGGCCGCCGTTCGTGGTCACCAATGACGAGTTGAAGTCGATCGCGGAGAACCTCGGCGATGCCGTCGAGAAGGCCGCCGCGGAGGTTTCGGTCTAGCCGGCCGCCGACTCGGGCGTCGGCCGCGCGAGGCGACCTTCGCCCCTACTGCCACCGCCGTCTCGGTCGCTGCGGTCGACTTCGGGTTCCGGCGCGTCGCACTCGTATTCTGTCGCGACGTGGCTGAAGCCGAGCCGGCCCGAGATCCACGCCACGCGAGACGGCGCCCACCAGGCCCGGTGCCCGAGCAGCCGCATCGTCGCGGGCACGAGCAAGGCGCGGATGATCGTGGCGTCGAGCAGGACCGCGATTGCCATGCCGACGCCCAGGCTCTTGATCACGATCATGTCGGCCAGGCCGAACGCGGCAAACACCGCGACCATGATCAGTGCCGCGCCGGTGATAACTCGACCCGTGCGGGCGAGACCCTCCGCCACGGCCCGGCTGGTGTCTCCGGTCTTGCGGTACGACTCCTGGATGCGTGACAGGAGCAGCACCTCGTAGTCCATCGACAGTCCGAAGATCACGCTGAACATGAGGATCGGCACGATCGCGACCGTGAACCCGGGCGATGTGAAGCCGAGTGGCCCGGACAGGTTGCCGTCCTGGAAGATCCACACCAGGGCGCCGAAGCTGGCCGTGAGCGACAACAGTGTCATCACTGCCGCCTTGATCGGGAGAACCACCGACCCGAATTGGAGCAGAAGCATCAGCGCCATGGCGACGAGGATGTACACGATCGCCGCCGGCATCTGGGCATTCTGGGCATCGAGGAAGTCGAGGGACGCGGCGTCGCCACCGCCGACGGCGACCTGGAGGCCCGGCCCCGGATCCATGGAACGGATCGTCTGGACCAGCGTCTGCGCGGCCGATGTGCCGGCAAGAGGGCTGATGACCTGGAGATGGACGACGGAGCCGCGGACCGTCGACGTGAGCAGCGCGTCCAGTGCCGCGGGCCGCGAACCGGAAGGAGCGGCGACGACCGCGGCGATCGCGGACGTGCTCAGCGGTCGCCCGCTCTGGTCGGTAAGCGAGAACGCTCCGTCGACACGGGTCACGCCCGTGAGACCGGCGATTCGGGCCGAGTAGACGGCCAGCGCCGCTGCATTCCCGCTAGAGGTCGGGTCGCCCGAGACGGTGATCAGCAGATCCACGGGCCGGGTCTCTCCGGCGGGGAAGTGGGTTTCGATGGTGTCCCATGCCGCGCGGGCCTCCGCCGTCGCGGGCAGCATGTCCGCTCCGGGAAGACCTTGACGCTCGCCGAGGAACGGCAAGCCGAAGGCCACGAGAAGGACCAGGATCGGCAGCAGGACGGCGACCGGGCGGGCCATCACGGCCGAGGCGATCCGTTCCCACAGGCCGGCGCCCTGGACAGGCGTGGCCGAGTCGTTCGTCGCTCCGGGTTTGGACGACCGGCGAAATGGGTTGGGCATCCGCAGCCGCTCGACCCTCGGACCGAGGATGGCGAGGATTGCAGGCAGGAATGTGAGGGCATACGCGACGGAGCACAGGGCGATCAGCGCACCGCCCACGCCCATCGAGCTGAGCGTCGGAGCGCGGAACAGGAGAAGGCCGGACAGCCCGATGGCGACGGCCGTCCCGGAGAAGGCAACCGCTTTGCCGCTGGTTGCCACGGTTCGTTCGATGGCCTCCTCGACCGTGGCGCCGCAGGCCAGCTCCTCCCGGAAGCGGCTGACCATGAAGAGCGAGTAGTCGATCGCGAGGGCGAGGCCGAGCATTGTCACCACGCTCGTCACGAAGACGCTCATCGTCATGTGCTGGCCGAGGAACCAGACCATGGCCAGGGTCGTCGGGATCGTCAGACCGGCGACGAATAGCGGTAGGCCCGCGGCGACCAGCGTCCCGAAGACCAGGATGAGGATCAGCAGCGCAATGGGCAGGGAGATGGTTTCCGCCCGCGCCAGATCCCGTTCGGACTGCGCGGAGGTGGCCGCGCTCAGCGGGGCGTTGCCGGTCAGTTGGACGTTGATACCCGGCGGCGCCACGATCTGGGAGCGGATGCCGTCCACCGCGCCGATGGCCTGGTCCTCGTTGAGGTTCAAGTTGACGAGCACCCAGGTTGCATCGCCGGTGGTGCTGACGAAGCGCGAACTGCCCGTCTGGGCAAAGCCCACGATCGAGGTCACTTGCGGATCGGAGCGAAGGTTCGAGAGCGCCGCAGCCACCTCGGACTGGAACGCCGTCGAGGCCGCGTCGGTGCGTCCGGGCGCCTCGAAGAGCACCACGATCGAGCTTCCGCCCTGTCCGAAGTCGCTGACGAGCCGCTGGG
This sequence comes from Chloroflexota bacterium, assembly GCA_017881885.1. Classification (GTDB taxonomy): domain Bacteria; phylum Chloroflexota; class Limnocylindria; order Limnocylindrales; family CSP1-4; genus Fen-1039. The sequence goes on from JADGQJ010000050.1 coordinate 3,883, forward strand.
CGACCTGCTGCGACTCCGAACTCGGGTCGTACCAGCCGCCCGTCGAGAGGACGGATGAGGCTCGAGTCGCGAATCCGAACGAGATGGCGGCGACCAGCACCGCGAGGCTCGCGATCCACCGCCTGCGGCGGTAGACGAACCTCCCCCAACGCTCAAACATGACCGTCCCTTTCGTGAGCCACGGGCACGGCCACACAGCCGGGCTTCGTGTGCCTGTATCCGAGATGGACGGTCGGCCGACCATGCCGGCCCTGCCGGCGCATAGAGAATAGGGATTCTCTATTCCTTTTGTCAACTACCCGTCGCGCACTGCGAGCCACGGATGGGGGTGGACGGGAGGGGTAAGATAATGCGAATGCAAGTTCCCTTTGAGGTGTACGCGTGCCACGAGTAACGGCCGCGCACGAGCAGGCAGTGCGGCAGCGGATCGTCGACGCGGCGATCCGGGTCTTCGGCGAAATGGGCTACCAGCGCGCCACGGTGCAGGATGTCGTTCGAGCGAGCGGGCTATCCGTGGGTGCCGTGTACACGCACTTCAAGAACAAGGAAGAACTGTTCCTCGTGGCGTGCACGTGCGTAATAGACGCCCAAAAGGCCGACCTGCGCCAGCAGATGGCCGAGCTGGGCTCCGTGACCGACAGGCTGCGAGCCGCCGTCGACTTCGCAGTGGATACCGCGGTCTTCGGGGTCGAAGAGCGGACCGTCCGGTTCCACGCCTGGATGGTCGCGGAGGAGTTGCCGGGTCTGCGCCAGGTCTTGCGCGACAGGCGAACCGAAATCGTCGCCTTTTCGCGGCTGGTGCTGCAGGAGGCGCTGGTCCGTGACGAATTGCCGACCTGGATCGACGCCGACGCGATCGCCTCCGCGTTCGTAACCCTGGTCGATGGGTTCGTGGTGCGAGCGGCCGAGACCGGCACCATCTCTCAGGTCGATGCGCGTCGCGAGGCCTACGCCTTGCTGGAGTTGCTTCTCGCCGCGCCGCCCGCTGCCCCGCCGGCCGTGGAAAGGCTGCGATCCCAGACTGGAGCCGGCCTGCGCGAGGGCCACTAGGTCACCGTTCCCCGTGGCCGGTTCGGGTCGGGTCGAGCCCTGCGCGGTGACACCCGACGGCGAGGAATGCGCGGTGGCCGTCTCGGGCGAAAGGTGCGAAATCGTCGTGCCCCTCGAGGGCGCAGAATCAGGTCAGCGCCAGATCGTCTGAGCTTGCTCCGGTTGTCCGGGCCTTGTCAGCCGCGCGAACCGCGGCTCCTGGTCACGATCCAGATCCCGAGGAGCACGAGTAGAACCGGCCCGACGAGGCGGTCGGCGTCGATCTTCATATAGCTCGTCGCCACTTCGCTGCCGCCCCACAGGCAGAGCAGACCGCCCAGGACCAGCGGCCAGCCCCAACCCCTGCCCTCTCTGGCTCTCATGGGAGCGATTGCCAGCACCCCGATGCCCAGGAAAAGCGCTCCCCATCCGTTTCCGCTGATCACGCCGGCGCCGCTCAGCAGGTCCGAGAGCGCGAGGGCGGTCACGAGAAGCCCGAAGTAGAGCGCCGCGTCGTTGTGGTCGCGCAGCCAGAGGATCAAGAGAACGATGCCCAGGGCAAGGAAGAGCGCCGAAGCTCCCAGCTGGGCGACCTTCAGGACCTGACCGGCGGCCAGCAGGAGGCCGAAGACGATCAGAAAGACGCCGAAAAGCGGGATCCTCGACCGCCCGGTCGTCGAGCCGGTCTGGAATCCCCAGCTGTCGATGCGTACCGCCTTGGGCGGCTGGCCGTTGTCGTTCATGGAGCGAGATTACCAGCCGGCGACGACACCCGCTACAGGTCGGCGGCAGTGCCGCCGGCAGCGCTACTCGAGCGCGGCGTCGAGGCTGATCGCGACGTTGCCGACGATGGCCCGGGAGATCGGGCAGCCGTCTTTGGTCTGCTCCGCGATCTTGCGAAACCCGTCGCTGTCGAGGCCGTGCACCTTGCCGCGAACGGTCAGCTTGCTCGATACGACCGTCCATTTGCCGTCGACCCGATCGAAGGCGACCTCGGATGTGACTTCGAGGCGATCCGGCGGAGTACCGGCCTTTGCCAGATCGCCTGAGAACGCCATCGAGAAACACGTTGCGTGGGCTGCGGCCAGGAGTTCCTCCGGGCTGGTTCGGCCGTCGGCGTGCTCGGTGCGTGAGGCCCAGGTCACCGGCAGCGACGTAAAGGCCCGGCTCGTGATGGCACTCACGGCGCCGTCACCCGTGTTGAGGTCGCCATTCCATTTCACAGTCGCGCGACGAGTAGCAGCCATGGCCGGACTCCTAAAGTAGTTGGACCCCAATACTCTCATGCTCCGAACGGGTAGGCGTCCATGCGAGCGGCCGGGTCCGGGAGATGGGACCGCCGGGCGGCTCTCGGGCTCACGAAGGCGCGGCGCTCCGTGTGGTGGTGGCACGCCTTGTGGCGGCGGCTCGCACGGGCGCGGGATGAATGCCGCCGCTCTCGCGGCGAACCGGAAGACTGCTCGCGATCGCCTTGAAGAGCGCTCTGTCATCGCGCTTGCCGGGCGAAACGATCTCGCTCGCGCCGCCGAAACGGAGGTAGGCGCCCAGTGCTTCGGAGAGAGCCGCCACGAACCCGGGTTCGTTGAGTGGATCGAAGCCCGTCTCCCAGCCGATCCCGAGAATCCGAACGACCTTGCCCGCCCTGTCGATGCGCGGCTCGATCCGCCCCACCAGACGATCGCCAAAGAGAATCGGAAGTACGTAGTAGCCCCAGCGGCGCTTCGCTGCCGGCGTATAGACCTCCCAGCGGTACTCGAACCCATAGAGGGGTATCAGGGCCTCTCGGTCCCACATGATCGGATCGAGCGGGGCGAGGAAGGTGCAACCGGCGGCACCGTCCCCCGGGCGCGCTTCCGCCCCTGCGGCTTCGGCCGTGATCTCCCGCTCCGCCTGGGCCAGCAGCGGCAGTTCGTCCGCAACCACGTAGCGCTGGCCCTTCAGGCCCTCGATGGTCGCCGGTACGATGTCGCCGCGGTCGACCAGCTCGGCCCGAAGCTCGCCTCGCAGCCCGGCCGGTCCGATCCCGACCCACAATTCGCCGCTGCCCGAGGCGCCGAGCAGGCCGTGGGCTCGATAGCGCGATAGGAGCTTGTGGAGGCGCTGCTCACGCTCGGGAACCCGGATGGCCAGAAGGTCGGCCGGGAAGAGGCGCTCGACGAGGTCGTAGTAGCGGCGGTTGCCGTCTCGTCGGGACAGGCCGAGCCGGCCGGCGACGCTGAGGGCCTCGAGCACGGCTCGGACGGCCGTGGTTGGCCCCCAGAACCACTCGATTGCCTCGGACCGCTCGAAGTCCGCGGTGCACTTGGGGCCATCCGCGGCGATGGCAGCCAGGAGTTCTTCCGCCAGCGCAGACTGCTCGACGATCACGCCTCCGGCGCGTCCTCGGGCGGATTGATCCCATGCGATCCGGTAGTAAGGCAGCTCTCGAGTGGGAAGAAGGTTCAGCGCCTTGTTGTACGCCTCGAAGAGCAGGCGCCGGCCGTATAGCAGCTCGTCGGTCAGCTCGCGGGTGTAGCCGTCGATGCGAGCTTGTAGAACCAGATCGTGGTTGCGCCCGGCAACGCCGAGCGGGTCGAACTGCAGCGATCCGATTCTATCGACGACGGCGGTGACGCTCTCCGGCGTTGGCGGCAGGGCCCGCGGCGGGGCGAGCAGATGGCGAATCGCCAGAAAGCGGCGCGCCACGGCGAGACTGATCGAGTAGGTCATGCCGGGATTGTGCCTGCCGGGTATGTCAATCGCCGGCAGGTATCCGAAATCACTTCGTCGTCCGAGCCGCTCTCAGCAGCACGATGGACCGCGGCGCGACGGTAATCGTGGCGCCGGAGGCCCCGCCTGTCCCTGCGGCCGCGCCGAAGCGCCCGCTGAAGGTGTCCAACTCGTAGTCCCACGCTCGCGGCGACCCGACGTCGGGCAAGGTGAAGGCCAACGGCTCCGACCAGCCGTTGACCAGCAACAGCAGGTCGTCGTCGAGGAGCGGCCGGCCGTTCTCGTCGCGGTCTGCGTCGCGCACCCCGTCGAAGTACGCGACGACGCTGTGCGTCCAGCCGGCCCGCCAATCGGAGTCGGTCATGGCGGATCCGGCCGGGGTGAACCACAGGATGTCGCCCTGCATCGCCCCGGTGACGAACCGGCGACGCCTCAGGACGTGGTGGCGACGCCGCAGGGCGACGAGCTGACTCGTGAACGCCAGCAGGCCGGCGTCGGCTGCCTTCCAGTCGAACCAGGAAATCTCGTTGTCCTGGCAGTAGGCGTTGTTGTTGCCCTGCTGGCTTCGACCGATCTCGTCGCCGCCGAGGAGCATGGGCACTCCCAGGCTCAGCAGCAGGGTTGCCAGGAGCGCCCGCGACTGCCGCGCGCGGAGTCCGATGACCGCCGCATCCTCGGTCGGGCCTTCGACTCCGCAATTCCAGGAGCGGTTGTCGTCCCTGCCGTCCGTGTTCGACTCACCGTTCGCCTGATTGCGCTTGGACTCGAAGCTGACCAGGTCGCGCAGAGTGAAGCCGTCGTGGCAGGTCACGAGGTTGATCGAGGCGTTTGGTCGGCGGCGGGAGGGGCCATAGAGATCCGATGAACCGGTCAGCCGAGTCGCCAGATCGGGAAGAGTCCCGGCCAGGCCGCGCCAGAAGTCTCGGACGGTGTCCCGGTACTTGCCGTTCCACTCGCTCCACAGGTCCGGGAAGCGACCCAGGTCGTAGCTGTCCGGTTGCCCTACATCCCAAGGTTCGGCGATCAGCTTGACTCGCGAGATCACGGGGTCCTGAGAGACGAGATCCAGGAAGGCCGACACCCTGTCGAAGGCGCCGTGCTCGCGAGCGAGCGCGACCGCGAGATCGAACCGGAAGCCGTCGACGTGCATCACCTCGACCCAGTACCGGAGCGAGTCCATGACCAGCCGAAGGCAGACCGGGGAGTCGACATTGAGGCTGTTGCCCGTGCCCGTCGTGTCGAAGTAGTAGCGCGGTTGGTCGGCGGTCAGGTGGTAGTAGGCCCCGTTGTCCAGGCCGCGGAAGGACAGGGTCGGGCCGAGCTGATTGCCCTCGGCGGTGTGGTTGAAGACGACGTCGAGGATGACCTCCATCCCAGCCGCGTGGATGGCCTTGACCATCGACTTGAACTCGGCCACCTGCCCGCCCGGCCTGCCCGCCCGGACCGCGGCGGAGTAGCCGGCGTGGGGAGCGAAGTAGCCGATCGTGCTGTAGCCCCAGTAGTCGTTGAGCCCCCTGGATTGGAGGAGCGCGGAGTCGAGGTGGTGATGGACGGGCAGCAACTCCACCGCGGTCACCCCGAGCGACTGCAGGTGGTTCAACGCTGCCGGTGCCGCCAGGCCCGCATACGTCCCTCGCAAAGCCTTGGGCACGCGCGGATGTTGCTGGGAGAAGCCTTGGACATGGGTCTCATAGATGATCGTGTCGGAGTAGGGGATGCCCGGCGGTCGATCGCCGCCCCAGTCGAAGTCGTCCGCGAGCACGACGCCGCGTGGTGTGCAGGGCGCCGAATCCAACTCGCTGTAGCCGTCGGGGTTGCCGGGCGGATAGCCGAGGACCTCGTCGCCCCAGGTTACGTGGCCGTCGATCGCCCTCGCATACGGATCGAGCAGCAGCTTGTTGGCGTTGCATCGGAGGCCCTGGGCCGGCGCGTAGGGTCCCACGACCCGATAGCCGTAGCGTTGCCCGGGCTTCACCCCCGGCACGAAGCCGTGCCAGATCCCGCCGTCGCGCTCCTGGAACTGGAGCTGCTCTTCGTGGCCGGCTTCATCGAAAAGGCAGAGGATCACGCTATCGGCGATGTCCGAGGCGACCGCGAAGTTGGTGCCCTTGTCGGAAGGGGTCGCGCCCAACGGAAATGGCTTCCCCGGCCATGACTCCATTCGCGGAACCTCGCTCATTCGATGACGACTACCTTTGCGGCGTCAGCCTGACATAGCCCGGGACAACGGTCTATTTGGGCAACCGCCTGTGCCTCAGGCTGGCCCGGACCGCCCGAGGCCCGGGTTGGCCGGTAAGGCGGCCTAGACCCCGGCCGAGGTCGTATCCGGGTCGGCCTCGCTCGCCGCGGCAGCACCGGAATCTGGCTCGATCTCGGGCGCCCCGGGTGCCCCCTGGGACGGCGTGGCCGGCTCGTCGGTTGGGCCCATGACCGCGTCGACGGCGGCGAGCAACGTCTCGGGCGAGAATGGCTTCGCCAGTAGCGGATCTTCATGGCGGTCGCTGTCGACGATCTCTTCCGCATAGCCCGAAGCGAGCAGCACTCTCAGATCAGGCCGCGAGTTGCGGAGCCGGCGAGCCAGTTCCGGGCCGCGCATGCCGGGCATCACGACATCCGTCAGGAGCAAATCGAACGGCTCCGGGCCGGTCTCCGCGGCGATGATCGCCTCACCCGGGTCGGCGGCCGTGGTGACGTCGAAGCCTGCGCGCACCAGCACGCGGGCGGCGATCTCGCGCAGGACCGGCTCGTCCTCGACGAGGAGAATTCGGCCCGTTCGCCGGGCCACCGGAAGCGGTGTCGCCTCTTGGACCGCCATTTCGCGCTCCACGCTCGGGAAGAAGAGCCGGAACGTGGTTCCACGTCCCGGTGTGGAGTCGACCAGGACCGAGCCCTCGGACTGCTTGATGATGCCGTACGTCGTGGCCAGGCCGAGCCCGGTTCCGCGCCCCTGGCCCTTGGTCGTGAAGAACGGCTCGAAGATGTGGTCGCGCGTCTGTGCGTCCATGCCCAGGCCGGTGTCGGTGACCGAGATGACCGCGTACTCGCCGGGGCCGATCTCGCGCGGCCGCGAGCGGTTCTCGGACGCGTACTTCTGGTGAGAAGTGCCGATCACGAGCTGGCCGCCGGCCGGCATTGCGTCGCGGCTGTTCAGGGCCAGGTTCAGGATGACCTGCTCCAACTGGGTCCGGTCCGCTCTCAAACAGCCGGCGGCCGGATCCGGGGCGATCCGGAGCTCGATCTGCTCGCCGATCAGACGCCTCAGCATCGACTGGAGCCCGCCCACGACCTCGTTTGCGTCCAGTACCTGGGGCTGGAGTATCTGGCGTCGGCTGAAAGCCAGGAGCTGCTGGGTCAGACCGGCGGCTCGCTCGGCCGCCTCGCGGATGCCGACGAGGTATTCGCCGATGTCGGTCCCGGCCGGCTCTTCGAGCGACAGGTCGGCGTAGCCGATCACGACCGTGAGGATGTTGTTGAAGTCGTGCGCGATGCCGCCCGCGAGCCGGCCGACGGATTCGAGCTTGCGTGCCTCGAACAACTGGGCCTCGAGAAGCTCGACTTCGCTGGTGTCCTCCATGAGCGAGATGGCGCCGCGGACCTTCCCGGGATCGTCCCTGATCGGGGCGAAGTGGGCGCGGACCTTGATGATGCTGCCGTCCTTCGTCTGACAGGCAAGCTCCTGAACTGCGATCGACTCACCGGCCATTACTCGTGGCATCAGGGTGCGGTTCGAGTCCTGGAGCTCGGCCGGGAGGATGGGCAGCCGCTTGCCCTGGGTCTCGTCCGCGGCGTATCCGAAAAGGTGCTCGGCCGCGCGGCTCCAGAACAAGACGCGGCGCTGGCGGTCGACGACGATGATCGGCAGCGGCGAGGAATCCAGGATCGCCCGCAGCGTTTCGGATGTCTCTCGGAGTGCGGCCTCCAGGGTGAGGCGCTTTTGCATCGCCGTCGTCTGCTCGCCGATGAGCGTCGCCATCGTGGCGATGACGAGCGCCACGATGGCGACGCTGCCGAGGCTGATTGCGGGGAAGTCGATGTTGCCGCCGATACCCTGGAGCAGCAGCACAGCTGGAGCGACGAGCGCCGCCATCATGAGTGCGGTCAGCCGGCGCGGCGTGATGCGGTGATCCTTGGGCTCGCTCGGGCGCGCCGAGATCGCCATCGACGGATGCAGCGCCGCCGCGGCCCACAGGGCGTACTGGCAGAAATGGGCCAGGTCGCTTGACGGAACCTTGAGCCAGCCCGGTCCCGACATCGACAGCCCGTCGGCGATGAGCAATGCCACAACGCTGCCGGCGAACAACCGCGTCGACGGCGTACCTGCATCCGAGTCGAGGACCAGGCACGCCACGACGCCGATCAGCGCGATGTCTGCGATCAGATAGGCGACCTCGACGGCCCGGCCCAACGGGCCGACACCTGCCAGCGCGAAGAGCGGATCCGCAAACGTCACCCACGCCACCAGCGCCAGGCTGACCGTGAGGATCCCGCCGTCGAGCAGCATTCCGAACCCGAGGCCCGGGAATCGCCGCATAACCAGCCGGGCGAAGCCGAGCGCGATCAGCGGATAGCCGACGAAGTAGAAGAGATCGGACAGGCCCGGGACTTGCCCGGAACGAAGCGCGTGGCTCGTCGCATCGCTGGTCATGTCGCCCAGGGTGAAGAAGAGCTGCCCGGCGGCCAGAAGCCACCATGGAGAGCGTGGTTCGGGGTCGTACATGTAAATGCCGGCCGCGACGGCAAACACCGACCCTACCGACAAGATCTGGAAGACGGGCGTTTGCAACGAAGTCGCGAACGTCGCGGAGACGAGGAACAGGGCCGCAGCGCCGGCAAGGTAGGCAGCCCACAGCCAATCAGAGACAGCCGCAGGAATCTCGAACCGTCTACTCACCCGGAGTGGATCGACCACGGGCTTGATTCCTCGAATGTCGAACACGTGTTACGAAGAGGCAGTTGCCCCGCGACCGGTCGAGCTAATACCAGCCGTGCACTTGCCAGAAAGCCCACGCGGCGCAGGGTGAGCCGTAGTGGCTGTCGACATACCAGATGCCCCATTTCACTTGAGTGATCGGGCTGGTGACCCAGTTCGACCCGAACGACGCCATCTTGCTCCCGGGGAAGGCCTGCGGTATCCCGTAGGCGCCGCTGACCCTGCCGGCTCGCGGGTTCCATTTGGATTCGCGCTGCCAGAGCGGGTCGATGCAGTTGTATTGACGGCTCCCGACGCGAGCCCTGACGTACGCCCGGGCCCCGGCGACCGTGTCCGCGTAGACGATCGGCCTCGGCTTCAGTTTTGGCTTCGGCTTGGGCTTTGCCGTCGGAGTTGGAGTGGGAGTCGGAGTAGGAGTTGCGGTGGGAGTGGGACTCGGCGCTGCCGCGATCGCTGCGTTAGGGTCGAGTGACGGCCGGGGCGTCGGCACCGGCCATTGCGTCAGCCGCAGGTCGTGCATGAAGGGGCCCGCTGCCACCTGCGGGCCATTCGCGGAAGTCGCGTTGGGGCCGGTCTGCGCGTCCGCGGGCGCGGCGGGCAGGATCGCGACGGCAATGCCGGCGAAGACGACGATCACCGCGAGGGCTGCCATTCCTGCCGCTCGAGGGGTGAGTCTCAAGGGTCTCCTCGGAGTCCGTTGTCTGTTGCCGGCGGTGAGGGCCGGGCCCGAGAGGGGCGTCGAACCGGGCGGCGGACTCTGTTTCGAGATGGCGGAAGGCGCGAGCCTCCCAGGGCCGGGAGAATAGCACGGTTCCATCCCGCAGACGACCCGGGGCAGGCTGCGGGATGACCCTGGCCACGAGCCGGCGGTCGATCGCCGCCGATATCCGGACAATCTCGTGGGCCTTCGAATCGGCAGTTTGACGGGCCGAGAGCTAATCCCGATAATAGGGGTCGGAATTCAGCACACCAGCGGTCGAGATTCGGCGTCCCATGTCGCTCGAACCCACGGCCACCGATAGGAGCGCGATGGCGACCAGCCCCGAGATCGTCTCCAGCGAGTACAAGTTCGGCTTCCACGACGAGGTCGACTACCTCGAGGAGACCGCGGCCGGCTTGACCCGGGGGACCGTCGAGGAGATCAGCCGCTTCAAGAACGAGCCCCAGTGGATGCTCGACTTCCGCCTGCGCGCTTACGAGCACTACCTTTCACGACCCATGCCCCAATGGGGCGGCGATCTCATGCAGATCGACATGAGCAAGATCGTCTACTACCGCAAGCCCTCCCAGGGCGAAGAGAAATCCTGGGACGACGTCCCGGAGAAGATCAAGAAGACCTTCGAGCGGCTTGGTATTCCCGAGGCTGAGCGCAAGTTCCTGGCCGGCGTCGGCGCCCAATACGACTCCGAAGTCGTCTACCACAGCGTCCGCGAGGAGTTGTCCAAGATCGGCGTCGTCTTCATGGGCACCGATCAGGGGCTCAAGGAGTATCCGGACCTCTTCCGCAAGTACTTCGCGACCGTCGTGCCCCCGGAAGACAACAAGTTCGCGGCGCTCAACAGCGCCGTCTGGTCCGGCGGCTCGTTCGTGTATGTGCCCAAGGGCGTCGAAGTCCCGCTGCCGCTGCAGGCCTATTTCCGCATCAACGCCGAGAACACCGGCCAGTTCGAGCGGACCCTGATCATCGTCGACGAGGGCGCCAAAGTTCACTACATCGAGGGCTGCACGGCACCCATCTACACCACCGACGCGCTCCACGCGGCCGTGGTCGAGGTCATCGCGCTGCCGCACTCGAAGGTCCGCTACACCACGATCCAGAACTGGTCGAACGACGTCTACAACCTCGTGACCAAGCGGGCCCACGCCCATGCCCACTCCACCGTGGAGTGGATCGATGCGAATACCGGCTCGAAGCTCACGATGAAGTACCCGAGCATCTATCTGCGCGGCGAAGGCGCCACGGCCGAGGTCATATCAGTTGCGGTGGCGGGCAAGGGCCAGCATCAGGACACCGGCGCCAAGGCCATCCACCTCGCCCCGAACACGCGCAGCCGCATCATCAGCAAGTCGATCTCCAAGGACGGCGGCAGGACCACGTACCGCGGCCAGCTCAAGGTTGTGCCGGGCGCTACGGGCGTGGTGGCGAGCGTCCGTTGCGACGCGCTGCTGCTCGACGAGGGCAGCCGCTCCGACACGTACCCCTACATCGACATCCAGGAAGACGACACGACGATGACCCACGAGGCCACCGTCGGCAAGATCAGCCAGGACCAGGTC
>JADGQJ010000155.1 GCA_017881885.1 Chloroflexota bacterium
AGCTGGATGTACTTGCGGCCCCAGGTCCAGCGCGGATCGGTCATGTCGGTGAAGTGCCAGAGCACGAGCGGCCGTGCCGGAACGAGGCAGTCCGGATGCGGTTTGTAGTCCTCCTGGGGGTAGATTGCTCGGCCGCCCGGTGCCATCACGGAGAGCGACCAGGGCGCGAGTTCGACGGCCCACGGGTTCCGATTGGTGATCCGGTGAGCGACTTCGACGCGCGCATCGGTCGCCGAAAGCGTGACGCGCATCTCCTTCTCGATTCCGGTCGATTGCTCGGAATTGCGCAGCGTCAGACTCGTGCCATCCCAAACATGCTCGACCGGCACGTTGTCCGGCGCGTACGTGCGAGGGGAGACTTCGGGCGCGTGCCAGAGTCGATGTCCGCCGTAGTTGTTCCAATCTCGGTCGCCGATCCGGCCCAATGTCGACGGGTAGTTGTGGAACAGGTTCTGCCCGCCGACGAAACCCAGACGGATGATCCGCGGGCCGACGACCGTCGTCGCGACGAGCTCGATCTCACCGTTGGACAGGCGAATGCAGCCGGTCCAACCGCCGTACTCGACTACTTCCATGGTCGCCGACGCGTCACTCATCGAAGACGATCGCGACCTTGCCGCTCTTCCCTTCGTCCATTGTCTTGTAGGCCTCGCTGGCCTTCTCAAGGGGGAAGCGATGCGTGCATGTCACGTCCGGATGCATGTTCCAGCGGGGCATCCGTTCGACCAGATCTTCGGCGTTGCCCAGGTTCGTGACCCAGGAGCCGTAGATGGTCTTCTGGTCGTGGATCATGTCCGGGCTCGGATTAAGTTCGACGGTCCCGCCCTCGCCCACGAAGGCGATCCGGCCCCAGCGGCGCGTTCCCCTGACGGCGAGCTGCCGTCCGGCGGAGGCGCCTGAGCAGTCGATGGCGACCTCGCAGCCGAGGCCCTCTGTGGCTTCGCGGATGCGCGAGATCGCGTTCTCATCCGCCTTCACCACGAGATCCGCAAGCCCGAGCTTGTCTGCCAGAGCGAGCCTCTCCGGCACCACGTCGGCACCGATCACCTTCGTCGCGCCCCGCGCGCGGGCCAGCATCAGCGAGGCGAGGCCCATGGGGCCGAGGCCCACGACGAGCGCGGTGTCGTCGCCGGAGACGCCGATCCGCCTGATGGCTTCGTAGCAAGTGCCGAAGCCGCAGGCGACGCAAGCCCCGTCGACGTAGCTCATCGAATCCGGCATGAGCACGCAATCGGCCTCTTCGGCCAGGCAGAACTCGGCGTTTCCGCCGTCGCGCTGCCACCCGTAGGCTGCTCGCCGCGGACTGGTGCAGCTGATCTGATAGCCGGTCCGGCACTCGTGGCAGCGGCCGCAGCCGCTGATGTGGTACAGGAGAACGCGGTCGCCCTCCTTGAAGCGGCGCATGTCGGGACCCGTGGCGACGATCTGTCCGGACGGTTCGTGGCCGCAGATCACGCCGCGGTAGCCTTCCGGTCCTTTGCCGAGGTGCTCGCGATAGATCGCGCGAATGTCGCTGCCGCAGATCGTCGAGGCCTTCATCTTGATGAGGACCTGGCCGTATCCCGGCGTCGGAACGGGGAACTCGCGGAGTTCCACAGTGCTGTTTCCGGGAAGGACGGCTCCGAGCATTGTCTGCGCCATATCGCGCTCCTTTGTGTTTGTGGCGGGGCGAGCAGTCTTGCGCATGTTATCGTTAACAGGCCGTCGCTGCTCCTCTCTGGCGACGGCAACGATCACGAGGGTCTGGCAGCGAATACCATGGGGACGTGAGCACTCTCAGCGATGTCGCGCGATTGGCCGGTGTCTCGACGATGACCGTTTCCCGGGTCATCAACGACTCGGGATACATCAGCCCGGATACGCGCGCGCGGGTCAAAGTCGCCATCGCCGAACTCGGCTACATGCCCAACGCACTCGCTCGGCAGCTGCGCTCCCAGCGGACGAAGACGCTTGCCCTGATCGTGACCGATATCTCCAACCCCTTCTTCACGACAATCGCCCGTGGAGTCGAGGACACGGCAAAGGCGCTGGGCTACGCGGTCATGTTCTGCAACACCTACGAATCGGAGGTCGAGGAGCTCGAGTACGTCCGCGTGCTCATCCAGCGGCGGGTCGATGGAGTCCTCCTGGTGCCGGCCGCCGGATCGGTCGATTCGATCCAGCTGCTCCAGGAACACGGGCTGCCGGTCGTGGTTCTGGATCGGCATGTGCGGGTCGAGCAGGTGGACCAGGTGCGCAGCGACTCGGAAGCCGGCGCCCACAGCCTCGTGCGTCACATGATCGGACTCGGTCACCGCTACATCGCCGTTCTCACGGGACCCCAGGTGGTCTCCACGTCCGCGGACCGGGTTGCGGGCTACCGGCGTGCTCTTACCGAGGCCGGTTTGACGTCGGCCGACGAGCAAGTGCATTTCGGCGAGTACAACGAGGCGAGCGGTTACGAGATGACAGTTCGGCTTCTCGCAACGCTTCCACTGGCCACGGCGATATTCGCGACGAACAACTTCATCGCCTTCGGCGCAATCCGGGCGCTTCGAGAGGCGGGCCTGACCATCCCGGAGGACATGTCGATCGCCGTCTTCGATGACCTGCCGAAAGGCTGGATGCTCGATCCCTTCCTGACCGCGGTTGCACAGCCCGCGTACGAGATCGGCAAGCGGGCCGCCGAACTGATGATCGAGCGGTTGGCCGGCGACGCTCCCGCCGAGGCGCGCACGATCGTCCTCCCGAGCGAGATGATCACACGCCGATCGACCGCGCCGCCGCGTCAGGTGGCCGCAATGCCTTTCCAGCGAACCGCGCCGTCGCGCCGCAAAGCGGCGGTCTTGACCTCCCAACCAGTGGGCCAAACGGAGAACCCAGCATGACCCAGACGAACCCAGGATCGTTCGCCATCGCGGAGGACGGCGTCGACCCGCGCCGAGTGCCCCAGCGCACGCTGTGGACCGGCAAGAAGATGCCGGCGATCGGTCTCGGGACTTTCGGCTCGGACCGCTTCTCGGGCGAAGACATCGCCAAGGCCGTGGTCGGTGCCGCCGAAGTCGGCTATCGCCACTTCGACTGCGCCAAGGTCTACGGCAACGAGAACCATATTGGCGCGTCGCTCGCAACGATCATCGCCGGCGGCATTCCGCGCGAGGATCTCTGGGTCACCTCCAAGCTTTGGAACGACAAGCACGATCCGGCCGACGTTATCCCGACGTTCATGGAGTCGCTCCACGACCTGCGCCTCGAGTACCTCGATCTGTACCTGATTCACTGGCCCTTCCCGAACGCTCACGCACCGGGCGTCGACGTGACCTCACGCGCCCACAACGCCAAGCCTTACATCCACGAAGAGTTCATGGCGACGTGGCGCGAGCTTGAGAAGCTCGTCGATCAGGGGCTGGTGCGGCACATCGGCACCTCGAACATGACGATTCCCAAGCTGAAGCTGCTCCTGCGCGACGCCCGCATCAAGCCCGCCTGCAATGAGATGGAGCTCCATCCCTGCTTCCCGCAGCCTGAGTTCTTCAAGTTCGTCATGGACAACGGGATCGTGCCGATCGGTTTCGCCCCCATCGGCTCGCCCACCCGCCCCGACCGGGACAAGACCCCCGAGGACGCGGTCGACATCGAGGAGCCGGCGATTCAGGCAGTCGCCAAGCGGCTGGGAGTTCATCCGGCGACCGTCTGCGTGAAGTGGGCGGTTCAGCGCGGCCAGGTGCCGATCCCGATGTCGATCTACCGCAACGAGTACTTGAGCAACCTCCGGTCCACGGTCAGCGCCCCCCTCACCGACGAGGAAATGGCCGCCATCGCGAAAGCCGACCGCAACAGCCGACTGATCAAGGGCCAGGTCTTCCTCTGGAAGGATGGCCAGACCTGGGAGGATCTCTGGGACCTCGACGGCACCATCACACAGTAGGCTCGCTGCCCGCTGAGGGCGGAGCCCCTCAGGGTTAGTATTTCCGGACGAGGCCCGTTGCCCGCGGCCATATAGCCCGTGTCCGATTTCCTCGAAGGAGGCGCACTGTGGTCAAGCCCGTGCTCTCGACGAGCCGGTATGTCGGCGGCTGGCCGAAGATCGGGATCCGCCCGGCGATCGACGGTCGCCGCAACGGAGTCCGCGAGTCTCTCGAAGGGCAGACCATGGGCCTGGCGCGGGCCGCGGCCGAGTTCATCACCGCGAACCTGCGTTACCCCGACGGCACACCCGTCGAATGCGTCGTTCCCGACGACTGCATCGGCGGCGTGGTGGAAGCGGCTCGCGCGGCCGAGCTCTTCAGCCGCGAAGGCGTGGGCGTCTCGCTGACCGTGACGCCTTGCTGGTGTTACGGGTCCGAGACGATGGACATGGATCCGCTGACGCCGAAGGCGGTCTGGGGCTTCAACGGGACCGAGCGTCCCGGGGCCGTCTACCTCGCAGCCGTGCTGGCCGGCCACGCCCAGAAGGGGCTCCCGGCGTTCGGCATCTACGGCCGCGACGTGCAGGATGCCGGTGACGGCGCCATCCCGAGCGACGTCCAAGAGAAGCTGCTCCGCTTCGCCCGAGCCGGTCTGGCGGCGGCAATCATGCGCGGCAAGTCGTACCTCTCTCTGGGCGGCGTGTCGATGGGCATCGCCGGCTCGATCGTCGACCAGGGCTTCTTCGAGCGCCACCTCGGGATGCGCGTCGAGGCGGTGGACATGTCGGAGCTGACGCGCCGGATCGACGAGAAGATCTACGACCCGGCCGAGTTCACCCGTGCCCACAAGTGGGTGCGCGCGAACTGCCGCGAAGGAGCGGACCGCAATACGCCCGAACAGACCCGCAGCCGCGAGCAGAAGGACCGCGACTGGGAGACGGTCGTGAAGATGACTCTGATCGCCCGCGACCTCCTGGTCGGCAATCCCCGCCTGACCAAACTCGGGTTCGGCGAAGAAGCGATGGGCCACAACGCGATCCTCGGCGGTTTCCAGGGTCAGCGCCACTGGACCGATCACTCCCCCAACGGCGACTTCATGGAGGCATTCCTCAACTCGTCGTTCGACTGGGACGGCATCCGGGCGCCCTATGTCTTTGCGACCGAAAACGACAGCCTCAACGGCGCGTCGATGCTCTTCGGGTATCTGCTTACGAACACCGCGCAGGTCTTCGCCGATGTGCGGACTTACTGGAGCCCGGAGGCCGTGCTCCGCGTGACCGGTCACGCCCTCGAGGGCCGCGCCGCCGGCGGCGTCATCCACCTGATCAACTCGGGCGCGGCCACCATGGACGCCGCCGGCGGATTGCGCCGCGACGGCAAACCGGCCATGAAGCCGTACTGGGAGATCGGCGCAGACGAGGCGAAACGCAGCCTCGAGGCCGTCACCTGGTGCCCCGCCGTGACGGGCTACTTCCGGGGCGGCGGGTTCTCTTCCTTGTTCGTTTCGCCCGGCGGCATGCCGGTGACCATGGCCCGCATCAACCTCGTCCACGGCGTCGGCCCCGTCCTCCAGCTGGCCGAAGGCTGGACCGTGGATCTGCCGCCGAAGGTCCACGCCACTCTGGATGCGCGGACCGACCCGACCTGGCCGACCCAGTGGTTCGCTCCGACGCTCACCGGGAGCGGCGCGTTCCGCGATGTCTACAGCGTTATGGCCAACTGGGGCGCCAACCACTGCGCCATGAGCTACGG
>JADGQJ010000051.1 GCA_017881885.1 Chloroflexota bacterium
GGATCGCCTTCGCGATCTGGACCGGCAGCTCATCGTCGACGCCGAGCGGCTTCTCGGCGAACAAAGCGATCCCGCGATCCACGACAGCCTGCACGGGCTCGGCGGTGGCGTACGGCGGCACGCATACGAACACGGCGTCGAGCTCGGCGCCGTCGAGCATCGCCCGATAGTCGGGATAGACGCGCGCGCCGACCGGGTCGGCCAGCCGGCCCGCCGCCTCGAGGCTGCGCGAGGAGACGCCGACCACCTTGACGTCGTCGAAGCCCGAAAGCACGCGCATGTGCACCCTGGCAATCCAGCCTGCCCCGACGATCCCGACCCGTGTGGCGGCCATCCGTACCTCCGACGATCAATGAGCGCTGCTAAGCCGCCGCAAGTGTCTCACCGCGGGGGCGGTCGGTCGTCAGCGCGAAGCCGCCTGCTCCAGGTGGTCGATCCGCGCCATGACCTCGAGCATTGCCCTGGCGTCGTGGTAGGGGCATTTCCAGAAGTCGGCCTTGGTGAGGCCCGGCACAAGGGCTCCCTCGCGGCTGACTTGGGTGTGCCACTCGCCGGCGACGTGGTCGATCACGAAGGCGTCGATGAAGGCCCAGGTCTTGATCGCGGCAGCCAGGTGCGCCGCGCGTCCCGAGATCTGGTACGCATTCAGAAAACCCACCACCGCCTCAGCCTGCGGCCACCAGTCCTTGCGAGTGTCCACGTGGCCGTCCGGCTTGCTGTCCCGATAGACGCCGCCGAACTCGGTGTCGAAGCCGCCCGCCAGAACGGCGTCGGCCATCTTGACGGCGACCGTTCGGGCCCGCGACACGAGGACCTGATCGCCGATCACCTCGGCCGCCTCGCAGATGAGCCAGCTCGTCTCGACGTCGTGGCCGTAGGAGATCACGTTCGAGAGCGACTGCCAGTGGTCGTCGAAGAAGAGGGTCAGGTGGCCGGTCTCCGCGTCGATGAATCGGTCCAGCATCAGCTCCAACAGCGCCCGCAATCGCGCCCGCGGTCGCGGATCGTCGCAGGCGAGAGCCAAGGTCGTGTAAGCCTCGAGCAGGTGCAGGTGGGTGTTCATCGAGAACGGCGCGTTCAGGTCGATGGCGGACAGCCGGATGTCGTCTATCGGCTGCCATGCGCGCCCGCGCGCCTCCCAGTAGCCGCCGCCGATCGGGTCCAGCGCCCTGGTCTCGATGTCCTCGAAGAGCCGGATGGCCCGGTCGAGCGCCGCGCGCACTCCGGTCGCCCGGAAGTATTCGGCCATGGCGTAGATGCCGAAGCCCTGGCCGTAGGTCTGCTTCCGGCCCTGCAGCATTCCCCCCAGATGATCCACTTCCCAGTACAGGCCCGAATGTTCCGGATCCCAGAAGTGGTCTACCAGGTAGGCATACGCCCGGTCTGCCATCTCACGGTAGAGAGGCTCAGGCCGGCGGCGCAGCGCGGCGGAGAAGGCCCACAGAATGCGAGCGTTGAGGACGCCGCCCTTGCCGGCGCTCGGGTCCGGCCGGCCATAGGTGGAGATGGATCCGAAGAAGCCGCCCTGGTCGCGATCGACGGCCACGGTCGACCAGTAAGGCATGATGTCGGTGACCAATTCACGCTCGGCGGCAGCGCGCAACGCCGTTAGCGGATCCGTGGTGGTCATGCAGGGATGCTAGCGCTTGTCGCCGCGCCGATGGCGGACGGGGGAGCGGCTAGTGGCTGCCGAAACCGGGTCTGGTGGAGGGACCGGCGGCAACTGATTCCAGGCGTTCGACCAGGCGCAGCAGGTCGGCAGCTTCGGACTTGCGGAGTTCGCCCGTCTGGAGCGCGAACAGGAGGAGGCGCTTGCGTTCGACCTCGTCCGCGCCGAGAAGCAATTCGACCAGCCCCGACTGATCGGCTTGCCTATCGTCGGTGTTGTTCGATCGCTTGCGGTTGAACACGCTCGATCCTCCCGGATAGGTCGCGCAGTCGGGGATTGTCGGCGACCCGCCTACGGCAATAGTCGTCCTTGGAGCGTCATGACGGTGCCGCTCTTTTGTACGGGTCCGGGTGACCCGAAAGGACCCCTGCAAGGTCCGGAGCAAGGTTGAGAGCGGCAGTCCGCTCCCAACTACATCGCACCAACCATATCCGCCCGAGCCAATCCGTCCCGGCGGACGGGCCTTATGTGCGGCCGTCGTGGGGGCGTTCGGCCCGGATGTACGATCTGTGGCAAGTAGTTGAGGTATCAACGATGTTCAAGATCGCGGACATGGGTCCGCTCGATGTCGGAGATTACAGCCCGGGCGTATGCAACATCGGACCCGCCGAGATCGGTCGCCGGCGGATGGCCGGCCACCTGGCGCTAGCGGTGAGCGCCGCAGTCCTCGCGGGCCTGGTCCTGATCGGGGCGCCGCATTGGACGAGGTTGATCCTGGTCCTTCCGGCGGCTGCCTCAGCGTCGGGATACCTGCAAGCGTGGTTCCACTTCTGCGCGGGCTTCGGATCCCGCGGCGTGTTCAATTTTGGACCCCTGGGCACCGTGCACGAAGTCGCCGACCCTCAGGCCAAGGCGCGCGATCGGGCCAGATCGATTCAGATCGGGCTCGGATCTCTCGCGATCGGCGCGGCAGTCGCGGTCGTGGCGGCGTTGCTGCCGATCTAGCTCGCAGCTCGGCGGCGGCCCGAGTGAAGGGGCCGCGGGGCGTCAGGCGACCTCTACCGCGGTAGGGCCGACGCAGGTGTGGGCGATTTCGATCTCGATCGCCACGCGATGAGGATGTGGGTGGCTCGACTGGCGATATAGACGCAGGAGGTTGGCCTCGGCGTCTCGAAGTCGAGCGTCGGCCTCCCATTCAGGGAGGTCCGGCTCGGCGGCCTGTTTGGCCTCCATGGCCTCGACCAGAGCTCTCAAGACCCCCTCGATGGCGGTGGGTTCGGGCACAGGACCCTCCTTCATTCGGGGGTTCGCACCGGGTCTACCAGCGCGAGTCTTCACGATACTCTTGGGGTGGTTGCGAATCCATATGCGGTCAGGTTCCGTTTCCGCAAGATTCGTGCATTACGGCCAGACGATGCAATTGGACAGGGTCCGGACGCGTGGCCGGCAAGCTTGTCGGCGGACTATTCGCCGGTGGAGTCCGATCTCGAGGCGCCGGCCGGTGCCGCAGCACGCGAGTCTTGGGCGAGCGCGGGATCGGTCGAGAGCGCCCGGGCCGCCTTGTCGAGGAACCAGCGGGCGGTGCCGCGCGCGGCGATGTTGAGGAAGGCGCGGTCGAGCACTGCGCCGAACTCACCGCCGGGTGGGGCGTAGAAACCCTCGAGAACGATGTCGGTCGGCGTGAGCTTGAGCCGGCCGGCGAAGACGGGGAATAGCGGCGCCAGCGACGATGACTGCCATCCGATTTCCATTTCGCAGCCGCCCGGCGTGACTTGAGGCTCGCCCAGATCCACGTACGCCGCCTTTGTGAACGTCAGCTGCGGGCTGCGCTCTCGGACCGGGAGGCTCAGGTCCGTCAGATAGCGCCGAATGCCGGGCCGGGCAGAAGGCACCTGCGTGCCGAGCCAGTCGAGATTGACAAGAGCCGGGGGCGGGCAGCCTCGAGCCAGGTGCAGCGACGCGCGCTGGGACAGCTTGAGAGGCGTGACGTGGCTGGGGACGCTCGTCATGATGCCCGATCGTATCGAGTCGGCGGCGGCGCGTGACCCGGTGGCCGTCACGCAGAAGCATTACCAACGGCCCCACCGGACCTACCCGTCGTGGCAGGGAGGCCGTGGGCAGGGGAGTGGCGCGGGGAGTGGCGCAGGGGAGTGGCGCAGGGGAGTGGCGCAGGGGAGTGGCGCAGGGGAGTGGCGTCTGGGGAGTGGCGCCCGCGGAGTGGCGCCCGCGGATCCGGCTAGTGCGAACTGTCCGCGTCTCGGGAGTCCGCGGCTCCGACCGGGCAGCTGACGTCGTCACGCATGCCCATCAGCCACGCCAGACGGTCGCGATGGCGGCTGGCGACGCGATAGACCACGTCGGCGGCGGCGGTCGTCGGCGGCAGGGACGCCCACGGTCGAAACAACCAGCCGCCGGGCAGCACGTCGAGCAGAGCGAGAGCGGCGTGGCCGCCGACCACGACCTCGCCCGTGGACTCGTTGACGACGTGGATCTCATCGGCGAGGTGCCCTTCGAGAGCGAGGCGCTCCAGAATCGGCCGGCCGGAGGTCGCAGCCATCGTCAGCGGGAGGAATTCCATTCGGTCGTCGCGGTCCCAGCGGCGCAATTGCCGGACGGTCTCGCGGCACACACCGCAGCCATCGTCGTAGAGCACGGTGAGCGACGTCCCGATCGGGCGGTCGTCGTCGGCGTTCGTTGGACGGGGCGGCGTCTCGATTACCACTGGCGGATGTTAGCGCGCGGCGACGGGACGTGCGCGGATGCAGCGGCCGATTCCGGGTTGAGTGGTGCGCGGTGGCGCCGGGCGGCACGGAGATTCCTTGGTGGCTCCTTCGTACGAGAGGCGGCGTCCGATCGGCTTGCGTCGGACGGTGGAGTTGCCCGCCCCGTGGATCGGCAGAATCGCCGGTCGCTGTATGCTCCGCGAACATGCCCGCCAATCGCCCATCCCCAACTCAGACGAAAGCTCGCCCCACGGCCAACGCCGCCGTGGAGGCGGAGTCCACCGCCGTCGGTACGGGCGGCAGCGCCGATCCACTATCGCGCGAGGTCAAGCTGCTCGGCGCGCTGCTGGGCCAGGTGATCGCGGAGCAGGGCGGACCCGGGCTGCTGGAGCTGGTCGAACGGAGCCGAACTCGCTCGATCGCCTTCCGCGAGACCGGCGACCAGGGAGCAAGCGACGCCCTGGCGGCCGAAGTCGACGCGCTGCCGATCGACGACGCCGAAGCCCTCGCCAACGCGTTCAGCCTCTACTTCCAGCTCGTCAACCTGTGCGAGGAGCGCGATCAGGTCCGCCAGCTCGAGAAGGCCCAGAAGGCGGGCCAGCCCGAGGAGGGCTCGCCGGATTCGGCAATCGACTGGCTCCGCGAGCGCGACTGGTCGGCCGATCGGATCGAAGAGCTGCTGCGGCGGCTCCGGATCACCCCGGTCCTGACGGCCCATCCGACCGAAGCCCGCCGGCGCACGATGCTCACCGGTCTGCGGCGCTGTTATCGGCTTCTCGAGCGGCTCGACGATCCGCGCATCGGACCCGCCGACGACGCCGAGATCAGGCGCAAGCTGCGCGAGGAGATAAGCCTGCTGTGGCGGACCTCGTCGGTGCGCAAGACCGCCCCGACCCCGATCGATGAGGTGCGCACGGCGCTGGCCTTCTTCGACGAGACTCTCTTCCGGGCTGTGCCGCGGGTCTACCGCTCCTTCGATCGGGCCATGGATCGGACCAGGAAGCGGACTCGCGTGAGCCGCCGCGAGGGACTGGCCAGCGACGCCGGCCTCAGCGGGACGCGGCCGCCGCGAGTCTCCGCGTTCCTGCGCTGGGGCTCGTGGATCGGCGGCGATCGCGACGGCAATCCGACGGTGACCGCCGAGCTCACGCGCCAGGTACCGCGGATCCACGCCGACCACGTCATGCGCGGCTATGAAGCCGTCGCAATGCGGCTGCTCACGACGCTCTCGGTCCAGGTTTCGCGCGAGGGAATCCATCCCGAGTTCGAGAACCGGCTCGCACGCGACGCCGAGGACCTGCCCGAAACCATGCGCGACCTTGTCCGCCGCTTCCCCGACGAGCCGTACCGGCGCCGCATGGGAGCGATCGCGGAGCGTCTGCGCCGCACCCGCTGGTTCCTGACCGAAGAGGCGGGACCGGTCGCCGGACACTACGAGGCGGCCGAGCTGCTGGTCGAAGAGCTCGTCGAGCTCCAGGCATGCCTGGTCCAGGACGGGCTGCCCCGAGTCGCTTACGGGGAGATCCAGGATTTCCGCTGGCAGGTCGAGACGTTCGGCTTCCATCTCGCCTCACTCGAGATCCGCCAGCACGCCGACGTCCACGCTCAGGCTCTTCATGCCCTCATGCACACCCGCGGCCTGACCTCGCCCGACCTGGCTCGCGAGCTCGTCCCCGGCGTCTCGCCCGGCGAGGTCC
Source organism: Chloroflexota bacterium (assembly GCA_017881885.1). Taxonomy (GTDB): domain Bacteria; phylum Chloroflexota; class Limnocylindria; order Limnocylindrales; family CSP1-4; genus Fen-1039. Next base: position 6,030 of record JADGQJ010000051.1, read on the forward strand.
TGGCCACGTTCCGGGCCGTGGCGGCGATCCAGCGGCGGTTCGGCGAGGAGGCCTGTCATCGCTACGTTGTGAGCTTCGCCCGCACCGCCGACGATGTCATGGCCGTTCTTCAGCTCGCCGATCTCGGGGCCGGCGGGATCGTCCCGACCGTGGCCACGGGCGGTTTCGTTCGCGGCCTGGCCAACCTCGATATCGTTCCGCTCTTCGAATCGGCGGACGCGCTGCTCGGCTGCGGCGAGGTCCTGGAGCAGCTGCTGGCCAATCCGGATTACCGCCGCCACCTCGAATCCCGCGGCAACCGCCAGGAAGTGATGCTCGGCTACTCAGACTCGAACAAGGAGTCGGGGTTCCTTTCTGCCGTGTGGATGCTCTATCGGGCGCAGTCGCGTCTGGCCGAAGTGGCTCGCCGCAACGGCATCGAGCTGACCCTCTTCCACGGTCGAGGCGGCGCCATCGGCCGTGGCGGCGGCCCCACGAACCGCGCCATCCTGGCCCAGGCCCCGCGCTCGATCGACGGCCGCTTCAAGATGACCGAACAGGGCGAGACGGTCGCGGCCAACTACTCGAACACCGCCATCGCCGAACATCACCTCGGCCTGGTCGCGGGCGCGACGGTGATTGCCTCCACCCACGAGCACGACGACTGTGTGGCCGAGGTCGACGCGCGCGGCAAGAAGGTCATGGACGATCTGGCCGGCCGGGCGCGGGATGCCTACCGCTCCCTTGTGTACGACGACCCCGGGTTCCCGGAGTTCTTCCGGGCCGTGACGCCGGTGGCTGAGCTTTCGGTCATGGCTCTTGGGTCGCGGCCGGCGCGCCGCGGCAGCGTCGAGCCCGCGCGACGCCTCTCCCAGCAGGCGTGGGTCGTGGAACCAACCCCGGTTGCGCCCGGGATCGAGTCGCTGCGGGCCATTCCCTGGGTGTTCTCGTGGTCGCAGGCGAGGATCGGGCTGCCGGCCTGGTACGGCCTGGGGTCCGCGTTGTGGGCATACCGGCGGGCCCACGGCGCCAAGTCGACGGACAAGCTGGCTGCCCTTTATCGAGACTGGCCGTTCCTCTCGAGCGCCTTCGACAACGCGGAGCTGATCCTGTACCGCTCCGAGCCACAGATCGCCGGCCTGTACGCGGCGCTCGCCGGCAGCGGATCGGGGGAACGGCTGTGGGCTCGCATCCGAGCCGAGTACTCACTCTCGATCGAGGAGCTGGCCAGGGTCACCGGCCATCAGCAGCTTCTCGAGGGCGATCCGGCCGCGCGGCGCTCGATCCGGTTGCGGCGGCCCTACATCGATCCGTTGTCCCATATCCAGGTCCGCTGTCTGGCTCGACTTCGCGCGCTGCCAGCCAGCCATCCGGATCGGGACCGCATTGCCACGCTCGTGCAGCTCACCGTCAACGGTGTCGCGGCCGGCCTTCAGAACACCGGCTAGGGCCGCCAGGAGATACGCGATGCCAACTCCCAAAGGCGACTCCCCGCGCCGCCGCGCCAAGGCGCCGGTCGCGGTCGCGCCGAGCGCGGTGGCGCCGGCCGCAGGAACTCCGGAAACGGGTCGGTGGCAGACGCCGCCACTCCCCGCCGACGATGCCACTCTCTTCACTCTGAGTCTTGACGAGCTGGCGGCCCGGTGGTCCCGCTCGATGGAGTCCACCGCCATCGGGGCCGAGGCGATGCGTGGCGCAGATCGGCGTGCCCAGGGGCTGGGCGTGACCGGCGGGCGCTTGATGGAGCAGGCAGGCTGCGCCGTGGCCGCGGCCGTGCGCGCTCTCGCCGTCCAGACGGAGCGTTGGGACAAGGGGCCGATCCTCATCCTGTGCGGCCCCGGCAACAACGGCGGGGACGGCTTCGTCGCCGCGCGTCACCTCGCCCGCCACGGGGCGAAGGTCGTGGTCGCGCTCGTCGCCACCGAGGGTCGCCCGACCGGCAGCGACGCAGCCCGGAACTGGGACCGCCTCAACGCCGAGGATCGAGTCGACCGGGTCCATACCCCCGTCGCCCGCGACGTGGCGATCCTGGGCCAGGCGATCGATAAGGCGGCAGTGGTCGTGGATGCGCTGCTCGGGACAGGCACGGCCGGGCCGCTGCGCGAGCCGATCCGCGGGGCGGTCGAGTTGATCGCCAAAGCGCGGCGGGCCGGCATCCCGATCGTCGCGGTCGACTGCCCGACCGGCGTCGATCTCACCAGCGGCGACCTGTCCGACCCGGTCGTTCGGGCGCACCTGACGGTCACGTTCCACCGGCCCAAGACGGGGCTGCTGGCGCGGCGCGGCGCTGCGGTTGCCGGCCGGGTGCTGGTGGCGCCGATCGGGATCCCTTTGGACGCCGACCGAATCTGAGTCTGGTTCACCCGCGCGCGGCGCTGCCCCGGGCTCCAGCGCGGACTCCTGCCCCCGGCGCGGCGCTCCCGCCTGCCGCGGCGCTCCCGCCTGCCGCGGCGCTCCCGCCTGCCGCGGCGCTCCGACCTACGGCGCGATCACCACATAGCCGCCGTTCCAGGTCTTCACGATCGTGTCGGTGTAGGGGAGGAAGTACTTGCCAAGCTGGGCCGGCGTGAGCTGCGTGTCGGGCGTCAGGTCGTAGCCGGACGAGTTCATCGCCCGCGGATAGAGCGGCCCCGACACGTAGACCGCCGTGATCGTGAAGTTGCTGGTCGTGGCCGGATCGGCCGTGGCGCTGAACCCGTTCATAACCCAGGCGTGGCGGCCCTTCCACACCAGCAGCCCGACCGGCTTGTTGGTCTGGCGCATCCGCGTAGCGGCCTTCTTGAGCGCCGACGTGCTGTCCGTGAACCGCTGCACGGAGTAGCTGGCGCCGCCGTACCGGTTCATGATCGCGGCCCATCCCGCCGGGTTCGTTCCCGCGGCGTAGTTGCCGCCGTCGTTGGCCTGGCCGTAGACGATGTATGTGGATTGGGCACCGCTCGATGCGTCGCTCTGGCCGAGGGCCATGTTGAGCATCATCTGGCTGCTGGCGGCCACGCACCAGGTGATCGTCGACTGCGAGGCGAACACACCGGCGCGATACAGGTCGAACGTGCCCGTCCAGGCGGGCAGCGCGCTCGCCATGAGCATCGCGCCCGACACGAGTTCGCTCCTGAAGCCCGCGGCGTCCTGGAGGACGAGCAGGTACCGGTAGCAGGAAGAGGGCTGCAGCGTCCGGTTGACCGAGGTTCCGGTGAAAGTGACCTTCGTCGGGGCGGCCCAGGTCACGCTCGAGCAGCTACCGGCAACCGACGGAGCCGACTGTTCGGAGAGGCTGGTCGAGACGATCTTCGAGCCGAACGTGTCCCGCGGCGCCCAACTGATCTTCGCGGTCGTCTCATACGCGACGAGCCCGTTGATGTAGGGATTGGTGAAGTCCGCGGTGGCGCCGAGCCCTGCGGGAGCCGGGATGAACGGCTGGGAAATTGCCGTCTTCGCGCCGGAGTTGGTGGTCAGCATGAGGACGAACCGATAGCACCGGTTCGGAAGGAGCCCGTCGGCCTGGTATTTGGTGCCGGAAACGGCGACGGACCGAACCGGCAGCCAGCGGATGTCGCAGCCGCTTACGCCGGTGGGTCGCGACGTCTGGATGACGAGGGTCGTCGCCGAGACGGTCGTCCCTGCGGCGATCGTCCAGCTCGCGGCGAACGAGCCGGTCTGGGTCACCGAAACCAGGCCGGGGATCGGCGTGACGAAGGTCGCCACGGGGGCCGGGGTTGCGGCCGCGGCCCCAGACAGGCCGCCGAAACCGGACACGAGGAACAGAACGGTCAGAGAAAGCAGCGGAGAGAGCAGGCGGCGGCTCATGGCGTCAGATCCCAGCAGCTTGTTCGTCATCAGGGTACGACCGGCAAATCCCGGTTCCTGCGGTCCACCTTAGAGCAACTTTCGCCCTCCGTGAACCCCGCCGAGGGTCCGTTCCCGGCAGGGTCCTTTCTTACCAGCCCGACACGACTTGTCAGCCGCCGTTTCGTGTGGGTTCGCCGGCCGCCCGACCGGGTTCACAACCCTATATGCACGCTGCAATGCCGGACGTACAATCCCGCCGCAAAGCTCGCGGGCCGGCCGTGAGCGTCCAGATGGCACCTCGAACGGGCCTCTCACGCGTAGCCGCGAGGACACGGAGGGGCGGCTACTGAGAGGAGCTCGGGTTCTCGTGTACACGGACAAGATTCTGGTCTGCGTCGACTGCAACCAGCAGTTCGTATTCACCGCGAGCGAGCAGGACTTCTACGCGCAGCGCGGGTTTTCCGAGCCGAAGCGGTGCGGGGCGTGCCGTTCCGCGCGCAAAGCCGCGCGGCCCGACGGCGGTGCCGCCAGCGGCGGCTACGGCAGCGGCGGCTACGATCGCGGTCCTCGCGAGATGTTCCCCGCCACCTGCAGCAAGTGCGGGAAATCCACGGAGGTTCCGTTCCGCCCCACCACCGGCAAGCCGGTCTACTGCAGCGACTGCTTCCGGAGTTCGCGCGGGGAGTGACCTGCCGCACGTCCTGATCGACGACCCGGGCCGTCGCCCGGGTCGTTCCATGTCCGTTCCGCGCCGCGCAGGGCGATCGGCGTCGTTTGCCGCTTCCGGGCGTGCCGAGTACGCTTCGAGCATCCACACCAACCGCAACGCGAGGCCGCCGAACCATGGCCGCAGGCTCCACCAACGACTTCGACCTGATCGTCCTCGGCGCAGGCACCGGCGGCTACACGGCCGCGTTCCGGGCCGCTCAATTGGGCATGCGCGTCGCGCTCGTCGACCAGGGCAAGATCGGCGGGACGTGCCTCCACATCGGCTGCATCCCGACCAAGGCCATGCTCGAATCGGCCGAGATGTTCGCGCGCCTCAAGAAGGCCAAGGAGTTCGGGATCCTGCTCGAAGGCCAGCCCGGCTTCGACTTCGAGACGATCGCCAAGCGGCGCGACCAGGTCGTGAAGCGGATGTGGACCGGACTCAAAGGTCTCGTCGACAAGAATGGCGTGACTTGGGTCGCCGGTCGCGGGCGCCTCGAGGGTGCGGGCACGGTCCGCGTGACCCTCAACGGCGAAGACGGCGCGCCAGCGGGCGGGCCCGGCGCGGGCGGCGAGCAGGTCCTCAAGGCGAAGAACGTGATCCTGGCCACGGGCAGCCGCGTCAAGAGCCTGCCGGGCATCGTCCCTGATGGGAAGCGGATCATCACATCCGACGACGTCACGACCAAGGCAGATCTGCCAAAGAGCATCGCCATCATCGGTGCCGGTGCGGTCGGCTCGGAGTTCGCCTCGCTGTACCACGACCTCGGCGTCGCGGTCACGCTTCTGGAATATCTGCCGGGGATCGTCCCGCTGGAGGATCGCGACGTCAGCCAGGCCCTTGAGCGCAGCTTCAGCCGGCGCGGCATCAAGGTCGTCACAAAGGCCCGCTTCGATGCCAAGTCGATCAAGGTGACCGCCGACGGCGTCTCGCTGCTCGTCGGCCCGGACGGCGGCACGGCCGAAGAATTGCGGGTGGAGCAGTTGCTGATGGCCACCGGGCGCGCAGCCAATACCGAGGAGATCGGCCTCGAGACGACGAAGGTCGAGCTCGAGCGAGGGTTCGTCAAGGTAGACGGCTGGATGCGGACCGCCGAGCCGCACGTCTACGCCATCGGCGACCTGATCGGCGGGCTGATGCTCGCGCACGTGGCCGCGCACGAGGGGATCGTCGCCGTCCACGGGATCGCCGGCGAAGGACCAGAGCCGATCGACTACAACCACCAGCCGCGCGCCACGTACACGCATCCGCAGGTCGCCTCGATCGGCCTGACCGAACAGCAGTGCGAAGAGCGCGGCATCGCCATCAAGAAGGGCGTCTTCAACTTCGCCGCGATCGCGAAGGCCGTGATCGTGGGTGAGACGGAGGGCTTCACCAAGGTGATCGCGGACGCGACCACCGACGAGGTACTGGGCATCCACATGATCGGGCCGGCAGTGACGGATCTGATCGCGGAGGCGGCGCTGGGCATGACGCTCGAGGCCACGGCCTGGGAGATCGGCGCGGCCACGCATCCGCACCCGACGCTGGCCGAGGCAATGGGCGAGGCCGCGATGGCGGTCGCGGGCCGCCAGATCAACTCCTAGCGCCGGGCCCCTGCTCTCGGCTACTCGCCCTGCTCCGGCGCCCAGAACCGGATCCCGTCTCGCAGGTCTTCGAACAACACTCCCTTGGGGTTCCGAGCCACGCGCCACATGATCGAAAGGTCGCCGATGCAGCCGGCGAAGTGGACCGTGAAAGGGAAGACCAGGTAGGCGCCGAAGGGCAGGAGACAGGCCGGGATCCCGAGCGGCGCGATCACCGCGAGTGGCGCGAGGCCGACCATCAGATATTGCTTCCGGCTGAACCTGTGACCCGGCGACGTGGTGTAGAACCCGGCCGGGATGCGGCTCACTCGCAATACGCCGAATTCGGGCCGCCCTCCGAAGGCCAGCATGACGGCGCCGTGGACCGCTTCATGAACCCACGCCAGCCCGAACGCCAGCGCCACCTCGATGATGATCTGGGTCGAGCTGATCGACCAGGACAACGGGATCCCGCCGCGTAAGCCGATGAGCCCGTATACGGCGAGGCCGGCAATCATCAGAGGTATGCCCAGGATCGTCCAGGTCACCACCTCGCCGTCGGAGATGTGCCACTCGGAAATCAGCCGGCCCGGAGTGGCCGGAGTGGCCGGAGTGGCCGGAGCCGCCGGAGCCGCCGGAGCCGCGGGAGCCGCCGGCTGGTCGATCATTTCCCACCTCATCCCCTTCCGGCCCGAGTGAGCCCGTCGCCGGAAGATTACACAGGTCGGATCCCGGGCTGCAGCCGGTCGGGGCGCGAAGCCGGTCGGCCGACCGTAGCGCCGGCGACCCGCTGCGGCTCTGTGGGCCTGCCTTGAGTCGCCCGCGCCGCTAGCGCGTCTGGCCGGACCGCTTCTCGACCCAGCCGAGGACCGCGTCGGCCACCTCTTCCCAGCCCGGCGCGGCGATGAGCCAGTGCGTGCGGTCGGGGAATTCGAGGAGTTCGGTGACGGCGGGGGAGTGGCGGTACTTGCCGTAGTTCGACCTTATCGTCCAGGCGTCCACGGCGCGATCCTTCGATGCCACCGTGATCAAGAGCGGAGCGCGCTTGGCGTTGCCGAAGTCGACCTTCGTCGCCCGGCCGAAGAGGAGCTGCCAGTAAAGCCGACCCGGCGTCGGCACTACCTGGCGCTGGTAGGCGGCGTGCTGCTCGTCGGGCTCGAGGGTGTGGCAGAAGCTCCAGGCGAAGCGTTTGAACGACATCGGTCGAACCTTGCGCCAACTGCCCCACGACAGCACGGTCGGCAGGCCGGCCCATGTGGCGCGGGGGCCGGCGAAGACGCCGCGCGGCGGCGCTGGATCGATTGCCACGCCCACTGAGCCGAGGCCGCGGTCGAGGAGTTGCTGTGCCACGAGACCGCCCATCGAATGGCCGATGATGATCGGCGGCTCCGGCAGGGCGGCGATGATCCCGGCGTAGTGGTCGGTCAACTCCCCGAAGCCGACGCGGGCCAGCTCCGGAGCCGGCGAGCTACGAAGTTCGGCCACGGGGCGGTCGTCGTAGGGCCAGGCCGGCGCGATGCAGTGGTAGCCTCGGGACTCGTAGCGCCGAATGAAGCCCTCCCAGCAGAGTGGAGTCATCCACGCGCCGTGGATGAGCACGATCGTTCTGGTCACACGATCCTCCTTGGGACGGCCCGGTCCGGGCTCTCCGCAAGCATGATGGCCGTGGCAGGTGCACGCTGAACCGACGCGGGGTCGTGCCGGGCCGCGGTATGGAACGCTCCGGTGGGTGGCGCCGTGAGCCGCGAGCTGCGAGCCGCGGCCGCGAGCCGTGAGCCGCGAGCCCGAGCCGCGCGCCGGGAGCCCGAGCCGCGAAACTTGCGCGATAGCGATCCCAGTATTGCTACGCGAGCACGTGGCTGCCTTTCGGGCCTGCCGGCGTCGGGGGAACAGTCGGGTTTCGGACTCTTGAGCGTGGATCGACCGGCGGTTGGCCAGGTCCGCTGCTTTCGAAACCGCTGACGCTGCCGTACGCTGGCGTACGAGTATCACCATTGCTATTTCGCAAAGACCAGAGCCTGGCGATAGCTCGGCATACCGGATTCCGCACCGCGGGCCCGTTCCGCGTGCGAGTGGCCCGGTTTGGGCCAGATGCGCCAAACTAGGGGCAACGGCGGCGGCGAGACCGCCGGGGAACCTCGCAGGAGGAACGCTACGTGGCCAAAGTGACGATGCCCCAGCTCGGCGAGAGTGTGGCCGAGGGGACGATCGGGAAGTGGCTCAAGCAGCCCGGCGACAGCGTGGCCAAGGACGAGCCTCTCCTGGAGGTCATCACCGACAAAGTCAACGCCGAAGTCCCCTCGCCGTTTGCCGGCGTCCTGCGCAAGATCCTCGTCGAAGAAGGTCAGCTGGTCCCGTACAACGCGGAGATCGCGGAGATCGAGGAAGCGGCAGCGGCAGGGGCAGGGGCCACTCCCCGTGGAGCGGGCACGGTCGCCGCGCACGCGGCTGCTCCAGCCGCGAGCCCAGCCACGAGCCCGGCCGCGGCTGCTCCAGCCGCGAGCCCGGCCGTCTCAGCCGCGCCGGCAGCTCAGGCGCCACTCCCCGTTGTCCGTGCCACTCCAGCCACTCCAGCCACTCCTGCCCCTCCCCCCGCTCCAGCGCTCGTGCCGGTGATGCTGGCCGAGGTCGGCGACCCGGACGCGCGCATGACCCCGGCC